>DASRXU010000244.1:0-6209 GCA_035687365.1 Planctomycetaceae bacterium | reverse complement strand
GGGAGAGTTCCGCGTCGTGAAGGCCGGGCCGACCTTTGAATTGCTGGCCGTCAACCCGACGGACGACTATGTCATGGCCACGCCGGCCATTTCCAACGGATCCCTCTTCGTGCGGAGCCAGCATTTCCTGATCGCATTGGGGAAGAAGCCGGCAATCAAGAAGTGACAATCGACGCAATCGGAGCTTGGCCCGAGCGGGTTACCCGCCATTTCGGAAGAAAAGAAACGCTCAATGGACATACTCAAAGAAGCGAAAGACATCTCCGAGTGGATTGTGACGCTGCGGCGGCAGATCCATCGCCATCCGGAATTGATGTACGAAGAGGTCAAAACGAGTCAGCTCGTTCGTGACACGCTCGATCAGTTGCGCATTCCGTATCAGTATCCGCTGGCGAAGACGGGGGTCGTCGCTACGCTCGGCGACGGAAAAGGGCCGTGCGTGGCGCTGCGGGCCGACATGGATGCGCTGCCGATCCACGAGGAAACTGACGTCCCGTTCCGCAGCGAAATCGACAACAAGATGCACGCGTGTGGGCACGATTGCCACACGGCCATGCTCTTGGGGGCGGCCCGGCTGTTGAAAAAGCACGAGTCGGAGCTGCGCGGCACGGTCAAGTTGATCTTCCAGCCGGCCGAAGAAGGCGGGGCGGGGGCGGACGTCATGTGCCGCGAAGGTGTGCTCGAAGGGCCTAAAGTCGATCGCATCTTCGGGCTGCACGTTTATCCGGTGTTGAATACCGGGGCTGTTGCCGGCAATCCGGGGATCATCCTCGCCGCCACGGGCTGCTTCGAGGCGACGGTGAAGGGCAAAGGCGGGCACGGGGCCATGCCTCACACCACGATCGACCCCGTCACCTGCGCTGCGAAGATTATCGTCGAGCTGCAGACGATCGTCTCCCGGGAGACAAACCCGTTCTCTCCCACCGTGGTGACGATCGGATCGATTCACGGCGGCGTGGCGTCCAACGTGATTCCGGAAACCGTCAAAATCTCGGGCACCTTCCGCAGCCTCTCGGACGCGGGCTTAGCCGTCGTCAAACAACGGATCGAAGAGATCATTGTCGGCGTTGCGACCACGAACCGCTGCACGGCCACCATCAGCTATCCCTACGTCGATTATCCGCCGACCGTGAATGACGAAGCGTCTTGGGACCTGGCGCGGAAAGCCGCCGAAGTTGTGGTCGGCGGCCAAAACGTGCGTCCGATGGATCCGCTGCTTGGCGGCGAAGACTTCGCCTTCTTTCAACAACGCATTCCCGGAGCCTTCGCGTTTTTGGGAGTGAGCGCCGCGGATTGGGAAACCCGCCACGGCGTTCACCATCCCCGCTTTAGAGTCGACGAGAATGCGCTGCCGATTGGAGCGGCCATTCACACCCAAATTGCGATGGACACGCTCACGAGGCAGCAATAAAAGTTCGCCGACTTCGCCTCGCGGAGCGCGCAACCGCAAGAGCACTGATGATGGAAATCCCTCCCGCCCTGGATGGTCCTTCTGCCTGGTACGGCCCCGACATGGCGCGTCGGTCCGATTGGATCGAATTTCTCTCGCCGGACGAATTGGTGGAGATCGAGTCGGCCAGCCGGCAGCTCGCGGTCGAAGAGCGCGACTGGGCGACCGTCAGTCGAGAAGATTTTCCACTGCCGACCTTGAGTGGCCGCCTGGATCGGGTTCTCGACGAAGTGCTCGATGGGCGGGGCTTTGTTCTGCTGCGCGGGCTTCCGGTCCAGAAATGGGGCCGTCGTTTGTCGGCCGTCGCGTTCCTGGGGCTTGGTCTGCACTTGGGAAATCTGCGTTCGCAGAATCGGCACGGCCACCTATTGGGGCACGTGAGAGACGTGGGCCTCAACAGTCAGGATCCCAACGTTCGCATTTACCAAACGAACGAACGGCAAAACTATCATACTGATTCGTGCGATATCGTCGGGCTGCTCTGCTTACAGCCGGCCAAAGCGGGGGGGCTCTCGAGCCTGGTCAGTTCCGTGACCATCTTCAACGAAATGCGAAAACGCCGCTCCGACCTCGCGCGGGTGCTCTTCGAGCGAATCGAGACCGACCGGCGCGGAGAAGTGCCGACGGGCAAACAGCCGTATTTCAACATCCCCGTCTTCAATTGGCACGACGGCCTGCTGTCGGCGATCTACCACCGCAAATACATCGAATCCGCTCGGCGGTTTGCCGAGGTCCCCGCTTTGACTCCGCAACAGATCGAAGCTCTCGACCTGTTCGATGCGCTCTCCAACGATCCGGCACTGCATTTCCAAATGGAATTCAAGACGGGCGACATCCAACTCGTCCACAACCACACGTTGTTACACGATCGCACGGCCTTCGAGGATTGGCCTAACCCCGAACGCAAACGTCATCTGCTGCGACTGTGGATGGCCCCCGAAGGAGCCCGACCCCTTCGCCCACTCTTCGCCGAACGTTATGGCTCCGTCGTTCCCGGTCGGCGGGGCGGCATCGAAGTGGAGGGAACCCACTACACGATTCCTTGGGAAGCGGAGGAAGCCCCCAGTGCTTCCTGAACCACTGAAAATCTTCACCACTTTATCTGGTAGAACTTTCGCCACGGCTCGCCCTTGAACGAGAGGAAGCAATTCCCGTCCGAGACAGGTAGCTTGACTGAAATATCTCGGGTCGCATCGTGAATCACGATGTGCTCGTCGTCCCGCTCGGTCTCGTTGAAGTAAAGGACCGAGTTCGAGTCGGTGCGCCGTTCTTCCCACCTTTTCTTGCCGACATGCACAAAATAGCCCCCGTCATAGAGAGCGGCCTGGGTGATGCCGGCCACCGGCTTGCGTTCGGCAATGAAGGGGTGCTTCAGCAATTTTTTGCGATCGGCCTCGGCGAAATACGTGTCAGGGTAGGCGCGGAAACCGCCTTCGGGATCCATCATCGAGTGGATATCGTAACCGTCGGGAGGATGCGGCAAGCCGAGTGCGTGCCCGAACTCGTGGCCGATCCCGCCGATCCAGCGCGAGATGCGCTTGTCCTCCTTTGAACGGCCGGAGAGTCCGAGCAGGTCAGCATCACACATGATGCAGAGTCCTTGCGCCCCCGAGCCCCAGCCCGGCGGGCAGTCGATGTAAAAGATCCATCTGTACGTCGGGTCGTTGCGTCGCGCGCCCAACGTCTGGCGGATCTCGCGCGACAGGTTTTCAGAGACGTAGAAGCGGTGCTCGGCGTTCGGGTTGGCCTCAGGCACGTGGTCGGTGTACCACTGCGCTTCATTCGTCGGGTGGTAGATCTCAACGATCGGCGAATTGAGTAAGAAGGTCCGACCAAACAGACTACGGTAATAGAACTGCTGCATCTCGACGACGCCGGCTTCGATCGCTTTGCGATAGTCCTGCCGCACCTCTCGATCGGTGGGAACGCAGTACACCACGCGGACCGATTTTGGCAGGGGACGGCGCTGCTGTGCCTCGGCCGCCGCCGACGAGAGCATCCCGACTGCCCCTCCCAAAAGAGCCGCAACCGTGTGCCAATTGCGGTGGGACATTTGTGCGTCTCCTTCGAGGCCTTCGCTTACGGTGCTGCCTTCCGGCCGCGCTACGATTTGCGGCGCACGGTCGCGGAACTATTATGGACCCGCGACAAGGCACTCTCAATCCGCAGATGGCGGTCTCGGACTTCATGAGCCGATCCCCTTCAGATGTTTTCGATCAGGAGAATCGAACCGTGGAGAAATCGGAACACCACACCCGGCGCTACTTCTGTCAGCGGCTGGCGATTGCGACTGGCGTGGTCGGGCATTGGGGGGTCGCCAGCGTTTCTGCTCTGCGGGCAGCCGACCGGCCGGCGCAGTCGACGCCTGACGCCGTGCTCGAGAAGTTACTCAAGGGGAATCAGCGGTTCGTTGAAGGCAGGCTAATCCACCCGAGACGAGGGCCCAAGGATTTTGCCGCCGCGGCCTCAGGACAAGCTCCACTCGCCGTCATCATGGCCTGCGCCGACTCGCGAGTTGCGCCGGAATTGGTCTTCGATCAAGGCATCGGCGATCTGTTCGTCGTCCGCATCGCGGGCAATATCGTCAGCGGCGCAGGCCCCACCGTGAAGGGGAGCATCGAATATGCGGTCGCCGAACTCGGCGCGCGACTCATCATGGTGCTCGGACACACCGGGTGCGGCGCGTGTAAGGCGGCCATCGAGCACATCGAATCCAACGACGCGCTGCCGGGCGCGATCGGCGAACTGATCAATCCGATTCGGCCCATCGTGAGAATGGTGGCCGGTCAGCCGGGGAACAAGCTCACCAACGTCATCAACGCCAACGTGAAAGAAGGCGTCAAACGGCTCAAGGGCCTCGAGCCGATCTTATCCAAGCTCGTGAATTCGGGGGAATTAAAGGTAGTCGGCGGCACTTACCAGTTGAGCACGGGTAGTGTCGAGTTGCTCGGTTGAGTCGGGACGTGCCGATTGACTAGGCGCTCATCGCATGCGATTCGCGCGAACATCTGGCCGCGCGTTTCGTGCCGGCGTCCAGGACTGTTCGAATCTCGTCCGCCGACAAGCCCCGATCGAGCATGTCATGTTTGAGCGCGGAGGCGAGTTCCGCCTTGCGAACGTCGGCCCACAGGCCACCAACGATCGCGATCACGGCAACCAACAAGCCGCCGCTCACGGAGAGAAACCCCATCAATTCCCCGAAATTGAACCTCGAGAACACGTCACCCATGCGTCGGCTCCGATGAGTCCACTCTGATGGACGGGCGGAATTTGCCTGTTCACCGCGTGAGTTCGTTCGCCGCCGGCGGTTCTTGGGACAATTTTGCAGAATTCCGCAGATTGGCTCATAGACGAAGGCCTCGCACTTGGGCAATCACCATTGCGAGCGAGCGCGATCTATCGAGCCGTGGCTTCGATGAAGACGTCCATCTGCTGGCCGATGAACGCGGCGGGCGACGTCCCTTCGATGCGGTACAGCGCCTGCAACACACGCGTATCGACTCGTTCCGTCGCGTCGCCGGTGAGTGACTTCTTCGGAATCACGAACGGCTCGATCCGTACGAACGTGAGCGGAAGGCGGGCACCTTTGTCGCCGCGCACGCGGCCGTAAGCCTTGGCGTGTTGATCGAAGCGCGGAATGTCATGCTCGTCGATGTCGACGCGCACGTGGCGCTCAGCCGAATCGCCGAGGATCATCAGCGTCTGGCTGGAAGGCGTCGAGACATATTCCCCGGGCCGGATACTGACCTGCAAGACGTCGAACTCCACCGTGTCTCCGCTGGGCGCGGTGACCGCCGGGGCGACCACTCGATGGCGCGATCGCTCGTTCTTCGCCCAGTCGAGGTCGGCTCGCGCCATCTCGACGGCTGCCCGGGCGACCGACGTGTCGGCTTTCCAAGAGCCAGCCTTCAGACGCAGTTCGTCGGCCCGGAATCGGTCGAGTTGGGCCTGTGCCGCATCGACCTTTAACTTGGCTTGGATTACCTGTTCTTCAGTGGAGGCGCCAGAGTGCCGCAATCGCTCGGTGCGGGCGTGCGTGTCGATACTTTGGGAGACGGTGGCTTCCGCTTCGCGGCGCTGCGCTTCCATCAACGGGACGTCTTCGGGCCGCGGCATGGCGACCAAACGAGACAACTGCTCCTGCGCGCTACGCAGCTTTGAATCGCGGATGCGAATTTCGGCATCGATCTGTCGCGTGTCGATCTCGAACAGAGGACTCCCCGGAGCGATCTTGTCCCCCACCCGCACGAACACGCGGGCGACAACGCCTGACAGGTGCGATCCAATCGAAATATTTTCCGTCCGCGGTTCGACGATGCCCGAGCCCGCGACTGTCTGCTCGAAGTTACTGCGAGGCGGCTCGATGACCGGCTCGGTCTTTGGTATCGGCTGTTGCCGCGCGGTGATGTGCTGAACGGTCAGACCGACCATTGCCAACGCGATGAGGGGAAGCAGGATTGAGCGGCGCATGGTTCGATTCCTCGCCGAAGTTCAATTGAGCGAAGCGGAATGTTCGAGACTGGTTGCGGTTTGTTTCCGGCCGGTTTGTTCGACCCGATCGATGCGACCGTCGGTCATGTGCACGATCCGATCGCCGAAGTCGAAGACCCGGTTGTCGTGCGTAACGACGATCACGGCTCGCCCGGGTTGCACGGTTGTCGTTCGTAGCAGCTCCATCACTTTGCGGCCCGACTCTGCGTCGAGAGCGGCCGTCGGTTCGTCGCAGACCAGCAGCTTGGGCGAATGGACGAGTGCGCGG
>DASRXU010000243.1:0-4570 GCA_035687365.1 Planctomycetaceae bacterium | reverse complement strand
AAACTATTCGACGAGTCTACTCCGGCGACGGTCGACAAAGAGCGGATCCCGGGAACCGCCGACTTTCTCTCACCGGAGCAAGCTCGCGACGGCCAGGCAATCGACGGCCGGTCCGACATCTATAGCTTGGGATGCACGTTTTACTTCTTGCTCGCAGGACATCCGCCGTTCCCGAACGGGACGCTCGCGCAACGTCCCGCGAGCCACATCGGCAAAGCTCCCACTTCGATCACTGAAATCCGGGGAGACGTGTCTGCCGACCTGGCGCTGATTCTGAGTCGAATGATGGCCAAGACTCCCGGGGACCGCTATCAAACGGCCGAGGAGGTGTCTGAAGTCCTGCGGGAATGGCTGGTGAGTCATGCCGACTCGAAATGGCTCCGACAACATCCCGCCGTACTGAGTCCCCTCAGCATTCCCCAAGAGGCCACGGCCCGTAGTTCGAAGGGCTCGAATGTTCCGCCAGCCGTCAGTGCCGCAGCGTCGGGCGCCGTTCGGACAGGCTCTCCGCCGACTTCCTCGAGGCACAGGCCCGCAACCATTGGAACTGGCGTCACCGAGGCTCACCTGATCGATCAACAGGACTCGTCTGCGATCGACGCCCTCATTGCTCGGCGTCGTCGAACGCCTTGGGTGATGCGCTTGCGCCGATCGCTGAGCCTCGAAGTCATCGCCTTGGGTTTAACATCTTTGGTCGCAGTCCTCGGCGGACTGGCTTGGTACGCCTCTCGCGAAAAGGAACCCCCCGCCCCCGTCGACCTAAAGGCCGCCAAACAAACGGCTTTGCCGGAGCCGCAGACCGCTCCAGCGCCACCGCGCCGGCGCATCGACGGCGACATTCGCGTTGGACCAAGGGGCCACTTCAAGACCATTGCTCAAGCCATCGATTTTGTTCGCGACTCCTATGCAAACGACATGTTGTTTCCGACGTCGAAAGCCGAATCTCGTACCATCAAGGTGGCCGGATGGCACAGCATCTACTCCGAAAAGATTGACATCGACAACAAAGACTTTCATTTTCCCAAAGGGCTGCGGATTATTTGCGACGATCCGGTTCCGGCGATTCTGTCCCCTCCGGACAATCAGTCGGTCGTTCGCCTCCACGGCGTCGAGCGATTTACGTTAGAGGGATTTGAAATCGACGCGACCAACCAACGACCAGCAATCGAGCTTTCCGGGTATCTCGTTGGCACACAGCTCCGAAATCTCAAAATTCAGGGGGATTGCGAGACAAGCATTCTCATCCAGGGAGCGATGGGGCTGGAGCGACCTGCATCGCGCTGCATTTTGGACCATCTGGTGCTTCGCCGCCAACGGGCGGGTGGCACGGGCGTGCGGTTCGAGAAGGCGGCCGATGCCTCATCCAATCTATCGATCAGGGGGTGTCGATTCTTTGGGCCGTTCGATTCGGCCATCGCGTTCGGCGGTCCCGTGTCCGGAATTGATGTTCGGGAGTCGATCATCACGCAGGCGTCGGTGGGGATCCGCGTCGAACCGGCCGGACTGACCTTTAAAGATCTCGCGATCGTCAACAACACGTTCCACAAGTTGGATCGCGCAATCGTCTTCCGCGATACGCCGCCCGGTGCCATCATCGACTTGATCGTTCAGCGGAATCTGTTCACGTCGGTCGCTGTGGCAGAGATGTTTGTGGAGAAGGGATCCGATAGAGGCGCTCTTTTGGCACGGTTCGCCAAAGGCGCCATCACCGGAAATTGGACCAGCAGAAAAGTCGGCGAGCCTCTGCCAGACGGTGAAATCAATCTGTTTAGCGGCGGGCAGACAGGGGCGGCCTTGCAATTCCAGACGAACGATCCGGCCGACGACCATTTTTTGTGGCCCGTCGACCATGCGCCGCACAAGGCATTGGGCGCCGTGATTCTCAAATAGGGGTAGTGCTTGTAGAGAGAGGCGTCCGGCATCGGTGGCACCTGAGAAGGCGGTATAATCTCGCTCCCGTGATGGGTCGAAGTGTCTCTCAAAACGGCTCCCTGAGAGGAAGCCAATAACCTCTTCCTGACTCCTTGAACGGGCGGTGGGCCAATCGCTTGAAGCTTGAATCCCAGCAAGCTGTTTTCGCGGCGCTCCAAACGAGCCGACTGCTAACGGACGAGCAGCTCAGGTTGCTGCCTGAGTTCGCTGACGACGCGTCTGATTGCACCCAGATTCTGGGCGATTTGACTCTCCGGCGGTGGCTGACGCCGTGGCAGGCTCAGGAACTGCGGGCTGGTCGCAGCAATTTTCACTTGGGAAAATACACGCTGATTGCACTCGTGGGGCGGGGGAAAAACGGGGTCGTCTATCAAGCCCGCCACGCCGAAACGCAACACGTCGTCGCGATCAAGGTGATGGCGGCGGAAATTGCCAGTAACGAGCGAAAATTGGCGCGATTTCTCAGGGAAATTCGCTTGGTCTCCGCGTTGCAAAGTCCGCATGTTGTGCTGGCGCTCGATGCGGGTTGCCTGGGTGACTGCTATTTTCTGGTGACCGAGTTCCTCCGTGGCCGGAATCTCCTGCAATGGATGCAGCGAGAGCCAAGTCTTCCTATCGCCTGGGCGTGCGAATGCGTCCGGCAAGCCGCCGTCGGCCTTCAACACGTCCACGAGCGTGGTCTCCTCCATCGGGACCTGAAGCCCGCGAACGTGATGGTCACGGCCGACTCTGTCGACACGATGCCCCAGGTGCGAATTCTCGACTTGGGTTTGGGGCGGTTCGTTACGGGCTTCGACGAACAGGGCGACCTCACCGTCGACGGCAGGACGCTCGGCACGCTTGCCTACATGGCTCCGGAGCAGATTAAGAGTGGGCGGGACGCCGACGTGCGGTCGGACATCTATGCGCTGGGCTGCACATTGTTCCAATCGCTCGGCCGCCGGCTCCCCTTTGAGGGGCTGAATATCGAGGACACGATCATCGCGAAGTTTGCGAACGAGCCTCCCAGGCTTGAAGCTTTTCGAGCCGACGTCCCACTCGCGATTGCCGATCTTGTCGCCCGCATGATGCGCCGGGAACCGAATGAACGTCCCCAGCGTGCTGAAGATGTCGCCCAGGCCCTTCGTCCGTTTTCGGTCGCGAGTGGTTCTCAACCCAAGGAGTCGGCCGAGGGTGCGGAGATCGTGCCGGACTTCTTCGAATTCGTGCAGACGATGCAGAAGGCCCCACTCGACTGCTGCCGGCCTCGACAGGGCGTAAGCTGGACTCAGCGGTCGGCTTCGTGGCTGCGACGTTCGTGGAATAGTTTGAGCCTCGTGCCTCTGCGATCAAGACGGAAAAGACAACGACGGGGGAAGCTTCCCTTTCGAATGGAAACGGATGATCCGAACTTATCAATCCCCTAAGCGCATCCTCCAGCGTCGGAACCGCGGACGCGAAGTGTGACCTATGGCCGTCAAATTGAGTGGGCTTCTAGCTTGGTGGCCGATGGTTCGCCAGCGGAGCGCTCGGTCGTATGTAGCGTCCACGTGTTTTCACGGCGTCGTGCTGGCCCTGCTCTATGCGGTGCGACTGCATTTGGTGGCAGCGGCCCCGGACGTTTTGGTCGAAGCGGTTGACACTGGCGACCCCGTCGATGAGAAAGTCGTCGTCGAATCGACCGGCGTGCTGACCACGGAAAGTCGATCGAGCGATCGCGAGGACAAGCCGGCGGGTGAAGGATCTGTTGGCGGTCGATCATCGACTTCGTCGGCCTTGTCGGGAGCCAGCTTCGGGCGGCCCGCCGCGCGTGTCGTGAGCCTGGAAGCCGTCTCGCCATTGGGCAGCTTGATGGGGACGACGAGTCAGCGCCTCTCCAACTTGACCGAGCGCACCGATCAACTTTCACAAGACTACGGAACGGGCGTGGTCAAGGGAGAGTCGGCGACCCCGGCCGCAAACTACGAGGAGGCCCTTTCCCGAATCGGAGAGGAGTTGATTCGCCTGATGCGCGAGGAGCCGATCCTTGTCGTTTGGCTCTTCGACGAATCGGGGAGCATGCGCGACGATCAAGCGGCGATCCGTACCGACATCAATAGGGTCTATCGGGATATCGGCAAGCAGGTTTCCGACACGCGTCGAGACAAGGGCAAAACGAAGGCCAAGTCCGCGTCGGATCCACTCATGTCAGCGGTCGTTGGATTCGGAGAGCACATCCATCCGGTCATTACCAAGCCAACGAGTGATCTTCGCGCGGTGCGCGGGGCAATCAGTGAACTCACAGTTGATGAATCTGGACGCGAGAACACGGCCGCCGCACTCAGGGCTTGCCTCGAGGAATATCGTCGAAAGGCAAAAACTCAGAAGCGCCGGCTGGTCTTCGTCATCGTGACCGATGAGTCGGGTGACGACTGGGAACAGCTCGAAGAGTTGATCGCACGTGTGCGTGAGAACCGTTCGCCCGTCTACGTGCTGGGACGCGAAGCCATCTTCGGATATCCCTGGGCGCACATGCGCTGGGTCGATCCGGTCTTTGGGTTGACGCACTGGCTGCCGATCAGCCGTGGGCCGGAGACCGCTCTCCCCGAGTGCCTGCAATGGGACGGATTGCACGGTCGTCAGGACGCGTTTTCCAGCGGCGCCGCCCCGTATGAACTGG
>DASRXU010000242.1:0-7545 GCA_035687365.1 Planctomycetaceae bacterium | reverse complement strand
CGACAGCAGTGGCGGAAGAACGATCGCAAACAAGCGAGCCGCCGGGCGATCGTCGTCTTGGCGTATTGGCACTCGTGCAGATAACTCACGTAGGCCCGCAGGATCCCGACGGTCACTTCGGAGGCGTCAGGGACCTGGCCGAGTCGCTCTTGCAAGAAGATCGTGAAGCTTTCCAGATCTTCGGCGTACGACTTGAGCGTGAGCGAAGCGACGTTCCGCTCGATCCGCAAGTAACGCAAGAACGACTCGATCGCGGACTGCATCACGGTCTCTTACGCAGCACATTCGGCGGCGGGGTGTTCTCGCGAATTCGCCGCGCCTGCGTTAGGTCAGGTCGGGAAAACGCTCGGTCGCCGCGCGATGGGGTCGCTGCTCGTCGCGCAGGCGGCGGACTTTCTGGCTCAACACCGCGGCGTCATACCAAGTGAAGCTCAGATCCGCGTCGGCCGCGAAACGCCCCATGGTCTGCAGCAAAGCGCGATGGCTTTCATCGTCGTATAAAAAGACGTAGCGCTCGGTGCCCTTAACGAGTGCCAGGACGTTCATCCCGCGTTCCACAGAGGTCAGCCTCCCCGATTGACCTGGAACAATTCGGCACGTCGCTCGTACGACGAATCGGAAGACATCGAGTTGCGGGCGCGCCGTGCGCTCCCGGCGCAGCAATTCCCAAGATGCGGACTCCGTCCGAAGTCACGATCCTAGGAGCTCGAAATTTGCGCGCGGGGATGTCGCCTTTGTCATATCGGTCGGAAGCCTGCACCGGCTATTTGTATTTTCGGAACTTTAGGATGAGCCGATGCTTTCCCTCGCCCCCGTGCAGCGAAAGCATTTCAAGAATCATCCGGTACGCCGTAAATCGGATGAAATCCTCGCTCCGGTGCAGATACTCTTCCCATCCGCCGCTGCGAAGGTCGCCACCCAACTCGACGTAATCGCGCAAGGCCGCCACCAGGTCGGCGTCCGCACCGTCGAAGATTCGCGTATACGACATGAGCGGCAAATGCGGGTCGAGCTGCCACGGTTGGATGGGTTGAGGTGCGTTGAACGGATTCGGTTGAGGGGGCAGCGGCGCCGTACACGGGTTTCGAACCGCCAATTTAATCGGCGGAGCTTCGGCCGGCATCGGCTGAGCGACTGGCCCGGGGATCCCCGGCAACGGCGGCAGAAAGTTTGGTTCGGGACCGAAGGGTTCGGCGAACGTTTGACCACCGCCCTCACGAAGCGGTGCCAGGCCGCGGGGTTCGGGCGGATTTCGCAAGTGTGTTGGGCTCGGTGTGGGGAGTGGAGGAACCGGAGGCCCAGAGCCTGGCTGCTTGCCGTCGGGCCCGTTGGGATCGTCGCCTTCTTCCTCTTCAGGCAGCGGTCCGCGGGGTACCGGCACCAACGTCTGATTTTGCGACGGGTCCGCGCTTTGAAGCTTCGAGGCCGTCAAAGAAGACGGGATTACTTCCTGAGGAGCGTTGGCTTCCTGATAGTGGGCGATTTTAGTGAGCGGACCGGGCGCCGAGCCGTCGGGAGATGGCAACTGTGAACCGTAAGGCGAATCGCCCATGCCAGGCGATTGGGCCCGCCACACCAGACGCGAATCGGGCCGCATCGACCCGTTGAGCGCCAGGGTCGGTTCTCCGTAGACGTTGCGAATGACCGGCCACCGCTTGAAACAATTGTACGCCCGTGTCCAAAACGGAGTTTCGGGAGCGCAGCTTTCGTCGATCCGGTTCTGATTTTCGTGGTAGTTTTCGAGCTGCTGTTTGTCCCAATCATGAAGCTGTTGGCGAGCGGCCGGTTCGGTTTGAATTCCGGGATAGAAGGCCCACGCCCGGGGCGAATACCAACTTACCTGCAGGCCAATCCGCGGCGGATAATACGGGGAATAATCGGTGATCGCCCCGACGACCACGGCATCGACTCGCAGCACCTTCGCCAGCTTGATCACGTCGTCGACGTCGTTGAGATCGATCTTCGCGTCGACCATCGCCGTCTCGGTGACGCCGACCGGGAGGACCTCGAAACCGGGGACTTTTTGAAGCTCGGTTGCGTAAGCCAAGGCGAATCGCCGGCCATCGGTGGCCCGCTCGGCACTCAGATTTAGAAACGGAGCGACGGCCACCGTCGACAGGCCGGGGATCGGATTGGTCACGCCAATCTGGATCATCGCGCAGCCCGGCGCGAGCACAGCAGCCAAAACGACCAGTAGAGCGGACGGCTTCAAAGTCGCATCCTTGCGGACTCCGAGCGCAGGGCCGGAGATCCTCGTCAATATCGACGCGATCGGAGAAGTCGCTTCAATCAAAAAACTCTTCGCAAAGACCGCGAAAGACATCGCAGCTCGCAGGTCTCGCCGATTATCCAATCGGGCGAAAGCTCAGCGCGCGAAGCAGCAGTTCGTGCCGACATTCTGGGAGTCCGCCGGGACGGATCTAGGCTTTCGGAACCACCACACCCTTTTTCAGGATGATGTTCGCGTAAAGAGCCGAGTCGCTCGTGGCCACGACGCAGTAAGCGGCTTCTGCCTTTTCATAGAACTCGAAACGTTCCGTCTGCGTCAGCTCAATCCGCCGCCCTTCGCTCATTTCGAGCAGTCGCCGGAAATCCTTCCAGATCGGTGGCTCGGGATCCTTGGCATTCACCGGTTTCATCACGGCGACGGGATCGTCGACGAACTTGTCGATTGGCAGAAACTTCAGGACGGCCTCGAGAATCTCGACGACTCCCAGCCCATCCGCCCGCACGATTTGTTGGGCCTTGGAATCGCCGGGAAAATTGCCATCGGCAATCACGATTTCATCCCCATGCCCCATCTTCATGAGGAGGTGCATCAAGTCGGGTGAGATAACGGGGGGAACGCCTTTGAGCATCACGAACTCCGACGCGGGCAATGAATGACACCGCAAATTGAGATACAGACTCGGGTGCGACTTATTCTCACCCGGCCGGCCCCCGTTTGGCAACGCCTGAGGGTGAAACCCCGGCAACCTGCCTCGGGTCACGTGGCAGGCGGCGCGCTGGCCTCGGGTTTCACGTAGAAGTCGGTGATGTTGAAGTCACCCTTCACTTCGGAGTCGAGGATCTTCAGACGTGTTTCGATCCGCTGAAGGCGCTGTTCGAGTGCCGGATGAATGATCGGCCCCGGATCGACGGCCCGCACGCGCGGGACGGCCGGATGGCCCAGCTGCCGCTGCAGGGCGGCGAACATGTACAGCGGGTCTTTACCGCGATTGGCCTTGGCGATCCGCCCCTCTTTGAGGCCGAACAGGATCGCGTACGACGGCTTGTAGGTCGCTTTTCGCTTGCGCCGCTCTTCGACATACTGCTCCGATCGGTAATAGATCAGCTGGGCGAAATCGGTCGATCCGAGCCGCAATCGAACCTTCAGAATCCAATCTCGCCAAGCCTTGTCGAAAAAGGGGTCGTCGGCAATGGCCTTCATCCCCCGTTCATAGCCCAGGCGGTTGCGGGCGATGCACTCAAATTGATAGACGAACAGGCCGGCCGGCGTCGGACTACCTGCCAGGTATTCGGCCACCCGCTCGAGCACGAGGAGGGCCGTTTTCTGATCAAAGCGGGAGCGCTCTTCCTCAGCCCGGGACATGACAAAGGTCTGAAATGGGGTGAAATAGTGGCCCAGGCGGGCCATGCCCGGGCTGAGCCGGCCGTTGTGCAGGATTTCGCCCCGCAGGAAATCAATGGCCTTGGGCAGGTTGGTCGTCGCCAACAGCTCTTCCGACAGTCCGCCGAGGATTTCTTGCGAGGGCAGGTTATCCTCGAGCCGCTCGCGAAACGCCCGGAAACAGTAGGCCTGCTCGATGTATTCTTCGCGGTCGAGGGGGGGATTGTTCATGCGTTTTTGGGGGAGCAATTCGAGGCCGAAAGAGGTCGCGAATCGATTATAGGTTGGCCCGCCAAGCCAAGTCAGATCTTCTGGCCGGACGGTTGCCTCGGATCGGCCGGATTGCTAGTTAACACGTGTCAACTCGGCTATGATCCGAGCCTTAAAAATACGGCGCAACAAAACTGGGACCCCATAATTCGGAAGACGTGCAGACAATGAAGTGGAAGCGACGAGTTCCGTCCATAGTGTTGGCCCTTGTGGGCTTCGGCTGTTTGGCCGCGATGGCGGTGCAGATGAACCCCGGTCCTGGCGAGGGTTCAAAAGGTCTTGCCGCAGAAGCGGCCTCGACTGGTTCGGGAACCAGCGACACGGAAGCATTCAAGCTCTGGGATCCACTCGTCGGCACGGACTTCGCCGGTTACGAGAAAGTCCTGCTTATCCTGAACGTGTTTGTCGCGCTGGGCGGACTGGCTTACGCCTTGATGCTGGTCAAGCAGGTGCGCGAGGCGCCGGAAGGCACTCCGCGGATGCAGGAAATCGCGCGGGCTGTGCGCGAGGGAGCCAACGCTTATCTCTACCGCCAGTTCAGTGTGGTCGCCGTCTTGATCGTGCTGATCACAGTTTTGTTGTACATGGCCGCCTATTGGACGAAGACGGTCCCGGCCATCGCGATTGGTCGCGCGATCGCATTCCTTGTGGGCTCGACATTTTCCGCGACGGTCGGCCTCGTCGGTATGCGACTGGCCACGATCGGAAACCTGCGCGTCGCAGCCGCCGCGCAGCACAGCTTCGGCCAGGCGCTGCAACTCGGCTACCGTACGGGAACGGTCACCGGAATGCTCACCGACGGACTGGGTCTGTTGGGGGGCTCGGTCATCTTCCTGATGTACGGCGAACACGCGTACGAGGCGTTGCTCGGTTTCGGCTTCGGCGGAACGTTGCTCGCCCTCTTCATGCGAGTCGGCGGCGGAATCTATACCAAGGCCGCCGACGTCGGGGCCGACCTCGTCGGTAAGCTCGAAAAGGGCATTCCCGAGGACGATCCGCGTAACGCAGCCACGATTGCCGATAACGTCGGCGACAACGTGGGCGACTGCGCCGGAATGGCCGCTGACATCTTCGAGAGCTACGAAGTCACGATCGTCGCCGCCATGATTCTGGGCATTGCCAGTTTCGGGCACAAGGGCGTGATCTTCCCGCTGCTCGTGCGTGCGATCGGCGTCATTGCCAGCATCATCAGCACGTACAGCGTTAAAGCAGGCGACAAGGGCTCGGTCGCCGAAGCGATGAGCAGCGTGAATCGCGGCTTCCTCATCGGCTCGGTGATCAGCATCGTGGGCTTTATCGTGTTGGGCTTCGGATACCTTCGGTTTGACGACTCTTACGTCAAGCAGTACCCGCAGTCGATCGAGGGCTTCACCCTGACCTCGGAATTCAAGGCCGCACGCGACAGCCTGAGCCCCGAGATCCGCAACGACTCGAAAAAATTCAAAGCCTGGGTCTCGGCCTACAGCGGGGCCATTCTCGCCAAGGACCAGCCGACCATTTCCAACCTGGGAATGTCGGGATCAGGCCTCGACATGCGGGCCGCGTGGACCTGCTTGATCGGCATCATCCTGGCAGTCGCCCTCAACAAGTGCACCGAGTACTACACGGGCACCGAGTTCGAACCGGTGAAGAGTTTGGCGAGGAACTGCTCGACCGGGCATGCCACAAACATCATTCAAGGTTTTGCCGTCGGGTATGAAAGTACGGTGGCGGCGGTCCTCATTATTGTGGGATCGATTCTCGCTAGTGTGCTGGTTTACACGGGCACAAACGCGACCTTCGTCGCCTTTGGCGTGGCCATGTGCGGCATCGGCATGTTGACCCTGACCGGAAACACCATCTCGATGGACGTGTTCGGTCCCGTCGCCGACAACGCCAACGGCATCGGCGAAATGGGTTACGACAAAGCCGAAATGGGCGAGGAGAACTACAAACGGGCTCGCCAAATCCTCTCCGACCTGGACGCCGTGGGTAATACCACCAAGGCCATCACAAAGGGAATCGCCATCGGCTCGGCCGTCATCGCGGCGGTGTCGCTGTTCAACAGCTTCATCGTTTCAGTCGGTTCGGGAGGCCAGGGCGAAAGCGCGTTCATCACGACCGACGTGTATGAGCGTGTCGCGTCCGCTCTCTCGGTCTCCTCTCCCACGCTGTTCATCGGCATGTTGATCGGCGGGGCCGTCCCCTTCCTGTTCAGCTCGATGACCATTCGCGCGGTGGGCCGGGCCGCCTTCCTGATCGTCAATGAATGCCGTGCCCAGTTCCGGGACAAGGAGATTTGGGAAGGCACGAAACGGCCTGATTACGGTCGCGTCGTCGATATCTGCACGGCGTCCGCTCAAAAGGAACTCGTCGGCCCGGGACTTTTGGCTCTACTTGTGCCGCTCTTGGTCGGGTTCGGCTTGGGGACGATTGGCTTGGCGGGCTTCTTGGGCGGAATGATCGTGACCGGCCAGCTGCTGGCCGTCTTCATGGCCAATGCTGGCGGCGCCTGGGACAACGCGAAGAAGATGGTTGAAGACGAACCGGTCGACTTCGAGAAGAACACGGGCAAGGGCAGCGAGAAGCACAAGGCGGCCATCACGGGCGACACGGTCGGCGATCCTCTCAAGGACACGGCCGGCCCGGCCATCAATCCGCTGATCAAGGTCATGAACATGGTCAGCTTGCTGATCATCGGCCTGGTGCTGCCCTATGACACTCACATGATCGACAAGCTCAAGTCGGTCGGGGTCAACGTGCAGGCCAAAGCGCCCGACACCATGTATTGGGTGATCGTTGTGATCTGTGTCGTCGGGCTGACTTGGGCGGTTTGGCAATCGAAGCGCAAGACGCCCGACGCCGGCTGACCTGATTGTCCTGAAGGTTGAGACTTGCAAAGCCCACCGGCAAACACCGGTGGGCTTTTTCATCGATTCGAATCGGAACTGTCCATGCCGCGCAGCTTCGACATCGCAGTGATCGCGGGGGACGGGATTGGGCCGGAGGTCACCCGCGAGGCCATCCGCGCCGTCGAGGCGGCGGCCCCGCTGTCCGACGCGGCCTTTCGCTGGACCGAGTACCCGTGGGGCACCGACTATTACCTTGCGCACAACCGGATGGCGCCGGCCGATTTTCTGGACCAGCTCGTCCGGCACGATGCCATCCTGCTCGGGGCGGTCGGGCACCCCAAGGTGCAGGACCACGTGACCCTGAACGGATTGCTACTGCCGATCCGCCGCCGGTTCGATCAATGTGTTTGCCTCCGGCCGGCCTACCTCTATCCCGGCGTCGAAAGTCCGCTGCGGAACAAGGCGCCCGGCTCGATCGACATCCTCGTCTTCCGCGAGAACACCGAAGGCGAATACGCCAACGTCGGCGGGCGCCTGTATCAGGGGACGAGCGAGGAAGTGGCCATTCAGACCGCGGTTTTCACACGCCGCGGCTGCGAACGGATCATCCGCGCGGCGTTCGAGAAGGCCCGGTCGCGCCCGCGCAAGCGAATCGCATCAATCACGAAGAGTAACGCCCAGGGCTATGGCATGGTTCTCTGGGATGAAGTGTTTGCCGCCGTCGCCCTGGATTTTCCCGACGTGGCGACCGAGTCGCTGCTCGTCGACCGGGCCGTGATGGAGTTCGTGCGCAGGCCTGAATCGTTCGATGTCGTCGTCGCGAGCAACCTCTTC
>DASRXU010000241.1:0-9539 GCA_035687365.1 Planctomycetaceae bacterium | reverse complement strand
TCTCGGCGGACTTCGCGCGGGTGACGTCGTCAACCTCGAGCGGGCGATGCCTGCTGACGGACGCTTGGGCGGGCACATTGTCCAGGGGCACGTCGACGGAGTGGGGCAGGTCGAGCGCAGCGAACGCGACGGCGAATGGGTGACGATGTGGTTTCGCGGGCCCGAATCGCTCATCGATCAACTTGTTCCCAAAGGTTCGGTGGCGGTGGACGGCGTGAGTCTGACTGTTGTGAACGTCGAACGCGGCCGCTTCAGCGTCGCGCTGGTGCCGCACACGTTGGACGTCACGACGCTTGGTGTGCGGCAGCCCGGTGACAGCGTCAATCTCGAGACCGACATCCTCGGCAAGTACGTCCAGAAATACTTGAGCTCAATCCAGCAGGGGAAATGAAACAAGTCGTACGCCAAACGCGAACTCACATCGGCGACCTTCTGGCTCGCCATGGGCTGAGGCCGCGGCACGACCTGGGCCAGAATTTCCTGGTTGATTTGAACCTGCTCGATTTTCTCGTCGTACAAGCGGAGATCGGCCCGTCGGATCTGATTCTCGAAATCGGCTCGGGCACGGGGAGTTTGACCGCCGCTCTCGCTCTACAGGCCGGCGCGGTGATTTCTGTTGAGGTCGATGCGCACATGCAGCGGCTGACGGCCGACGCCGTTGAAGGGTTCACGAACGTCACGCTGCTGGGTAGCGACGTGCTAAAGAACAAGAATCACTTTTCCGCGGAGGTGCTCGACGCGTTGGACCGCGGATTGCGCGACACCGGACTGCAACTCAAACTCGTCGCCAACCTTCCGTACGGCGTCGCAACGCCGGTGATCTCGAACCTGGTCGCCAGCGCCTACCCCTGGGAGCGGATGGTCGTCACCATTCAATATGAATTGGCGCAGCGGATGGTCGCCAAGGAATCGACGGCCGACTACAGCGCGCTGTCGGTATGGCTGCAGTCGCAGTGCCGACTCGAAATCCTGAAGCGGCTGCCGCCCGACGTCTTTTGGCCACGACCGAAAGTCGCTTCGGCGATGATCCGCATCGATCCCGATCCCGCACTTCGCGCAAAAATCGCCAGCCGCGAATTCTTGCACCAATTTCTTCGCGGCGTGTTTCAACAGCGACGTAAGGTCTTGCGAAACGTGTTAATCGGGATGTATCGCCGTGAGCTCGACCGTACTCAGATCGACGACGTCCTTAAATCACGGGAACTAAAGGACGACGCGCGGGCCGAGCAGTTGTCGCCCGCTCAACTCGTCGACTTGTCGAACGACTTTTTCAAACTCTTGGGGACAGCCGCCGACGGAACTTTGCCCGTCGCGGAAGACTCATAACAGACGCCGGAGGGGACCATGGAAGATCGAATTTGCTATCGCGGCCTGACATTCGACGACGTGCTGCTGGAGCCGGCGTACAGCGAATCGCTCCCGTCGGAGGTCGAGGTCAGCTCGCCCCTCACGCGTAACATCCGGCTGAATGTGCCGATTATTTCCAGCCCCATGGATACGGTCACCGAAAGCGAAATGGCCATCGCCATGGCGCAGGAGGGGGGGCTGGGCGTCGTCCACAAGAACATGACGATCGAGCGGCAGGCCCTCGAGGTCGATCGGGTCAAGCGGAGCGAGCACGGCGTGATCGTCGACCCGGTCACACTTCCGCCCGAAGCCACGGTGGGCGAAGCAGCTCGGATCATGGACGAGCGAAATATCGGCGGCGTCCCCATCACGAAAGATGGGATACTTAAGGGGATTCTGACGCGCAGGGACCTCAGGTTCCTTGAGTCGAGGGAGACGCGAATTGCCGACGTGATGACTAAGGAAAACCTGGTAACTGCCAATGAGAATACCGATTTGAAGGTAGCTCAACGGATCCTCCTGGAAAACAAAGTCGAGAAACTTTTGCTGATTGACGATGAATACCGTTTGAAGGGTTTGATCACGATTAAGGACATCGACAAGAACCTGCGCTTTCCGCTGGCGTCGAAGGATTCGCGCGGGCGGTTGCGGGTGGGTGCCGCGGTCGGAATTGGCGATTACGACCGCATCGCTTGCCTGATGGAAAAGGGTGTCGATGTCCTCGTGGTCGATAGCGCCCACGGCCATTCGCGCAATGTGATCGACACCATCCGTTACGTGAAGAGCCGCTGGACAATCGATGTGATTGCGGGAAACGTCGCCACCACGGAAGGAGCGCGTGACCTGATTCGGGCCGGTGCCGACGCAGTCAAAGTGGGCATCGGCCCTGGTTCCATTTGTACGACGCGGATTATCTCCGGTGTCGGAGTGCCGCAATTGACGGCCATTGCTCACGCCGCCCAAGCGGCCGCCGACACCGACGTGCCGATCATCGCCGACGGCGGCATTCGTTATAGCGGCGACGTGACCAAGGCACTGGCAGCCGGAGCTTCGATTGTGATGCTCGGGGGGCTGTTGGCGGGCTTGGACGAAAGTCCCGGCGAGATGATTCTGTATCAAGGACGTAGTTACAAACGCTATCGAGGAATGGGTTCACTGGGGGCGATGGTGCAGGGGAGCAGCGAGCGCTATCGCCAGGCAGGAATCACGGAGGACGGCAAAGGGGCGAGGAAACTCGTCCCCGAAGGAGTTGAAGGTCGCGTCTCCTACAAAGGTTCGCTGGGACCCTTCATGTACCAGCTGATCGGTGGGCTGCGGGCCGGGATGGGATATCTCGGCGTCGGCACCATCGATGACCTGCGAACCAAGACGCGCTTCATCCAGGTATCGCCCGCAACGGTTAGGGAGAACCATCCACATGACATCGCAATCACGCAAGAAGCACCCAATTACACTGCGGAGCATGCTCCGGTCGAAGTCGGCTAACCGGCTTCTGGGCGGAGCAGCCGCATTGTTGCTCGCGGTTGATCTCTCTGGCCTGCGCGCCGACGACGCGTTCCAGATGCCGGTGCCGGCGTCGCCCGACGCACCGGTCACCGCAAACTTTGGCGATACACCGGCTGCCACGCCCGCTCCCTCCACAGACCGTTGGGCCCGTCGTAACCAGCAGATGCGTGACGCGGCCTTGCAAGGAGCGGGTGGCACTTCGCAGTCATCCAATCAGCCGTTCGCGCCCCAGCAGACACTCGCACAGCAACCGCTGGCACAGCCGAGCCAGCAACAGCCGACCGCGGCGCAGTTCGGCGCATACGCACAACAGCCAATGGATCTCTCGCAACGGGTTCCCCCCGCGCCGGCGCAATCGGCCAACGGATATCCGCAACAGTTTGCCCCGGCTCCTGCGGGCATGAACTATATGGCTCAGGCACAAAAGCTGCCGTTCTCGGGCAAGTTTGGCTCGGGTACGCAGCGTCAGGGCGCGATTCCCGACTTGGGCAATCTGCCGGAAGCCGAGCAGGCCAAAACTCCCGCTCAACTGCCTAAGGTGACGCAAATTCTGCCCTTCTTGGATTACGAGCCGGATCCGAAAGTGGCCGCCGAGGATCCTTGCCAGAACTTGTGTCCTCGCCCGGATGGAGCGCCCTGCAAGACGGCCGACGGCAAAGGCCCCGAATGTCCGAAGGAAATTCAACTGTCGTCGGGGCCCTTCGAGCCGCGGGTCTTCCCGGCGAGCACCTACACCTGGCAAGCCTCGAATATCTTCTATCAGCCGCTGTACTTCGAGGACCCGGATTTGGAGCGGTACGGCCACGCGTATCCGTTCTTCATCCAGCCGATCGTGTCGTCGCTGCGATTCACGACGCAGGCGATCGGACTGCCGTACCAAATGACGATCGATCCGCCGTGTTGCCGGGTCTATCCCTTGGGCTTCTACCGGCCCGGCGAATGTGCTCCGAAGCTGATCTATCAGATTCCCTGGAACACCGAAGCGGCTGCCGTCGAAGCGGGTGCCATCACCGGCGTCTACTTCCTGTTCCCGCACTCGGCCTGGGCGATGTAATTCGTCAAAATTGCTAAAGTTGGGCGACATAAAACAGAGGACAGGCTTCCCGTTCGCGAGGAGCCTGTCCTCTTTTCATGGCACGCGCTAAAATGGAGTGACAACATCGGAGACTGCCATGGCCGCCCCCACGACGACCGAACCCTCGCTCGCCAAGAGCATTTTAGGACAGATCGACCTCCTGGTTCGCGAAGCCGAAGAGTCGCAAAAGCCTCTCGAGCTCGATCCTCTGCGCGGCCGGCTGTTCGAACTCTTCGTAATGGCCGACGCGGCTGACCTCGTCAAAGAGCCCAAGCCGGGCGAGCCGCAGGAAAATGATCTCACTGCCGAAGTGCTGTGTCGCAACTTAGCCGCTCAATGGAATCTCACCGACGCGGCCCGCGAGTCTTTCGCCAGCAAGACGCGGCTACAACCTGAGCACCTCTCGCGAATGCGCCTGTTGTGGTCGGTGATGCGCATGTGGATGGAATGGACCTACGCCTGGCAACGCTGGCGTGAGTTCCATCAAGACGAGAAACGCGACTAACAGGGCAGGGGCGTGCCCCTGCACCCGGTGCGGCCGGACTTGGATCTGTTTGGCTAATCGGCTGCCGCGGGGGCGATGAACTGCGCAGTGGAATAGATTGAGTCGCTTTAAGCCCCGTTTGTGGGGTCGGTTCAAACGTCGAAGACAACCACGGAGAACGTGCCATGGCAACAGCCAATCCGGCGATGAACGAGGCGGTTTACCAACGCGCCGGGCACGCCTACGCGGGTAGCTCGGTGATGACGCTGGAAGGCACGGTGGTGAAGACCACCGGCCTGCTCGTGATTCTAGTGGCCGCCGCCGGTTACACGTGGTATCAGGCCACCGCCGGATCGCCGCTCACGTCCGGACTGCTGATCGTGGGCTCGATCGGCGGATTCATCACGGCCCTGGGGACAATCTTCTTTCCGAAGGCGTCACCCATTTCGGCGCCGCTTTACGCCGCTCTGGAAGGGCTGGTTCTCGGAGCCGTTTCCGCGTCGTTTAATGCGAAGTACCACGGCATCGCGTTTCAAGCCGTGGGAGTGAGCATCGGCGTGCTGGCCATGATGCTCTTTGTTTACGGAACGGGCCTCATTCGCGTGACGGATAAGTTCAGAATCGGGCTGGTGTCGGCGACCGGCGCCATTTGCCTGGTTTACGTGGCGGACATGCTCCTGTCCTTTTTCGGGATACGGATCCCGTACATCCATGAATCGGGACTTATCGGCATCGGCTTTTCCGTGGTCGTGGTGATCATTGCGGCCCTGAACTTGGTTTTGGACTTCGACTTCATCTCGCGGGGTGTCCAACTTCAGGCGCCCAAGTACATGGAGTGGTACGGCGGGTTCAGTTTGCTCGTCACCCTGGTCTGGATGTATCTCGAAATCTTGCGCCTGCTGGCGAAACTGCAAGGCGGCAGCCGGAACTAGCTGCGAGCTAAGCCGTGAGCTTTACGACGCGCTGATGTGGCCGGTGAAGCGTGAGCAGCGCCTGGAGCGCCGAGTCGTCGCACCCGGAATTCCGCTAGCGTCGTGCGGAGTAGTCAACGGCCCCTCGCGAGGCTCTTGACCCACGATGGCGTGCCGGCTTAGCGTCAATACCGGGGGCGGGGCGTCCCAGGTTGGCGATTCGACCGGTTTCCGGTTGTGTCTGCCTTGTCGGGGCTACCCCGACGAACCCGTTCGACCTTGACCACTACGACGCGTGAGCCTCACTGCGCAGGTGCGCAGAACTGCTCGCGCACGACGAGTCTTCGCGAGACGCTCCGTTCCCCATTCTTATGCATGTTTCGGATTCCACCGCACGCGATGCCGCTACCGCTTTGCTCGCCGGCGATTGGACCGGGGCCGGCCTGAGCGCGCGGCTCATGCAAGTCTTCGACCTGCCGCGCCGCCAGCGATGGATCGATCCGCTGATCACCCGTGTGTTCGCTCGGTTCGGCGTGAATGCTCCGACGCCGCGGCACTCGGTACTTGCGACGTTTCTCGCAGCCGACCGAAAGTTCTGTCGCGCCGTCGAGCGTCTCAAGTCGCAAGCTCTGCAGCGGATCCCATTGGAAGAACTCGAATCGGAAGAACTCCAATCGATTTCGCTGACGAACGTTCTCTGTCTGCCTCGCTCGCAGATGGCTCCGGCGCCGGCGATCAAAGGGACCGAGAGGCTCCCCGCTCTCGTCACGCCAGGCGACTTGGCCGATTGGTTGGGAATCACCTTGGGTGAGCTCGACTGGTTCGCGGGGTGTCACCGACACAGACACCGAATCGGGGCCGGCAAACTGGAGCACTACCGCTACTACTGGATCGCCAAGTCGGGGGGACGAAAACGACTCGTCGAAAGCCCCAAGCCGCGGCTCAAAGAGATTCAGCGGCAGATTCTCAGCGAGATTTTGGATGTGATTCCCCCGCATCCATCGGCGCACGCTTTCCGGTCGCAGCATTCCACACTTACCTGCGCGGCGCCGCACGTCGGCCAGCGAGTCATCTTACGCATTGACCTACGGGACTTTTTCCCGCGAATTCGGCAGTCACGGATTCACTCGCTCTTTCATGCGCTGGGTTATCCCGAAGCAGTCGCACGGTTGTTGGCAAGGCTCTGCACGAACGTCGTGAGCGCGGATCTCCTTCCGACGGACGTTGCGCATGGCCGCCGGCACGACCTGTGGCAAGCATTCGGCAAGCCACATTTGCCTCAAGGCGCCCCGACGTCACCGGCCTTGGCAAACCTTTGCGCCTATCGGCTCGACTGCCGACTGACCGGGCTGGTTCGCTCCGTTGGCGCGAGTTACACGCGTTATGCCGACGATCTCGTCTTTTCGGGCGATCACAATTTCGAGCGCAGTCTGTCCCGCTTTCGAGTCTTCGTGTGCGCCCTCGTGTTGGCCGAGGGGTTCGTCATCCGGCATCGCAAAACACGGGTCATGCGCTCGGGAACGCAGCAATCGATCACCGGTTTGGTCGTTAACCGTCAGATCAACGTGCCGCGCGATGAATACGATCGATTGAAGGCGACTTTGCACAATTGCCGCCGCTTCGGACCGGAATCGCAGAATCGAGCCCAGCATCCTCGTTTTCGCGACCATCTCCTGGGGAAGATTGCCTACGTGCGGATGACCCACCCGGAGCGAGGCGCGAGGATCCAACAGATCTTTGACAAGATCGCCTGGGGACCGCCTGACAACTCGGGAGCGAACGAATGACTCGCCCGGGACCGGCACCGCGGGCCAAGTCCGGTCGTGGCGCCCGAGCCCGTCACGTCAACCGCGGAGCCGCGACCGTTGTTGGCGGTAGTACTTGAGGCCCGGCACGAAGAAGCAGGCGGCCGAGACTATGCCGAAGAGGGAGATGCCCAGGGGCGGTAATCCCGTCCGCGACCAAAGAGCCATCGCGCCGGCTGTGGCGAAAAGGGCGGCCGCTTGGATGTAAAAGGCTCCGCTCAAGATTCCAGCTTTCACGAGAAAGACCATGCCGCTCACCAGGCCCAGCACGGGTGAGAGCGTGAGCACGGGCAGATCGAGCAGCGCCTCGATGCCGAACAAGAGCGTGCTGCAGATCACGCTGCCGGCCCAGATGTGGGCGATCTGGCGCTCGACGAAGGTGATTGGTCCGCTGCGTCGCCGTAGGTTCCAGAAGATAATCGCCCAGACTCCGAGGCCGATGGTCCACAGTCCGACGTAGGGCAGGCGAGCGGTGACGCCTTCCCATTGAAAGGCGTTGGTGACGAGGCACAGCACGATCAGCACGAGGCTGTGCCACATCCAGAGCACGCCCCAGTTCTCGAGCACGACCGCGTGGTGCGTTTCACGGAACGCACGGGTCATCACTTGCTCGAAGCGTGACGATCGAGCGGCGACCGGCTCGTTGGCGAGGAATCGCTCCAAATCGTCGGCCAGCTCGTCCGCCGTTGCGTAACGCAGTTCGGCAGGTTTTTGCAGGCAGCGAAGGGCAATCATTTCCAGGTCGGTGTCGACACCGGGGTTCAACAGCCGCGGGGGCAGAGGGTCTTGTTCGAGTACCTGTAAGACCGTGTCGACGGGCGAGGCCGATTGAAACGGAGCGCGGCCGGTCAACGTGGCGTAGAGCAGGGCACCGAGTCCGTAGACGTCGGTGGCCCGGCTCACGTCGCCGCGGTTGCCGGCCGCCTGTTCGGGGGCCATGTAACCCGGAGTGCCGACGATGGCACCGCTGTGCGTCAACACCGATAGGGCATATTCGTCATCGACCTCGGACCGAGCCGCATCCGCCGTCACTCGTTTCGCGAGCCCGAAGTCGCTGACGAACGGATGGCCCTTGCGGTCGATGAGGATGTTGGACGGTTTGAGGTCACGGTGCAGAAGTCCATTGCGATGAGCTTCGGCGATCGCGCGGCACACGGGCAGCAGCAACTGGGCCGCCTCACGCGCGGGCAGCGGGCCCTCGGCAATTTTGCGGGCGAGCGTCGTACCTTCCACGAACTGCATGCTGAAGAACGGCTGCCCCTCGTGGTCGCCGATTTCGTAGACGGCGGTGACATGCGGATGGTGCAGGCCGGCGGCCGACTCAGCCTCAGCCCGAAAGCGGGTCAGGTCGGAGGCCGACGCCAACGCACCGCGCAGGATCATCTTGAGGGCGACAATCCGGCCCAGGCTGATCTGCCGGGCTCGAAACACGACGCCCATGCCGCCGCGACCGATCTCGTCGAGGATTTCGTAATCGCCGACGCGTTGGTGTGGCTCGAAGGAGGGCGGGGCGCTGCGAACGGAGGTTGCCGCCGCGGCCGAGTCGAGGACCTGCGACACGCTGGCAAAGTCCTCGGCCACCATGGCCGTCGCCCACAGCATCCGGACTTCGTCGACCAAATCGGGATGGCGGCGCCGCAGCGACTCGAAATCCGGCGACGATCCCGTCCGGGTTTGAGCCGTGAGTTCGTCGAGCAGCCGAATCACGAGGGAATCGCGATCGTCGGCACCCGACGGGGACGGTTCGGCCGCTGCTGGGTCAGGCCCGATTCCGGATCGGCGATTCATTTTTTTGACCCCGAGGGACGCGCCGCCTGCGCTCGTACGCTCCATTTGGTTTTATCGCACCGGCGAAGCCTTCACAAACTGCCTCGGCGAAGCACTGCACAAATCGACTGTCGATGCGACGCGGGAAATTCGCAGGTCCAAATGGCGTCAACCTTTGCGAAGCAGAGTCGATCGTGGCCGATGTTCGAGAACTGGGTTGTCGGCACCTTGGGGCAGGACTATAGTGCTGTTGCATCGCTGACCGAGTCGGCGGCACGCACTCCCATGTCGCAATTTTCCCATTTTGACGAGACCGGCGCCAGTCGCATGGTGGATGTCGGCGGGAAGAATGTGACCGAACGGATCGCGCGAGCCGTCGCTTATGTGACCTTGGCGTCCGAGACTTTGGAGCTGATCCGCGACGGAAAGCTGCTCAAGGGAAACGTGTTCGAGGTGGCTCGACTCGCCGGCATCATGGCGTCGAAGCGAACCTCGGATTTGATTCCCCTGTGTCATCCTCTGCCGGTGGATCGGGCCGAAGTGAATTTCGAGATCGTTGACGAGCGGACGCTCAAGATCGAATCACTGGTTGGAGTGCATGCCCGCACGGGTGTGGAGATGGAAGCGTTGACCGCGGTCTCGGT
>DASRXU010000240.1:0-4183 GCA_035687365.1 Planctomycetaceae bacterium | reverse complement strand
GCCGCGGGCTCGATGACTCTGGCGCACCCTATCGCCGAGGACAACCATCAAGCCGTCGTCGAAGTTCGCGACCTCGTCCGCCGATTCGGAAACTTCACGGCCGTCGATCACGTCAGTTTTGAGGTCCAACGGGGCGAGATCTATGGGCTGCTTGGCCCCAACGGCGCGGGAAAAACGACCACCTTTCGCATGTTATGCGGATTGTTGCCCGCCACCAGCGGCACGCTGCGCGTCGCCGGAGTGGATCTGCGCCACGCCCGTGCATCGGCCCGCGAACGGATCGGTTACGTGGCGCAAAAGTTCTCGCTCTACGGCCAGCTCACCGTGGTCGAGAATCTCGACTTTTTCGGTAGCGCGTATGGATTGCGAGGCGGCAAAAAACGCGAACGCATCGGCTGGGCCCTGGACCAATTCGAACTAAAATCGCTGTCGCGGTTGCCCAGTGGACAGTTGCCCGGGGGTTACAAGCAACGCCTGTCGATGGCGGCCGCTCTGCTGCACGAGCCGGAAATATTGTTCCTCGACGAACCGACCAGCGGCGTCGATCCGTTGGCACGCCGCGAGTTCTGGCAGCGGATCACCGCGCTCGCGCGGCAGGGAGTTACGGTGATCGTTACGACCCACTTCATGGAAGAAGCCGAATACTGCGATCGGATTGCAATCCTCGACGCAGGGCAAGTGTTGGCCCAGGGGACGCCTGCGGAAGTGCGGAAACGCGCTCACCCGGCGCCAGGCCGCACGCCGAACATGGAGGATGCGTTTATCGCGATCGTGGAAGAGGCTCGCGCCGGCTCGGGCGCGAAAGCGGTCCGGGAAGGAGGTGCCGCATGAGCTTGGATCATCGTTCGCGGGAGCACAACGGATCGCAGCACCGAAATGATTCGCGGTTCGATCCCGCCGCGCATCGCGGAGGAAAGCTGCGTCGCGTGGCGGCCCTCGTTCGCAAAGAGGGCCGACAGGTCGTACGGGATCCGAGTAGTATCGCCATCGGCATCGTCCTGCCCGTCATCTTGATCTTGCTATTCGGGTACGGCTTGTCGCTCGACATCAGGGACATCCGGGTCGCGCTCGTGCTTGATGATCGGTCCGCGGAGGCCACGGAAATGGCCGCGGGCTTTCAGCTGTCTCGCTACTTCATCACGACCTATGTCAATTCGATGGACCAGGCGCGCGAGCTGATGCTCAACCGCAAGGCGGACGCCATCCTCCACGTGCAATCGGACTTTTCGCGCCGTTTGGCGCTCGGGAATGCCGAAGTGCAGCTGTTGGTGCACGGATCGGACGCCAATCGAGCCCGGATCATTCAGGCCTACTCCGAGGCGGCGCTGGGCACGTACCTGGGACGACGGGCCGCGGCCGGCGAGCCAATGTCCGCGGGACCGATCGGTGTTCAGAGCCAGCTTTGGTTCAATTCGGCCAACGAGAGCCGTTGGTTTCTCGTGCCGGGCCTAATCGTGCTGGTGATGACGCTGATTGGCGCGATGCTCACCGCGTTGGTGATGGCCCGCGAGTGGGAACACGGGACGCTCGAAGCCCTGTTCGTCACGCCGATCCGCGCCGACGAAATTCTGCTCGGCAAGACGATCCCCTATTTCCTCCTGGGCATGATCGGCTTTGCCCTGTGCGTGGTCGCCGCCAAATTTCTGTTCCACGTACCGCTGCGCGGCTCGATCTGGGTGCTGACCGGGGCATCGATGTTGTACTTATTGGTCGCGCTGGGAATCGGCCTGGTCATCTCGGCGTTGGTGAAGAGCCAGTTCGTGGCGAGCCAGCTGGCCGTTTTGGTGACGTTTCTGCCGGCCATGATGCTCTCGGGATTTTTGTTCGATCTACGCAGCATGCCCGCGCCTTTGCGTCTTCTCACGTATGCGCTCCCCGCGCGGTATTACGTGGCCCTGTTGCAAACTATGTTTCTCGCGGGAGACGTCTGGCCGGTGATCCTGCCGAACACCGCGGTGCTAGGCGTGATGGCGGTGCTGCTGGCGATTTTGACGCGGGCAATTACCCGCAAGCGGCTCGCCTGATTAGAGGATTAAACTCGTTCTCATGGTCGCATCGTTGCTACGCATTTTGGCCCTCACTCGCAAAGAGCTGTTGGCCGTCCTCAAAGACCCGCGGGGACGATTCACGCTCATCGCGCCGCCAATCATCCAATGTCTGATGTTTGGCTATGCGGCCAGTTACGACTTGCTCGACGTCCCGTATGTCATCCTGGATCAGGACCGCAGCCATACTTCGCGCGATTTGTTGGCGAAATTGGATGGCTCCGGCATCTTTCGACGCGTGGCCAATTTCACCCGCGCGCAAGACCTCAAGTCGGCCATCGACGATCGGCGAGCGCTCTTGGCAATTCAGATCGACCAGGACTTTGAGCGCCGCCTTGAAACGGGGGCGGGAGCCGACGTCCAGGTGATAGCCGACGGGCGGAACTCAAACACCGCGGCCACCGCCACGGGCTACCTGACCGCAATCGTGGGGAGCTTCAATGCCGATTGGCGCACGGCCCACGGTCTGGGAAATCCGCCCGTCACGGTTTCGACCCGCGATTGGTACAACCCCAATCTCGAAACCCGCTGGAACATGATCCCCGCACTCATCGGCACACTCACGATGCTGCAGACGCTGCTGCTCACCGCGATGTCGGTGGCTCGCGAACGGGAGCAGGGGACGTTCGATCAACTGCTTGTCACGCCGTTCCGTCCCTCCGAGATCATGGTGGGTAAGGCACTGCCGTCGATCCTGATTGGCACGGTGCAAGCGACTAACATTCTGCTGGTGGCCCAGCTCTGGTTTCGGATTCCGTTCGCGGGCTCGTTTGTCACCCTCTATGCCGGATTGACCGTGTTCTTGATGGCGGCTGTGGGGATGGGGCTGCTGGTGTCGTCGATCGCCCGCACGATGCAGCAGGCTATGCTCTATTCCTTCGTCGTGACGTTGCCCTTCACGCTCCTCTCGGGGCTATCGACGCCCATCAGTAGCATGCCGCAGGCGCTTCAGTACGCGACTCTCGCAAACCCGCTACGTTACGCGATCGACATGGCTCAGCGGGTGTACCTCGAAGGGGCCACGCTACCGCGGCTGGTGGGGGATCTGTGGCCCCTGGCGTTGATCGCCTGCATCACGCTGCCGACCGCAGCCTGGCTCTTTCGCCACCGGCTCACGTAGCCGTTTACTGGTTGGACGGCGCGGGCATCGATGGATGTTGCTGCGCGGGCGTCGCCGCGGGTGGCTCCGGACTGGGCAATTCGGGGGCCGGTGATCCGAATGACGCCTGGACCGTCGGCGATGCCGGCAGACCCTGGCCGTCGCAGAAGCAGAGCCAGCCACCGCCGATCGCTTTGTAAAGTTGAATCAGATTGAGCGAGATATTGCCGCGCGTGACGGCCAGCTGATCTTCGAGCGTGACGAGCGTCGTCTGCGTGTTAAAGACGCGATTGAAATCGGTGACGCCGCTCTCGAATTGCAGCAGCACCAATTCGACCGAACGCTGCGCGTCACGGACACTGTCCTCGAGATGGGCCGCCTGCTCCTGTGCTTGCAGGAAGCCGACAACCGCGTCTTCCGCCTCCCGCCCCGCGTTCAGCACGCTTTGCTGATACTGATACACCGATTCGTCGAGCTTCGCGTCCTGCACCTTGATGTTGTTCGTGATCCGTCCGTAGTTGAGAATTTTCCACGACAGGCTTGGGAAAAAGAGCCCGGTGTAACTCTTCGACTCGAAGAGTTCCCGGAAATCGTTCCCGACGAAGCCGACGAACGCGTTGATGCTCAACTGGGGATACAAATCGGCCTCGGCCACGCCGATCCGCGCCGATTGGGCGGCCACCTGCTGTTCGGCCCGCCGCACATCGGGACGCCGTCGCACGAGGTCGGCCGGAATGCCGATCGCCACTTCAGGCGCGGCGCCGGGGATCGGCGCCGATATCATCCCCACTGCCAGATCGCTCACTGGCATGCCGAGCAACGTGCACAATTGATTGTTTGCCTGCCGACGCCCGGCCACGAGCGGAGGAATCGAGGCTTCGGTTTGGGCCAGGCTCGAGCGGGCTTGCCGCACGTCCAGCTCGGTGGAGCGCCCGGTGCGCCAACGAGCTTCGGCCAGGCCCAGCGAGCGTTTCTGAATCGCCACATTCTCTCGCGCGAATTTAAGGCGCTGCTCGTAGGTGCGAAGCTGCACATAGTT
>DASRXU010000239.1:0-1977 GCA_035687365.1 Planctomycetaceae bacterium | reverse complement strand
CCTTCGGCTTCGAGACGGCCGGCGTTTGCGGCTTGGCCGCTGCTGCCGACTGACCCGTTGTCTTGACCGGTGAGACGGGAACGCTTCGTTGAAGGGAACCCGGGCCTTGCACTTCCATGTCGGCACTCCCTGCCTGGCGAGGGGAGGAGGGGTCATTTCCCTCCTGGTGCCGACCATCATAACGCAGAATGGCGACCCGGTTCAATCGGTTCTTGGAACGGGCGGTCATCGAAGACTCCAGGAAACGTTTGTGTGAACACAACTTGCGTCGACCGCCACCGTGTACAGATCGACGCACTTCGAGCTTAGACAGTGTCCACAACGTTCCCTGGACAGTGAGAACTATCGACCGACCGAGGGTCGCCAATCCACGCGGCGAGTTGACCGGATCGATAAATCCTCGCAGTCCTCTCCGATCGTACCGGTCCCGCGGACGGGCGTGCTAACTCCTGGTTATCGCTGGATTTAACCCCAGACGACGGCGCTGGCCCCCGCGATCAGCCCCGCCAAAAGCTGCCAAAGGGCGACCCGGGTGAAGCGCGAAAGCCGGCTTCGACACACTCGGCCAGGATTCGTCCGACCTCCGGCAGGTCCTCGCGACGAAAGTCGAGGTGCGTACAGGCCCGCAATCGCTGGGGACCCGCGTCGTGAATTAGCACGCCGCGGCTCTCCAAGGCGTGAGAAAGCTGGGCCGCGTTGCCCCATTCCGGCTCGACGTCGAAGAAAACCAGGTTCGTTTCGACCGCGTCGACATTGATTCGCAGGCCGCGGATTTGGGCGATGCGTTCGGCCAGTTGATGGGCGTTGGCGTGGTCCTCGGCCAGCCGCTCGATGTTGTGAGATAAAGCATATTCCGCGGCGGCCGCCACGATACCCGCTTGCCGCAGTGCGCCGCCCAACATCTTTCGCACCCGGCGTGCTTTGCGAATTTCTTCGGTCGAACCGACCAGCACGGCCCCCATCGGGCAGCCCAGGCCTTTGGAAAAACAGACGGCGATCGTGTCGATGTGACGTCCGACGTCCTTGGGCGAGTAACCGCGGGCAACGGTCGCGTTGAAGAGGCGCGCCCCATCCATATGGACCTTTAGCCCCAGTTCCTTGGCCCAAGTGCCCACGCGGGCGAGTTGCTCGAGCGGATAGGCATGGCCGCCGCCCATGTTTGTGGTGTTTTCGACGCAAACGAGCCGCGTTTGCACAAGATGCTGATCGTCGGCACGCACGTTGCCTTTGAGTTGGGGCACATCGAGCATGCCGCGATCGCCGGGCAGCGTGCGGCAGGAAACGCCAGCGATCGCCGCCGGTCCTCCTGCCTCGAAATTGGCAATGTGCCCAGTGTCATGGATGAGCAGCTCGTCGCCCGGCTGACAATGCACCCGCACAGCCATCTGATTCGCTTGCGTCGCGGTGCAGGCGAAGACGGCCGCTTGCTTTCCGAACAGCTCTGCGCACCGCGCCTCGAGCCGATTCACGGTCGGATCTTCGGCACTCATGTCGTCGCCGACTTCCGCGTCGGCCATCGCCTGCCGCATGGCCCGCGACGGCTTGGTCACCGTATCGCTCCGCAGATCGTAAAGGGGACGGCTGGGCATCGATTGATCCTCGAACTGATAAACTTCTTGAATGACCTGGCGTGCTGTACGATGACCGCGCAGGAACCGCTGTTTGATTATGGGCAAGAATTCGAGTTTATTGCCATGAGTTCGCAACCGTCCGGACCGCTGGTTATCGCCACAATTGATTGCTCACGTGACGACGCGGCCGCAGCCCTTGCGACCCTGCGCGGCAAGCTCAGCCCGCAGGGCAATGTGGTCTCGGAAGCCGGACGGCGGCGAACGATCGAGATTTTCAGCGAACCCCTGTCTCCACAGCAAGTGGTCGAGCGTATTTGCCGCGACGTGCGCGAACGAGGCCTAGAGGCCGTTCTTGATTACGGCCGCAAACTCGACAAGAAAGATCTGGCCCCCGAGACGCTGCGCG
>DASRXU010000238.1:0-15259 GCA_035687365.1 Planctomycetaceae bacterium | reverse complement strand
AGAAGACCTGCCCATTCGTCGTATCGCATTCGGGGTCTTTCGAGGAACGAAGACGCTGCGTTCTTGCGCTGCTGCGCGCCCGATTGAAGGTGCGGCTTGGCAGCGATCCTTCCCAGTCCACCGGTGAATCTGGTCGCGCCTCTGTTAACCCAGCGCGCGAGGTCTGAATCGCCGTGCGACTGCCTTGGAACTCCTGCGCCTCTCGTGACTTGACCGCCCCGTTTGCCAAGAGGGCTGTTCGGATCAACGCGTCCGAATAGCCGTAAGACAACGAGGACTTGTCATGCTCAAACGCGAACGATTTCGTCGGTCACAATCTGGTTGCGCTCGCTCACGGCTCGGCTTCACACTGATCGAACTCTTGGTGGTGATCGCCATCATCGCCGTGCTCATCGCGCTATTGCTGCCGGCCGTGCAAGCGGCACGCGAAGCGGCGCGACGCTCTCAATGTCGCAATAACCTCAAGCAGATCGCGCTGGCGGCCCACAATTATCACGACGTCAACAATCAATTCCCGCCAGCGTCTACCGTGCTCTACAACGCCGCTACCTTCTGCGGCCCGCCCCCCTTCGTGTGCACTTGCGGCGTTCCGACCGGTTACTTGCAAGAGTGCCTGTGCGGGACGTTGTTCACAGTCGGGACGCCGGGAAGCGTGGGGCACAACGACTACAACTTGCACACCTGGCCCGAACGGCTGTTGCCGTTCGTGGAAGCCAACACGGTTTACAACCGCATTTGTATGAACGCGCCGATCTTCTCCCCGGTCTGCCTATCGGCCGCCCCATGCCCGGCTTTGTACACCGCTGCAAATTCTGGCTGTCCTTGCATTGATCCAAGCGCCAACACCCGGCCCGCGGCCGCCGTCGTACCGTCCTACGTCTGCCCTTCGTCGCCGCGAACGCAAAATCCCTTTGTCGAAGCAAACGTCGCTTACCAGTTTTGCCTCATCTACTGCCGGAGTTGTTTTGCTTTCAAACGCCTTCACGGCGCGTTGGATTACCAGGGCCTGTGCGATGTGGCTGCGTATGCCAACGCGTATTACTCGCGCGCACTCGGCGTGCTTGGCGGCGTGACCATCGGATCGAAGGGCCTGTTTCACAGCTTTCTTTCAAATTCGTGCGGCTTCTCGGTTGACCAGATCACCGACGGGACGTCCACGACACTTTTCTGCACTGAAATGGCGGGCAGGCCAGATTGCTGGACACGAGGAGGAAAGAAGACTTTACCGACGCCTATCTCCGGTTTCGCTTCTAACCCGGGCGGCGCTTGGGCCTCGACGAACGCGTTCGGTTACGTCATCGGTTCGGATTTTTCCGGCCTCGGAACGCCCAGTTGCTTCTCGAGCACAAACTGCCCGATGCCGGTCTGCTTCATCAACTGCACGAACGAGCTTGGTTATAACGCCATGTTCAGTTTCCATCCGGGCTCGGGTGGGGTTGCCATGTGCGACGGATCGGCTCGTCTGTTGAGCGAGAATATTTCTATCGTCACATTCGTCGCCCTGATGACGCCGCGCGGACACGAAGCCGTCACTGACCAGTTCTGATTCAATCGCCCGCGAATCGCGGTCGGCCTCCCTGGGCGCTTCCAGGGCGGCCGACTTTCTTATACGCAGAATTGCCTCGCGTCGTTGAGAGAGTGGAGTTGATGGCATAATGTCACTTTTGCCTCTAAGTCACTGGGCTCGCCGGCTCAAGATGCGTCACCGTGCTCCGCAGTGCAAGATGCCATGGGGTATCGTGGCGACGCTGATCTTCGGGGTGTCCTTCGGGTGCGAAGGGCGTCAGTCCACCGCTCAGCGCCTCGAGGAAGCCTATAAGAGCGCCGGAATGGATCCGGTGACGGTCTATCCGTTGAACGGGACGATGACAGTCGACGGCGAGCGTCCCGTTGCGAAGTCCGAGACCACGCGCCTCGTGGTGATCGCTTACGACGCGGCAAAGGCCGACGGCAAGGCAAAAGCTAACGCACATGCTTTCGTCAAACCGGATGGGTCGTTCGAATTGCCGCCACTTGCGCCTGGAAAATATGTGATGCTCTTTGCCCAGCTCGGCCACAATCCGAGGATGGGCTTCTACGGACCCGACGGACTCAAGAATCTCTACAACGACCCCGACGTCAACTCGAAAAAATCAGAATTCCTCATTGATCATCAGGCCCCCGGCAAGACGGATTACTCGTTTAATCTGTCGGTGGCCGGCGAAACTCCGCCGGCGGCACCGGGGTCGAAGGCGTTCCTCGGTTCCGGGCCGCGCCGTGCGCCAGCACAGAAATAAAGGTGGATTTCACCTACCAGGCCATGGCCGCTGCGCCGCGGGGAATGCCGTGCAGTGATTAACCCAGGTCGTGCCGTAGAATCTCGGTTGCAATCCTTTAAGCAGGTTTGCTATTCAGACGATGGTCGCCAGGTTGCTGGGCTCTGTTCCGTTGTCGCGGAAGAGGGCGGTAACCGGCGCGGGAGTTTTGTATGAACGTGCCTCGCCCACTTGTTATTTGCCTGCTGATTGCCGCGCCGGCGTTCCTTCGTCTGCTGACTTTTGAGTGGAACGTCGTGCCGATCGCGGCTCTAGCGCTCTTCTGCGGCGCCCACTTTCGTAACCGAAGCCTGGCGTTCGCGATTCCCCTGCTCTCGATGCTCCTGGGCGACGTCCTGCTGGCTATCGAAACGCGAAATTCAAACCTCTATTTGTTTCACACGTTGATGCCTTTCGTTTACGGGTGTTACGTGCTCAGCGTGGCGATGGGGATGGGTCTGCGGAGTTATTGGGACCGTTTGGAGCAAGCGGGTTTCAACAGGACTGACTCGAAGTTGGACCGCATCCGCAAGTACTCGGGATTCTGGACCCGCGTTGTGCCGATCGCCTCGTTCACCGTGGCCGGATCGATCCTCTTCTTTATTGTCACGAATTTCGGCGTGTGGTGGCTGTCCGACATCTATCCCAAGAACGCGCACGGGTTGCTCGCGTGCTACCTCGCCGCAGTCCCATTCTTTCGGGGAACGCTCTGCGGTGACTTGATCGGCTCTGCCATTCTCTTCGGCGGCGACCAGGTGCTGCGCCACAACGCAATGGCCGTGCCGGAGTCGCAGCGGTTTTAAGCAGGGCGTCGGCGAGAATCTGCGATGCCTGAGCCGCGAATCGTTTCCCTCATCGCCAGCGCGACGGAAATTGTCGCGGCCCTGGGATTCGGGCCAAATCTCGTCGGCCGCTCGCACGAGTGCGATTTTCCGAGCGACGTTCTTGCCCTGCCCGCCTGCTCGGAACCGAAGATCGACATCCACGGCACGAGCCGCGAAATCGACGATCGGGTCAAGTCGCTGGCCGGTACCGCAGTCTCCATCTACCGGGTCTTCCCGGACGTGCTGCGGCAACTCAAACCGACACACATCATCACGCAGACTCAATGCGAGGTCTGCGCCGTCAGCCTGAAAGATGTCGAGCAGGCGATGGCGGGGATGATCGATATCGACCACCCACCGAAAATCGTCGCTCTCAACCCGATGGCGCTGGCCGACGTCTGGACCGACATTCGCGCTGTCGCTGAGTCACTCGGTGCCTCAGAGCGCGGCGAGAGACTCATCGCGTCACTGCAGCATGAACTCGACGCGATTCGCACCCTGGCGAGCGGCGCGTGTAGGCCCGCCGGTTCTTCACCCCTCGGTGCGTCTTCAGTCGAAGACACTGGCGGACAAGCCGCCAGTGCCACCCAGCGGCAGGCGGGTCAGCGCGCCGGTTCGTCGACCACTGTCCAATCGCGACCCTCGATCGCCTGTCTCGAATGGATCGACCCACTCATGTCGTGCGGCAACTGGGTTCCCGAACTCGTGGAACTTGCCGGTGGCCGAAACCTCTTGGGCGAAGCGGGCAAGCATTCGCCGTGGCTCGAATGGGACGGTCTTGCTGCGTGCGACGCCGACGTGATCGCCATCATGCCCTGCGGCTTCGACATTCCGCGCACGCGGGCCGAGTTGCCGCCGCTCACGGAGCATCCGCGCTGGCAGACGTTGAGAGCGGTCCGTGACGGCCGAGTCTATCTGACCGACGGCAACCAATTCTTCAACCGCCCCGGCCCGCGACTCGTCGAGTCAGCCCGGATCCTGGCCGAGATCTTGCACCCGGATCTCTTCGGCAATTCGCTCGAAGGCACCGGTTGGGTGCACCTTGATCGCCAGTCGATTTCTACGCCGACGATCGCCGCGCACCTCTGAATTATCGGGCGACGACCGCGTCTGCCGCCGACATGAGCCGCAATTTATCGTGACTTCACTCTGGGCTTAACTCGGTTTGTTAACCTCGCGGCATTGGAACGCCCGAAGTCTCACCGCTTCAGTCAAACTTTGCCCAAAGAGGTAACGATGCGCATGCTTATTCGTTGGATCAGCCCGGTTGTCGCGTTGGTCGGGCTCTTGGTCGTGGGAAATGCCTGGGCGGGGGAGGAGAAGATCGCGCTCGACAAGCTGCCCAAGGCTGTGCTGGATGCCGCTAAGGCTAAGTTCCCCGATGCAGAACTGGTTGGCGGCGGGAAGGAAGACGAAGACGGCAAGGTGACTTATGAAGTCTCCCTCAAGGACAAAGGCCAGAAGGTGGACGTGGAGCTCACGGCCGACGGAACGATCCTGGCGATCGAAAAGGCAATCGCCGTCAAGAATTTGCCGAAAGAGGTGGCCGAGGCGCTCGAGCACAAACACCCGAAGGCGACCATCAAGAGAGTCGAAGAGATCACCAAGCAGGACAAGATCGCGGCCTACGAAGTGCTGCTGGTGACCGCGCGCAAGAAAAAGATTTGGGAAGTGACCTTCGATCCCCGTGGGAAATTCGTGAAGCAGGAAGAGAAAAAGGCCAAGGAAAAAGAGGAAAAGGAAGAGAAAGAAGATAAAGACGAGAAGAAATAACGTCCTCGATTTTTCCTGTCGCGACGGAACCCAATCGGCAGCTCATCCCCTTAGCGTGCGAGCCTCGGCCTGCTGGCGAGGAAACTCGGAAACGGCTCAGAGCGAGTTCCCCAGCTGGTAACCATGTCCCCGCACCGTGTGCAGAATGGTGGGCAGGCCGGGCCGCTCGATTTTGCGGCGGAGCTGGACGATATGCACCGCAATCAGGTTGGTCCAGGTGGCCGTCGTTTCCATCCAGACGTCCCGAGCAATCATTTCCTTGCTGACGGGCGAGTACGCATTTCGCATCAGGTAGACCAGGAGTTCGAACTGCCGGTTGGAGAGTTGCAGCGGTCGTCCGTCCCGGAACGCCGTACGCCGTAACAGGTCGACCTCCAGCCCTTCGACCTTCAAGACAGATTGTAGACCGAGCGCGGGCCGGCGTAGCAAAGCTCGAATTCGAGCAAGCAGCTCGTTGAACGAGAACGGCTTAACCAGATAATCGTCAGCCCCCGCATCAAGTCCTTTGATCCGATCCGTCACGGAATCTCGCGCGGTGAGCACCAAAAAGGGTTGCGAAATCCCATCCTCGCGAGACTCCCGCAATAGGTCGATGCCGTTGCCGTCGGGCAGCATCACGTCCAGCACAATCAGGTCGGGCTGCTGCAAGAAGGCCAGGCGCGCCTCGCCAACCGACGACGCCGGGATGACCTCGTAGCCTTCTTCCTGAAGCCCTTTCGCCAGGTTGTTGAGCAGACTTTGGCTATCTTCGACGACAAGAACTCGGGGCATGATCTTCGTTCGGTGAATTTCATCGGCACTGACGGGCGCCGGTGAACCTAGGAGGTGATTGGGCATCGGTCTCACCGGGCAAGCGGTACGCGACACCGCTGCCATTCCTTATCTTTGCGCTACGACTCAGCGACGGCCGCCAGGCAGCTTGGAGATGGTTCCGACGAACTGGCGATCGGCAGCCGTAGCGTAAAACTGCTGCCACGACCGAACTCACTGGAAACGCTCAGGTCACCGCCAAACAGACGGGCAAGTCGCCGGGCGATCGAAAGGCCTAGTCCCGCTCCTTCGATGCCCCGTCGGCGAGTTTCTTCGGAACGAAAGAACGGTGCGAACAAATGGGGCAAGTCGGCCGCGGTGATGCCGCACCCTTGGTCTTTGACTTCAATGGAGACGGCACTGCTGTCGCTATCAAGCCGAACTTCGATCGGCGTTCCCGGAGCGCTGTATTTGCAGGCGTTGTCGAGCAGGATGTTCAATAACTCGGCCAAGAGCGCCGGCTGCGCAGAAATCCAGCAAGTCGTTCCATGTTCGCCTTGGAGCGTGAGATCCTGGGCTCGCACGTGGTCCGACCAGGTCTCGATCTGTTCAGGCAACCACGCGTTCACGCACAGCTTTTCCAAGGACGTGAGAGATGCATCCGCATTCGCACGCGATAGAAACAAGAGCGATTCCACAATCTGGTTGAGATGATTCCCGCGCTTGCGGACGGTCGACAAGACTCGCTGATACTCCTCGACGGGTCGTTCGCGACGCAGGGCAACTTCGATTTGTCCCAGGATCACAGCCAGCGGTGTTCGCAGTTGATGGGAGGCATCGCCCGTGAATCGTCGCTGTCGTTCAAACGACTCCTGCAAGCGATCCAGCAGCGCGTTGAAGACACGGTTGAGTTTTCCCAGCTCATCGTTGGTCGCGATGGGAGGCAGGCGGCGCTCGAGATCGTCGGCATCAATGCTGGATGTCGCGACCGCCATGCGATCGATCGGTGCCAACACGCGGCGACAAACGAGGTGGGCGGCAACCAGCGCGACCAGCAGAATTCCGACGGAGAGCGCGCTCAGCGTGAGGGCCAGTTGAGTTAAAGCGGCATGGACTGGCGCCAAAGACGTGCCGACCGTGATTACCAATTCCGGGTACCTTGGCGACCGTGCTCCTCGCACTGCGGGGGCTGGCTGCTTTCCGGAAGCCGCGCTTTGCGATCGAATCCGACGTTGCCGAAGCTGCCAGGCACCTGATCGCCATTCCTGGTCTTTCGCCGACAGCTCAGTGGGCGATGCCTGGGATCGCAGAGCGATGAGGTCGGCGGTTTGCGGCTGTGCCAAGTGGTCCAACATGTTGCCGTGCTGATCTTCGATCAGCCACGCAACGGGGACGCCGAAAGTCGAGGTGTCGAGATTGAGCTGTCGTTGTGCCGGTTCCCATTCCAAGCCGCGGGGGCTGTCCTCCGCGGCGGCGGCCAGCGTGCTGAGAACCGCATCGAGTCGCTCGCCCACCTGCCGATGCAGGTAGCGGCCGGTGAGCAAATAGAGCGACAGCGAAAAGCCGACCAGCACGACGCCCAGCATCGCGAGCAAGAAGACCGACAGCCGCGTGGTCAGCGTCACGCACTTACCTCAGTTCTTCGCCGAAACAATATCCGCGGTTGCGAAGCGTGTGGATCAGTCGAGGTCCGCAAATCTCGAGCTTTTTTCGTAACTCCATCACGTGCACTTCGAGGGTGTTCGACAGGCCGTCGTAGGAGTCGTCCCACACTTCCTCGTAGAGGCGCGAGCGAGTCAGAACTTCGCCGGGATGGCGCATCATGAACATCAAGAGCGCCTCTTCCCGCGCCGTCAGATTGAGCCGATGACCGGCGCGCTCCGCGCGACGGGTCGCCAAATCGACCTTCACGTCTCCCCAAGAGATCGACGTTGCCAGCCGATCCTGGCGCCGAGCCATGGCCCGCACTCGCGCCAGAAGTTCCTCAAAAGCGAAAGGTTTGCAAAGGTAGTCGTCGGCGCCGCCATTAAGTCCCGTGACCCGATCGGAAACGGCGTCGCGGGCCGTGAGAAACAGGACCGGCGTCGTGCGATTGCCTTTGCGGAAGCGGCGCAACAGCGTGAGGCCGTCCGTTCCGGGCAACCACCAATCCAGCAGCACGACGTCCCAATCGAAATTGCTGAGTTGTTCCCACCCGGCATCGCCATCCGCCGCGAGGTCGACCGTGAATCCCTCCTCGCGCAAACCGCGAACGACGAAGTCAGCAATTTCGCAATCGTCCTCCACGATCAGGATACGTCCGGACATCGGCACTCTTACCGCAGGACGATAGGCCGCGATGGGACTTGGCATGCGCACTGTGTCGCGCAATTCTATCTCCCGACGTGAGTCAGCCGTAACTGCATGAGCCGGCACTCGGCGTCAACCACACTAGGGGTCAGCTCGAAAAAGACAGCCTAATCCAGCGGGTTAAGCCCACAATGAGCCAAACATAAATTCCAGCTCATCTTTCGGAATGGATCGAAACCGGTGATCCCGGCGATGGGCTCTTCGTGGAAGGCCAAGGGCGGCCTTCGGGGACAGGCTTCCGCCGTCGCGTGGCTGGCGGCCGCGAAAAACGCTACTCTGGGCAGAGCGGCGACCGCCTGATCGAGCGCTTTCCGATAGGTGGGTTGCTTGACGCCTGCCCGCCGCCACCCGCCTTCGATCTCAAAAAATCCCCGGAGAATATATCGTGTCCCGACCGCAAACGATCGCTTGGACCGGCGTCTTGGTGCTGTGGGCTCTGCCGCTGTTGGCCGACGACGTGCACTGGCAGCGGATCAATCTCGATAAAACCTTCCGCTCCGAAGGCGTCGCCGCGTTCGACGTTAATAACGACGGCAAGATCGACGTTGTCGCCGGAGACGTCTGGTACGAGGCCCCGGACTGGAAAATGCACGAGATTCGTCCGGCCGGCAAATACGACGGGACCAAGGGGTACAGCAACAGTTTTTGCAATTTCGGCTACGACGTGAACGGCGATGGCTGGGAGGATGTGATCATCATCGAGTTCCCTGGCGCCCCGTTTTCCTGGTACGAGAATCCCAAGAACGAGCCAGGACCTTGGAAGCACCATCTCATCTGGCACAGCGCCTGCAACGAGTCGCCGTGCTTTCTTGATGTCACCGGCAGCGGCAAGCCATCGCTGGTCATGGGCTCGCAGCCCGAGGACCAGGTGGGATTTCTGCCCGTCCCGCCGCACGATCAGGTCGACAATAAGTGGACCTTCTACGCCGTGGGCCAGAAGGGCGACCCGAAGAAACAGGGCTTGGAAAACGGCTCACACCGTTTCTATCACGGCGTCGGAGTGGGCGACTTTAACCGCGACGGCCGCGACGACATCGTCATCCGCCACGGCTGGTGGGAGGCCCCGCAAGATCGCACACAGGTGCCCTGGACGTTTCACCCGTTCGAGATGGAGCGGACCGACAACACCGTTGGCACCGAGTGCGCGAACATCTGGGTCGACGATCTCGACGGCGACGGCGACAGCGATTTGATCTCGAGCTCGGCCCACTCCTTCGGACTCTGGTGGTGGGAGAACCTCGACGGCACGCATCTGAAGCAGCACATCATCGACAAGTCGTTCTCGCAGACACACGCTCTTTTGTATCTCGACATCAACGGCGACGGTCAAAAAGACCTCGTTACCGGCAAGCGATACTTCGCCCACATGGGGCACGACCCGGGCGACTACGAGCCCGTGGTGATGGCCTGGTACGAGATCAAGAAGACCAAAGGCGCACCGCCGCAGTTCATCAAGCACGAAATCGTCGAAGGACGCGACACGGGCATCGGCACGCAGTTTCAAGTGACCGACGTCAACGGCGACGGCAAGCCCGACATCGTGCTGTCGAACAAGAAGGGCGTCAACATCCTTCTGCAGCGCCCGTGAAGTCGAGCGCATGACGCCCGCCCTCTTCTCCGTCAGTTACGCCGGATACTGGGGACAGCACCAGCTGTCTGTCGAGGATTTTCTGCGCAAAGCCGGCGCGCTCGGCTATCCGGCGGTCGAGTTGGGGGGCAAGCGGCCCCACTTGTCGATCCTCGACTACCGGACGCCGGATTCGGTCGCCTCGATTCGCAAGGCGGCCGAAGCGGCGGGCGTCGAAATTGCGACGATCGCAGGTTACACCGACTTCACGACTGGGCGCGAATCGCCCGAGGTTCCGCAGCAAGAGATTCAGCTCGCCTACATCCGGCAACTCGCCCAGCTCGCAAGCGAACTCGGAGCCAAGATCGTCCGCGTGTTCAGCGGCTACATGACGACACCGGACCGCCTGGCTGCCGATTGGGAGCGGGTCGTCGGCAGCTTGCGCGAAGCGTCGGCAATTGCGGCCGAATACGGCGTGTACCTCGGCCTGCAAAACCATCACGACCTAGGTGTCACCGCTGACTCGTTCGCAGAACTGCTCACTGACGTGGCTCATCCGAACCTCAAGGCGATGTTCGACCCCTGGTCGATCGCGCTGACGGGCAGCGACCTCTATCAAGCGGGGCAGATGATGGCCCCGCACATGGTGCAGACGACGCTCGCGGATTACATCAAACTCGAGCGATTTGCCTACCGACAGGCTCTCGTCAACTACGAGCGCCTCGACCCGCCTTGGGCCCGCGCGGTGCCGCTCGGCGACGGCTTCATCGACTTCTACGCGTTCTTTGCCGGCCTCCGCAAGGGAGGATTCGACGGATACGTCGCCTATGAAATGTGCTCGCCGGTCCGCGGCGGCGGCTCAGAATCCAACCTCGACGCGACGGCAAGCAAAAGCCTCGCGGTGATTCAGCGGTTGATTAACGGCGGATGCTGAATCCGAAGCGAGGGCCGTCAGACACGCTCGCGATTTGGGGACACTGTTGATCACTCAAGATCCCGCCCGATCGATTCGGCCGTGTAGCGCTCGACGCGAATGGTTTCGGACCAATAGTTCGTGGCGAGCCCTGTCTTGCGCTTGAGGTGCTCGAGAAACTCGCGCGCAGTGCCCACGGATTTCCAAACAGAAGGCAGTAGTGTTCCGCGGCGTGCCCCTTCGATCAGCGTGAGTCCGTCGATGCCGGGCCGCATCTGGGCGATCAAGTCTTCTTCGGACGTGACGTGCAGCTCTTCGGGCCGACTCAGCAGCGAGACGTGGATTTCCAGCCGCGGAAATTCGTCGCGCGTCATCCGGCCAAAACGCGGATCGCGAAACGCGGCAGCGTACGCGTTGCGGGCCACGTTGACGACTAACGGCTCCGTCGCTTCGAGCGAACCCATGCAGCCCCTCAGTTTGCCGCCGACATGCAGCGTCACGAAACAAGCCTGCTCCACGCGCAGCCGCTCGGGATAGTCGGCGGCGACGACAGGCACCTCGTGACCTTCGTCGAGCGCAGTCTCGATTGATTTTGCCGCCACGTCGAGCAACGTGCCGCGATGCTCGGCAGTCAACTCGGCGGCCGAGTCTTCGAGCACGAACGCACCGTACCCAACCACGCGATCGCGGGGGCCGCCCGTGTCGCCCGAATTTCGCAGGTCGAGCTGGCGCACGCGCAGTCCATGGGTGCGCGCGGCCTGCAAGAGCCCGCTAATCGGACGAAAGCCGCAGCAGCGCTCGCTGGTGAGATCTTCGACGCGCAGGCCCTCGATCATCCGCGATGTCTCGGCATCGACCCGCGCGGCTGTCGCGTAATCGTGAAAATGACTCAGGTCCGAACTCACGACAAATAGCGTCTCGCTCCCACCCCACAACAACTCGCAAACCGCGGCCACTTCGTCGGCGGTGACGTCGCCGACGGCGAACGGCACCAACTGAAAGTCGCCGAGCACTTCCTGCAGAAAGGGCACGTGCACCTCGAGACTGTGCTCGCGGGCGTGGGCCGAATCGTTGACCACGACAAACGGCAAAGTCAGTGCTCGCTCGACGGCGGCCCGATCGATCCGTATGCGGCCCAACGGCGTCAAGAATTGCTCAGCACTCGGCAATGCCATCCCGTGCAAGCGGACATAATGCGACGGGCCAAACAGCACCACTCGGCGGATTTGTCCCCGCAATCCACGGAGCGTCGCGTGCGCGACGCCGGCAATCGGACCCGAGTAGACGTACCCGGCGTGCGGCGCGATAATTCCCTTGGGGTGGGCATCGGAGATCGGGGCCGACGTCAACAGATTTTGAATCGTCGCCCGCAACTCGTCCGGGTCGGCCGGATAGAATCGGCCGGCAACCGCTGGCTCCCGCACGACGCTCATCGAATTCTGCCCGTCGCTCTTTGACCTCGTCGGCCTGGGATCTGTCCTTTCCGTGCCCGCAGCAAGGACAACCTGCAGCGGCTAGTAATCCTATTCGTGCAAGACCCGGCGAACAATACGTGAGCGCCACCGATTCTTCCGTTGTCCCGACAAAATATTGGCACCGGCTCGACGACGGCCGCGTGCAATGCGATGTTTGTCCGCGCTACTGTAAGCTGCACGAGGGGCAGCGCGGCTTCTGTTTCGTCCGGGAGCGCCGCGATTCGGCCGTCGTGCTGACGACTTACGGCCGCTCCAGCGGTTACTGCATCGACCCGATCGAGAAGAAACCCCTCAATCACTTTCTGCCCGGGACGCCCGTGCTCTCGTTCGGCACGGCCGGTTGCAACCTGGGCTGCAAGTTCTGTCAGAACTGGGACATCAGCAAGAGCCGCGAGGTCGACACGCTGGCAGACTCGGCTTCACCCGACGCCATCGCCCGGGCTGCGGTCCGTCTCGGCTGCCGCAGTGTCGCCTTCACCTACAACGACCCGGTGATCTTCATGGAGTACGCGATCGACGTCGCCCAGGCTTGCCGGGCAGTCGGCGTCAAAGCCGTCGCGGTGACCGCCGGCGAAATCTGCGAAGAACCGCGGGCCGAGTTCTACGCGCACATGGACGCCGCCAACGTAGACCTCAAAGGGTTCACCGAACGCTTCTACCAGGACGTCTGTGCCAGCCACTTGCAGCCGGTGCTCGACACGCTCGTCTATCTCAAACATCACACGAACGTCTGGTTTGAGATCACGACGTTGCTGATTCCCGGCGAAAACGACTCCGACGCGGAACTGGACGCCGAGACGAAGTGGATCGTCGAAAAGCTCGGGCCCGACGTCCCCGTGCATTTCACCGCGTTCCATCCCGACTTCCGCATGCTCGACAAACCGCGCACGCCGCCCGAGACGCTCACACGCGCCCGCAAAATCGCACAAGCCAACGGCATCCGCTATGCGTACACGGGTAACGTCCGCGACATCGCCGGCGGCAGCACCTGGTGCCACAATTGCGGCCAACGACTGATCGAACGCGACTGGTACGTCCTCGGCGACTGGCACGTCACCGCGGCTGGCTGCTGCGACAGGTGCGGCACCTCGCTCCCGGGCGTGTTCGATGCAAAACCCGGCACCTGGGGCGCTCGACGCCAACCGGTGGTGTTGCGAGACTTCGCAACACGGCAGTGAGCGATCTGCGATAGCGGCCGGATGCCCCGTGCGATCGGCGTCCCACAAATTTTCCACGGTGATTTAGAGCAGCGTGCCGCGCAACACAACTTGGGCGACGCCAAAGTAGATGATAAGACCGGTGACGTCGACGAGCGTCGCCACGAAGGGAGCCGACGAAGTGGCCGGGTCCAGTCCCAGACGTTTCAAGATGAACGGCAGCATGGCCCCGGAGATGCTTCCCCACAGCACAATCCCGACCAGCGACAATCCAACCGTCCAGGCCACCAGCAGCCAATGCGGGCCGTAGTCATACCAGCCCAGCCCTTGCCAGAGGCTGATCCGCAGCACGCCGATGGTTCCGAGAATCAGCCCCAGCGAAAGGCCCGAGAGCAGCTCGCGGCCCAGCACTCGCAGCCAGTCGAACAAGCGGACCTCGCTCAGCGCTAGCGCGCGAATCAGCAGCGACGTGGCTTGCGAGCCCGAGTTTCCGCCACTCGAAATGATCAGGGGCACGAAGAGCGCGAGCACCACGGCCTTCTCAATCTCTCCTTCAAAATGGCCCATCGCAGTGGCGGTGAGCATCTCGCCCAGAAAGAGCAACACCAGCCAGGCGGCCCGTTTCTTGACGAGAGTGGGCCAAGGCGTGGCCATGTAGGGATCGTCGAGCGCACCGGCCTCAACGCCCCCCATTCGCAGCACTGTGTCCGTCTGCTCATCGATCATCGCGTCGATGGCGTCGTCGACGGTGACGAAGCCGACGATCCGCCCGTCGCTCTCCAGCACGGGCACAGCCAGCAAGTTGTATTTGCTGATCTTTTGGACGACGGTTTTTCGAGAGTCACGGACGCCGACCGTCACCGGGTTGGGCCGCATGACTTTGCTGACCTGCTCGGCTGGATCGGCCATGACCAAATCGCGCAGCGAAACCGCGCCTAGCAGGTGGCCGTTCTGCGGGTCAACGATGTAGCAGGCGTAAATCGTTTCCCGATCGCGGGCCACCTCACGGATGTAGGACAAGGCCTCGGACACGGTCACGGCCGGCGAAAGCTGGACGAATTCGGTCGTCATCAGATCGCCCGCCGTTCCGTCCGGATACTGCAGCTGTTGCTCGACCTCGACGCGGGCTTCGTGGGTTAGGAGCGGCATCAACTGGCGACATCCGTGGCTGCTCATGTGACGCACGAGGGCGCTGCGTTGATCGGAGGCCATGCCGTTCAGCAATTGAGCCCCGAGTTCCGAGGGAACTTGCTCGAGCAAGGCGTCCCGCCGCAGCAGAGTGGGCTGATCGCAGACGCGAATCGACCGAGCCACAGGCAACAGTTCGAGCACCTCAGCCGCCTCTTCCAGCGAGGGAACGGCGTTCATCACTTCGGCGATGTCGGCGTCCGGCAGAGGCTCGATGAGTGCCACGATCCGGGCGTGATCTTCATCTCTGTGCTTGTGGATCAACCCGGCCAAACTCTGAACATCGTTCATGGATCACTCCGAGGAGTCGTCGTATCCTGACCTTGGCGAGCCGCCAGCGTAAGCTGGACTGCGCTTCTGCGTAAGTCGTATTTCCTCAGAAACTCCTGCCCGTTGCGAGTCCGATGCTGAACAAGCTGCGTCAACACGCGATTGCCGCTGCCCTATTTCGCCCTACGACGCTGCGGCAAGCGGTAGAGCGAATGGGCTTCGTGCAGGCCGATCCCATTCGGTCGCCGGCCCGTGCCCAGGATCTGATTCTGCGCCATCGTGTGAAGGACTATCGCGCCGGCGATCTCGACCGGAACTACGAACGACTGGAACTGGAGGAAGATCGGCTTTACGCCCACGGCTTCATGACGCGATCGGTTTGGCGCATGTTGCATCCGCCGGTCGAGAGGCCGCTGAGCACGATGGAAAAACGCGTCCTCGAGCTTGCCGCCACGCGCCCGCGCGTGCACCCGCGCGATCTCGAAATCCATTTCGGGCGACAAATTGCGAGTAACGGCTGGGGCGGGCGCTCGAAGGCAACGACTTTGGCCCTGCACGCGCTGCATCGCCGTGGACTTCTCAGAGTGGCCGGACGCGAACGGGGCATCCGCATCTACGCGGCAAATCCTCAGAACCGCGAGCCCCTCGATCAAACCGAGCGATTCCGTCAGCTCGCACTGGTCATCGCGAGCGCGCTGG
>DASRXU010000237.1:0-6588 GCA_035687365.1 Planctomycetaceae bacterium | reverse complement strand
ATCACGAGCGAGGAGACCTATTACGAGCGCGGCATCAACCTGCTCCACGGATTCATGACTGAGTATTATGTCGACGATTGTCAGTTCGTCGTGCGGATGCCGATTGGACTCAAACACCTGCACGTGTTGGCCGAGCCGATGAGCTGTGCGGCCAAGGCCGTGCAGCAAGCGTACGAAGCCCAGCGACGCCTCCAGGTTTGGGAGCCGAAGCTGGCGTTCGTCACCGGTGCCGGTCAGATCGGATTGCTCGCTACGCTGATTCTGCGCCTGCGCGGACTCACGGTTTACACGGCAGCCCGCACGCCCAAGCCCTGTCGCAAGGCCGAAATCGCCGAGGCGTTTGGCGCCCATTACCTGAGCACACGGGAGAAGCCGCTGGCCGAACTGGCGCAACAAGTCGGCAAGCCCGATTTGATCATCGATGCGACCGGCAGCAGTCAGGTCGCCTTCGAGGCGATGGAGATTCTTGGCCACAACGGCGTCGTGGTATGGACGAGCATTACCGGCGGCCAGCGGTCGATCGAACTTCCGGCCGACAAAATCAACTTGAGCTGGGTGTTGGGCAACAAGCTGTTGGTCGGGTCCGTGAATGCGAATTTTCGCCACTTCGAGTTGGGGATCGCCGACCTGGCCTTGGGCGAAATGACCTTTCCCGGAGTGCTCGAGTGGATCTTGACCCACCCGGTCGATGGCCTCGACAACTACCGCGAAATGATGCGACTGCTGGTTGAGGAGCAGGCGCTCAAGGTATTCGTGAACGTGGCCGAGGGGTGACTCGTCACGACCCGCAGACAAAGCGACCTGAGCGGCCGGTGTTAACCGGCCGAGAGAGCGACGGCGCGGGCTCTGGGATGCGCACTCTATCGCGCGGGCTCGGGGGACTGACGTCCCCCGCTCGGGATCGGGGAATCAGATCACGAAATCGGTCCGGCGGCCCAGGATGCGGTCGATCAAATCTTGCGAGAGGTCGATCGCCACGGCCGTGTCGCGGCTGAAGTCGGTCGGATTGATTCCGCAGTAGACCGACCACGGCCCCAGATGTCTCCAGCGTCCGGCGCGGTTGGGTTCGCTGGGCAATACGGGTGTCGTGCAGCGGTTACAGCCGATCGTGGTGTAACCCTGCGCATGCAGCGGATTCAGAATCACTTGATGCTCTTGGACGTATTCCTCCATTTGAGCATCGGTGAAATTGACCAGCGGATTCACGCGGACGCAGTTCATCTCGGGGTCGACCGACAAAATGGGACAGGCTTCGCGCTGCCCCCCTTCGCCCCGTCGCAGGCTGCCCAACAAGGCGTCGAACTGCCCCTTGACCGAGATCAAAGGCTCGTTTTTACGCATGTGGCAGCACTGCGCCTGACCCTCGGTCGAGAGATAGAGCACGCCGTACTGAGCCGTTTGCTCGGCCATCGACTGCTTCGGCTGCAGCGTGACGATTTGGGTGCCGTACTCCTTGGCGATCCGGTCTCTCGTTTCGAGCGTTTCCGCGAATAGCACGCCCGTGTCGATGAAGAGGACTTTCATCGGAAGCTGCAGCTTGTGCAGCATGTGGCAAACGACGCTGCCCGCCTTTTGCATGGCCGACAAGGCAGCCACCCGCAAACCGAACACTTCGCAGGTCCAGCGAATCAATTCCTGCGGCGTGCGCTCCTCGAAGGTTTGATTGAGTTGAATGAGGTCTGCCTGCGTAAACCTCGCCATCCGAACCTTTCCAAGTCTCTAGATTTCCGACCGATCCCCTTACTGGCGGCCTAATTGTAGAACGGAGAACTTCTTGGTGTCACCCCGATCTCACCGACTCGGAGGCTTCCAATTCGCAAAATCGCCCGCGAAATGGGCTCTTGCGTGCGTAGAGGAGGGGAGAACTTGCCTCCAGGGGGCAGAGTGCGCCACGGAAAGTCCCCGTCACGGGCGAAATCACGTGGCGGCCACCGAGTCTTGTCGGTCTTCACACCCCTGGAAGACGCCACTGGATGCTCGTTTTTCGCACGAGTGACATTCGGCCACGCGGGGGCCTAGAATAGCCTGTTTGCCGGTGGAAACTGCGTCTACACTGCTTTTGAGCCGAAACACAATCGAGGTTGCACGATGAATCGCCCGATCTGGGGCATGTTGTTGGTGATGAGCGTCATTCTGACCCTGCCGGGTTGCGGCTCCGATTCCAAGTCGGACGCCACCGCCAAGAGTGAACCGTCATCGGGAACTGAAACCCCCGCCGCTGCCGGCGCGAGTGGTAGCCATCCGGTGGTCCATCTGCTGTCTGAAAATGTCGTCAAGCGGTCCTCGCTCGAGGGCAAGTGGATCCTGTTGTTCTACGAGCGGATGTCGGGCATGGAAGTGCCAGCGGCGCTCTTGGAAATCTCTAAATCGACCAGCAGCCCGAAATTGAAGGTCATCGTCAAGGGCTATGGCGCGATGTTGCAAAATCCGCGCTTGAAGCAAGCGGTTGCCACCGAAAACAGCTTGCACTTGGCGCTGGAAATGACCGTTCAGACGATGGGGCCGAACCGAGCTCCGACACACGACACGAAGATGCTCGACGTCCTGATCGACCTTCGCGACGGCGTGGCCCGCGGCACGGCTCAGTTTGAGCCGATGGATTCTTTCGCCGTGATGTTGGTTCCAAGCGAATTGGACAATATCCAGAGCCTGCGTCCCCAACAGTTGCCGGAAGCGGTCGACCTCCAAGGCGGAGCGGACACGACCCCGGAACAGGCCCTGGACAAGCTGATCGCTTTCGTCCATGCCCATCCGGATAGCCCCCTGACGATCGAAATGTATCCGTTTATCTTTCGCGGCGTCGTCAACCGCCAGCTGGAGGAAGCGACGGTCAACGCCGAAGCGGAGAAATACTCTGCCTTGGCCGAACGGTGGGGCGCGCGAGCCGGCTTCAAGTCGCGTATCGACGTGGCGACCGGCCTGATTCCGAGCGGCTACCTGCCGCAAGTGGCGCTCAAACAAATCGATATCGCGCTCAGTCAGCTCAACGAAGAGAGAATTCCCGTTTGGAAATCCTTGCTGCAGGAGATGAAGCAAACAGTCATTTCCAACCTGGCCATGCTCCAGATTCGCACCGGGACGCCGGCGGAAAAGACCAAAGCGGCCGGAATCCTCCGGGAGCGATTGAAAGTCCAGCCGTACAATCCGCTGGCTGTGTTCGAGGTGGCCGAGTACGACGCGCAACAAGGAAAGAAGCAGGAGGCGCTTCTCGGCTTTGCCCAGGTGACGGTCCTGCCGCTGTTCGACACGATCCTGGCCGAAATTTGGAAGAATGACACGAGCAAGCCTGCGCCCACGCCTCCCAAAGAAAGCGCGCAAGCGCTTTGGAAAGAGCTGCACGGGGGCAAGCTGGACGGGTTCGACGCCTATCTCGACGAGGTTTACACCCAGTCGATGCCCAAATTCAATGGGAAACGGGTTGAGCCCCGTGCCTCGCAGTCGGACAATCGAGTGGTGCTCTGCGAGCTGTTTACCGGCGGTGATTGTGGGCCCTGCGTAGCGGCCGACCTGGCGTTTTCGCAAGTGCTCAAAACTTACGCTCCGAGCGAAGTTGTCGCCCTGCAATATCACGAGCACATCCCTCATCCCGACGTGCTGGCCAACAGCGATACCGAGCAGCGATTCCAGTACTATTTTCCCGAGCGGGGCGGCACGCCTTCGTTTGTCATCTCGGGCAAAGCTGCGCAGGCCGGCGGATATCTGCACCAGACGGCCGAGGTCTATAAAGCCATCCGTTCGGTGATCGACCTTCTGCTGCAACGAAAAACCAGCGTCCACATTCAGCTCAAGGCGGAACCCAAAGACGGCGCCGTGGTGGTGACCGCCGATGCCGAAGGATCGTTTTCGGCGACCGATCCCGTCCGCCTGCGAGTTGTGCTGGCGGAGCAAATGGTTGTGATGCGCGGGGCCAATGGGATCCGCGAGCACGAGATGCTGGTGCGCTCCATGTTGGGCGGCCCGGGCGGTGCTGAGTTGAGAGCCGGTAAGCTGCACTACGACGGCAAGGTCGACTTGAAGACGATCAAGCGGCAATTGGACGACTACCTACGGGCCTACGAAGAGGCCAACAAAACGAACTTCCCAGTCAAGCCGCTGAACTTGTCGCATTTGCACCTGGTGGCTTTCGTTCAGAATGACCAGACGAAAGAGGTGTACCAGGTCGCCACGATTCCGTTCCCCTCAGGGGCGGCTCCCGCGGCGGCACCGAAGTCGCAGGCCTCTACGGGGAGTCGAAGTCCCGATTCGGCCACAGTCAGCAAGGTCTCTCCATAAAGGGGCGGCGAATGCGTCGCCTGTCAGGGATTGTCGGAGCGACGGCCGCGCTCCTGTCGGCCATCGCCTTCGCTGACGACGCTCGGCTCCCGCTGAACCCAGCCAAACCCCTGACCGAAGCCGGGCCTAAGTCGCTCGATCCTCGGCTCACGATCGAACTCTTCGCCGACGCACCTCAGATTGTCACACCGACCGATTTGGCCGTCGATTATCGGGGGCGCGTCTGGGCGATCGAGAGTAACACGCACTTTCCCCCGGCCGGATACAAGGGACATTCGAGCGACCGGATCCTTGTCTTCACCCCGAAGCCCAGTGGAGGCAGGGCCGGCGACCCACAGGTGTTTGACGACGGCTTCCGCCACGCGATGAGTATCGCGGTCCCGTTTGGTGACGGCGTTTATGTCGCGACGCGGCGAGAGGTCATTCATCTCGTCGATAAAGACGGCGACGGCAAGGCGGACGAGCGCCACTCAATCCTGAAGCTGGAAACCAAGGGAGACTACCCGCACAACGGCCTGGCCGGCTTTGCCAGCGACGGCCTGGGCTACATGTACATCGGCCTGGGAGAAAACCTGGGGGCCGACTATCGCCTCGTCGGCACCGACGGCCGCGCCGTCTCTGGTGGCGGCGAAGGCGGCAGCCTGTTTCGCTTTCGACCCGACGGCACCGATCTGACGCTGTGGGCGACCGGCTTCTGGAATCCGCACGCGTCATGCGTCGACGCTTTCGGTCGCATGTTCACGGTCGACAACGACCCGGACGATCGGCCGCCATGCCGTTTGCTACACATCATTCCCGGCGGCGACTATGGCTATCGATTCCGTAACGGCCGGCGCGGCATCCATCCATTCACAGCGTGGGACGGCGAATTGCCGGGCACGCTGCCGATGGTGTGCGGCACCGGCGAAGCGCCATCTGGCATCATCACGTATGAGTCGGATGCGTTTCCCGAAGACTATCTCGGCAGCCTGTTGGCATCGTCGTGGGGCGATCACCGGATTGATCGCTTCCGTCCGAAGCCGAAAGGGACGTCGTTCACAGCGAAGTTGGAGCCGATCATCGTCGGCGGCGAGAACTTTCGACCTGTGGGGGTCGCGCTGGCTCCCGACGGCACAGTTTTTTTCACCGATTGGGTGTCGAAGGAATATCACGTCCACGGCAAGGGGCGAATTTGGCGGATTGCCCCCAAGGAGCCGATCAAAAAGCCCGTCGAGGATCTGGCGGCACTCGACAAACTGCCCTTTCACGCTTTGCGCGAGAAGCTCTACTCGCCGCGAATGGATATTCGCAGACGAGCGGCCCAACAAATGGTCATCCAACACGGAAAGCAGACGTTTACCGGACTCTCGGTTTTTTCGGAACGCCGCGCGTGCGAAGTGACCTGGGCTGAAACGTGCCGGTCTGTCCATCAGGGCGTGCCGCCACTGCGATCGAGCCTGAAAACTCCCAAACGCTTCTGGTCCTATGTCGAGGAACGCCAAGACGAAGCGTTGCTCAAGCAAATCAAGCACCCCACGGACGTTGACCCGTCCAGTGTCCTCGTCAGCCTCGCTCATCGAGACCCATCGCTTGCGACGGCCGAGCCGGGCGTTGTGGCAAAAATCGTCGCTGGCGGTGATCCGTTGGTGTTTGCCGCCGTGGTCCAGGCTCTTACGAACGGTCAGGGGCTCACTCCCAAAGTCGTAGCGGGACGGTTGCGAGCCGAGCAAACCCCGTTTTCCGAAGTGCGGCTCGCACTGCTCTTGGCGGCTCGGGCTAGCGACGGAAGCGATTGGGGCAAATGGGTGTTGCTAGTCGCGTTCCGTGATCCCGATCCGCGAGTCCGATTCACGGCCATTGAATGGGTCGGTGAGGGCCGGCTCACGCAATTTCGAGGCGAGATCGAACGCGAGCTATCGAATCCGAAGACGACCGCCGACCTTTTCGAGGCCTCCCTGGCGTCGCTCGAAATGCTCGACGGCGTGAAGCGGAAGCCGGGCAATGAATTCTCCGGGGCCGACTACGCGTTGCGCCTTGCTTGTGATCCGAAAGTCGCCGACAACGTGCGGGCGATGGCTCTGCGGATTGTGCCGCTCGATCACAAGAAGCTTTCCTTCGCGCAGCTCACGAGCCTGATGAAAGAGGGCGGACCCGAGTTGAGATTCGAGGCGCTTTGCACGTTCCGCAACCTGCCGTTCCCGGAAGGACCCAAGGTTGAACGCGAACTGGCCCTTGATGAGCATGCGGACAAGAATTTGCGGCTCGAGGCGATCGCCGGGTTGGCGCTCGCTTTGGATCGCGACGAGCACGATACGGCGACGATCACCGCACTCCGCC
>DASRXU010000236.1:0-1762 GCA_035687365.1 Planctomycetaceae bacterium | reverse complement strand
TGGAACAGCGATCGTCGTGCCCATTACAAGCCTGTTCGACGAATTCCATGTCGACTTGTGGAGCCAATAGTTCGCCACCAAGTGATCGCGCACACACCGCCGGATCGCCTTCGTCGGCTGTAAAGTTCGGCCCGGCTGCAGTGCCCATCGCACAACGTGCCCCGTTTCTCTAAAATGCGGGCGCCATGACCCACGCGAATGCCGGCGGACTGCCGTTTCAGACGATCGGGATCGTCGGATGCGGCTTGCTCGGCTGTTCGATCGCCGCCGCGCTCAGGAGTCGGCGGTTTCCCGGTTCGATCGTGGGCTGTGGGCGGCCGGGCAAAAACCTCGACACGGCCCTCGGACGGAAGCTGATCGACCGGGCCGAATCGGACTTGGGCCAGGCGGCCGCGGTGTGCGACCTGATTGTCGTCTGCACGCCGGTCGACCGCATTGTTGAAGACATCCGCATTGCGGCGGGTCGCGCGCGGCCGGGGACGCTGATCACCGACGTCGGCAGCGTGAAGCGTTTCGTCTGCGAGGCGGCAGGCGAACTCCCGGCGGGAATCACATTTATCGGGTCGCATCCGATCGCCGGCTCCGAAAAGCAGGGTTGCGCCCACGCTGACAGCGATCTGTTTGAGGGCCGCGTCTGCGTGCTGACTCCCCGGCCGACGAGTCCCCGCGAGAAGGTCGTGTCCCTAACGTCCTTTTGGCAATCGCTGGGGATGTCCGTTGTCGAAATGTCGCCCGAGGCGCATGATCGGGCCCTCGCGCGGACCAGCCACGTTCCGCACCTGGTGGCCGCGGCCCTCGCCGCCACGCTCGCGTTGGAGAATCGTTCGCTTACGGGCGGCGGTTTTCAGGACACGACGCGAATTGCCGGCGGCGACCCCCAATTGTGGAGCGCCATCTTTCTGTCGAACGCCGGCGAGGTGACGGCCGGGCTGCGGGCCGTCGTGTCGCGGCTGGAAGAGTTGCGAAGCGCGATCGAGAGGGGCGACAAGGGGCGGTTGGAGGAGTTGCTGAAAGTCGCCAAGCAAAATCGGGACGGTTTGGGTCCTGCTTCGAAGGGAGCCGCCGCCCCGTGATTACAAGAAGTCCTGGATCACAAAAGTCTTGAATCGAAAGGATTGACCTGACGCCATGCTTTGGGAAGTCGTCATCCGTCCCGCCGAGGATCAGCCCGATCGCGAAGCGGAGCGCGTGCTGCAAGAGGCGCAGAGCTTTCAGGCCGCGTCGATTCGCGAACTCGATTCGGCCCGGTCGTTTCTGATACAGACGAGCGCCGATCAGAGCGCGGTCGAACGTGCCGCCGCCGCGCTGCTCGTCGATTCGGTGGTGGAGACGTGGGAAGTCCGGCCCGTATCGACGAACGGACATGTGGCAGCACCATCAACAGCAGCTCGCGGGCAGGCGATCAACGTGCTGTTCAAGCCGGGAGTGACGGACAACGTGGGCCAAAGCGCGCAGGCCGCACTGCGTGATTTGGGATTGTCGGTCGAGGCGGTCGCCACGTGCCGCAAGTACTGGGTCAACGCCGACGCGGCCACGGCCGATTTGGAAAAGCTGTCCCGGCGCGTGCTCGCCAACGATGCGATCGAGCAAGTTGTTCGCGGGCCGCTCTGTCTTGAAAGACTCTCACTAGGGAGCACGTATCGCTTCGAGCGGACGACAATTCCGATTCGCGGCATGAGCGATTCGGAGTTGACCGAACAGAGCCGTCGGGGTCAGCTCTATTTGAGTCTCCGCGAGATGCAGACGATTCGCGACCATTTCG
>DASRXU010000235.1:0-27228 GCA_035687365.1 Planctomycetaceae bacterium | reverse complement strand
TTGTTTCGCCGATTTCTGCCCGGAACCTTGGCGGCCGCGGCTGCAGTCTTTGTGCTGCCGATCGAGTTGTGCTCGCTAGCCACGGCCGGTGCGCCGAACGGCGCAAACTCGCAAGCCTCGATTGAGCCCGCGACCACGCGCGACGCCCTTCGCGAAGCGGTGCTTCGGCTCAACAGTCCGCGGTTCACCGAACGCGAAGCCGCCTCGCAGGAGCTGTTTGCCGCTCGCGAGCCAGCCATCGCGGCGCTCCTGGAAGTCGCGAAGGAAGGCAGCCTCGAGGCGGCCGTCCGCGCCGTCGGAATTCTCGAAGCGATTTACGTCTCTTCGGGGGAGTTCGAAGAAGTCGCGAGCGAAGAATTCTTTTGCGAAATGAACGACCTGATCCGCGCGTATCTGTGGGTCGACTTGCGCGAAGCCCAGACCACGGCCGATGCCGCCGAGTTTGCCCTCGACGAGTTGGAGCGCATCGGACGTCCCGCCGTGTCGGAGCGGTCTGAGGTGGTGCTGCAGTCGCACTACGACCTGCGCGAGCAGCGGGCCATTGTCGAAATCGTGCGTCTGCATGGCAAGATGATTTTTGGAGGCGCGATCTCTACCGGCTTCTGGAACCCGCGGATCAACCCGGCCATGCTTCCGGCCGAACCCCAGCGCGATTCGGCGAAGGGGCGCGGCGAACTTACTACGGTCATCATCGGTCCGAAATGGGTCGGCGGAGATGACGGGCTCAAGCAGGTCGCTCGGCTCAAGCGGCTCCGCAGTCTCTACCGCATCGAAGGCAAGCAAGTCACCGACAACGGCATACTGCGGTTGCGAGCCGCGCTGCCGGGACTCGAGATTCAGGTCCGCGCGGCTGCCAAGCTGGGAATCGAGCATCGCGCCGATATGGTGGGCAACCCGGTCGAGCAAGGCTGTAAGATCGAAACGGTGAAACCCGGTGAAGCGGCGGCCAACGCGGGCCTGCGGAGCCAAGACGTGATTCTGCGGTTTGCGGGGCAAACAGTCGTCAACTTCGATTCACTGATCGAGATTCTGCATCACTACAATCCCGGCGACATCGTGGAAGCGACCATCTCTCGCAACGAGGAGCTGAAGACAGTGCAGCTCACCCTGACCGGATGGGATTAGACCCGGGGACGACTTGACGCTTATCGTGCTGCCGATTTCGTGCGGCGGCGCGCATTCCTAATCAGCCGTCGGCTTCCGCTCGCCCTCAGGGTGCTTGGAAGTGGGAGCCGTGGAGTCAAGTTTCAGCAACTCCTTGGCCTCCTTGTACGCCATCCAGGTGATCAGATCGTCGTGATCCAAGATGTCGCCCTCGTCTTTAGGAAGAGGTTTCATTTTCGCCAGCGCCTCGGTCGCAAGTTTGCGAGCCTCTTCCGGTTTTCCTTGCCGAAACAACGTCATCGCGCGGTAGAAAGCCGAAGTCAACCCGATGCGAGGATCCCGCGTTTGACCTTTGATGGCGGCGACCAGGGCGCCGTCCGCCTCCACCCAATGACCGCTGCGGAACTCAGCCATTCCGAGCGCCATCAGGAAGTAGTGCCAATTCTGATGCCCCTTGCCCATGTCGACCGCTTTTCGCGCCAGAGCGAGCGCATCGGTGACGCGTCTCGCGTCGTTGCAGGGACGCAGGGTGCAGACCTTGGCTGATCGCTCCAGCGTTGTCGGATCATCCGAATTCTTGGCAAGTTCGAGCGCCAGCCGGCCGCTCTCTGCGTACTCTTCGTCGTTCGCCGACCATGCCTGATGAGCTGCCGCCGAAAGGTGTACGAGGGCGAGTCTCTGCCTATACACAACCGCTGCGAAGTCATTGGCCGGCTTGTCCGTCTTAAGTAAATCCGCGTGGAGCGACTGGATCGCGGCTCTTAAGTCCGCGCGGCCACGCAGAGCTTCCAGGTCTTGGTCTTCGATCATGTTGGCCACGTCTTTGTAGCCGGCGGCGATGGCTTCCTTCAGCCATTCCATGGCGCGGTCCGCTTCCGCGCGGGCCAGTCGTACCGCGGAGGCGGACTTCTTCTCGGCCCGCAGAAGGGCAGCGGCGACTGCCCGGAAACACGCCGCATTGTAAAAATAATCGGCACCGCGATTGGCGTGCTCGAGGTTCTCCCACATTGTCGCGGTCTGCAGACATCCGGCGGCGTCCTTCCTCTTCTGGAAGAGTCGCAGACGCATCAGGAAAACTCGCGGCACCAATTTCGTGTCAATCGCTGCCGGACCGGCCAGGCGGATGCACTCATCGATCAGGGTAATCGCCTCGTCTTCGCGGTGCATGTTTTCCCGGACGTGGGCGAGGTCCAGCGAAGTCACGAGCGTGTCCGGGTGCTGGGGGCCCAGTTTGGCCTTTCGGTGCTTCAAGGTCTCCTCGAAAAGTTGCACCGCCAGGTCCTTCTTCCCAACAATGAAATAGGTGGACGCCAGGTTATGCATGGCGTTGAGCGTCGAGGGGTGCTCGGAGCCTTGCGTAGCCTTTGTGAGCTTCAGGGCTTCCTCGTAGAGTGGCAGCGCCCGTTCGCGCTTCCCGGCAGACAGATAGGCCGTCGCGAGATTGTTCATGCAGCCCAGCGTATAGCTGTGGGTAGCGCCGAGCCTTGCCCTGGCGAGCTCAAGGGTCTTCGCGAGCAACGCTACCGCAAGGTCTGACTTCCCAGCCTGATCGTAAGCGGCCCCCAGGTTTGCCATGGTCGCCAGGGTGCTAGGGTGATTGGGACCGAGTTTGGCCGTTTCTAGCTTCACGGTCTCCTCTAAGAGCGGTAACGCAAGCTCCGCCTTCCCAACCCTCCGGTAGGCGGGTGCGAGGAAGTTCATGGTCGTCAGCGTGTCGGGGTGGTCGGCGCCCAGCTTCGCCTTTTGGACTTTCAAAGTTTCCTCAAAGAGCGGCACGGCAAGATCGAACCTGCCGATCGACTCGTAGCCCTGGGCCAGGTTACTCATGCTCCTCAGCGTGTCTGGGTGATCGGGACCGAGCGTGGCCTTTCTAAGCTTCAGTGTCTCCTCAGAGAGCGACACCGACCGATCCAGCTGGCCTGCGCGGTAGTAGGCGGCCGCCAGGTTGCTCATCGCCAGCAGTGTGTCCGGATGTTCCGGCCCCCGCGTGGCTTTGATACGTCTGGTCACTTCCTCGAGAAGTGGCAGGGCTCGGTCCGGTTGTTCGGAACCCGAGAACGCCGACGCCAGGTTCAGCTGGCTGAGAAGAGTCTGCGGATCGTTCGCGCCCAATCGACTCCGGCGGGTTTCAAGGGATTTGCTGAAAAGCGTAATCGCACTGTCGTGATAACCGAGCTTGACCAGCGAGACGCCGAGCCTTGTCTGCAGACCGGCAACCACCAGAGGGTCGCCGACCGCTTCGCCCTCGAGTTCTCGGGCCGCTTTCACCAATCGCCTGGCCAACACGGCCTCGAGCGGCTCGCCGCTGTTTTTCACCTTTTCGATATCGAGGTCGGCAAAGATCGACGTGATGATCTCGTTGCCTTTCTCGATCTGCGCCAGCCGCTTCTGCGCCTGCGCGTTGGCGGCCTCGGCTTCGAGCTTGGCCAGCCGCTCGCCTTCGGCCCGCGCGGCCTCGGCATGCTGGGCTTGCACGGCTCGGATCATGCCCCAAGTCGTTCCGGCGATCCCGAAAATCAGCACCAGCGCGACGAGTCCCCCCGCAATGACGAGCCCTTGGTTGCGGCGCACGAGTTTCCGTAGCCGATACCTTGCAGACGGAGGTCGGGCCTCGACGACTTCGTCAGCCAAATGGCGCTGAAGGTCACGGGCCAGGCCGTTGGCCGTCTCGTACCGGCGCGAGCGCTCCTTTTCTAGCGCCTTCATCACAATCCAGTCGAGATCGCCGCGCACGACGCGGCTGAGCTGTGCCGGCTCGAGGCTCCGCTGCGCGGCAATGGTCGGCAATGAGCCGCTGCGACTGAGCTTGGTGCTCGGCTTGCTCGGCTCTTCTTCCTTGATTACCCGCACGATCTCTTGCCAGGCGGCGTCCTTGAACCGCTGCCGATCAAGCGGAGTCGTTCCAGTCAGCAACTCGTACAGAATTACGCCGAGCGAATAAATATCGGTGCGCGTGTCGATATCGAGATTGTTGAATTCGGCCTGCTCCGGGCTCATGTAGAGCGGCGTGCCGACCATGATTCCGTGCGCTGTATATAAGGTGTGCTCCGTCAGCGGCTGGTGGATGGCTTTGGCGAGACCGAAGTCGATCACCTTCGGAATGGGCTGACCATCATAGAGGCAGACTAAGATGTTCGATGGTTTTAGATCGCGGTGGATGATTCCTTTTTGATGCGCGTGCTGCACGGCCTGGCAGACTTGCACGAAGAGATTGAGCCGTCCCGCGACGGTGACCTTGGCCTGATCGCAAAACTCCGTGATGGGCACCCCCTTGACGTACTCCATCACGAAGTACGGGCGTCCCTCGTCGGTGACGCCGCCATCCAGCACCTTGGCGATGTTCGGATGATCCATCAGAGCCAAGGCTTGACGCTCGGCTTCGAAACGCGAGAGAACTTGCCGACTATCCATGCCCGGCTTGATGAGCTTGATCGCCACGCGGCGACGCACGGGTTCCGTTTGCTCGGCAACCCAGACCGTTCCCATTCCGCCTTCGGCGATCTCTTCCAGCAACTTGTAACGGCCGCTGACCAGCGTCCCCACCATCATCCTTTGATGGGCCGTGCGCTCGTTCTGACCGATGACGGTCCCTTGGACTACGGCCGCCGGCTGTTCCAGGAAGTCTTTGGCTCTGGGATGAGCGGCCAGAAGTCGCTCGACCTGGCGGCGCAGTTCGGCGTTGTCACGGCAGACATCGTCAAGGAATGCGTCGCGCTCCCGCGGTGTGGACTTCCCCAAAGCAACGAGAAAAATCTCGTCGATCGGCGGCGGTGAACTTGCCATGAGCCTGGCTCTGGGGCGACGTCGGTTTCAACCTGCCATTCAATGCGACGAATCGGGCCGAAAACCTTCAGGGGGGCCAGAGAATTTCTGCAAACCCCGGCAGCGCTAGTCCGCGTCGGCCAATTCAGCATAGAGCCACGTGCGCGCGTAAGTCCAATACCTCTCAGCCGTAGTGAGCGAAACACCCAACGTCGAGGCTGCCTCCGCCATGCTGAGGCCTGCGAAGAATCGGAGTTTTACCAATTCCGCTTTTTGGGGTGCCTCGGCAGCCAGGCGCGACAGGGCCTCGTCTAACTCAACGAGATCGAGATCACGCGGCTCGTCGGCCAACGAGCCAACGTCCAAAACAACGCGCGTTCGCTCGCCGCCGTATTTCACCCGATCCTTGCGACGGGCCCCTTCAACCAGGATCCGCCGCATCGCTTCAGCGGCTGCGGCGAAGAAGTGCCCACGTCCGTCCCATTTCTGACCCTCGGGGACGTTGACCAGGCGCAAATAGGCCTCGTGCACCAGGGCGGTTGCCTCCAAGGTCTGCCCCGGCTGTTCCCGAGCCATTCGCTGCGCGGCTAACTTTCGCAACTCGTCGTAGACCAGCGGCAACAGCTCTTCAGCGGCAACGCGATCACCTGCTTGGATCGCAGCAAGAATCGCCGTGACGTCTCCCATTCGGATGAGTATACAGCGGCGGCTAGGGTCGCCGGCGCGGAGAAAACGCTCTCTGCACGGCAGTCTCGATCTACCAGCCCAATGTTCGTTGCACAAAGCCGGCTTTTCCGGCCTGCGCCCGGACGCACCGAAAACTCCGACGCGCAATCACGCCCGCTTGGCGCAGGCCGTACTGTTCCTACAGCCCGCTCCCGTGGCAACCTCTCCCCGTTCGGAAGCGGCTGCCCGGTCTTCCCGTGTTGATTTAGGGCAACTGTTTCGTTTTTTGCGCGCGCCTGCGGAATCGTGAGCTACGTTTTCCTAGTCCAATGCGGCCGGAAGGCGCCGATTTCCCGTAGCCGGCGTCCGGCTTCCCGGACAATCTGGGGTCTCGCATCGAAACAGGGAGTAACGGATCCGATGGTCAACGCCAAGTTCACACCGCCTCGAGCTGGACGCCCCGTCGACGCCGCTGGGCAAACCGATTTCGACGAACTGAAGCGGCTGATCCATGGCAAACTGGTCGACAAGCTCGATTTGACCCGCCTGGGCGATCTCGAAGGCGACACGCTGCGACGTGAGATTCGTCTCGTGGTCGAACACTTGTGCGACACCGAAAATCCGCTGCTCAACCGCTCCGAGCGCGAAAAGCTGATCGAGGAAGTGCTCGACGAAACGTTCGGCTTCGGACCGCTCGAGGCGTTGCTCAAGGAAGACGGCGTCGCCGATATCATGATCAACGGCCCCAAGAACATCTTCTTGGAAAAGAACGGCCGAATTCAGCGCTCGAAGATTACGTTCCGCGATAACGATCACTTGATGCAGATCCTCGACCGAATCGTGTCGAAGGTCGGCCGCCGAATCGACGAAACGTCGCCCATGTGCGACGCCCGACTGCCGGACGGCTCCCGTGTCAACGCGATCATTCCGCCGTTGGCGCTCGACGGACCGGCGATCACCATCCGGCGTTTCGGTTCCAATCCGCTCACGTTGGAAGACTTGTTGCGCTTCGGCGCGTTCACGCCGGAAATGGTCATGCTCCTGGAAGGGGCGATCAAGGCCCGGCTGAACATCATCGTCAGCGGAGGCACCGGCTCCGGCAAGACGACGCTGCTCAACACGCTGTCGAGCTTTATTCAGAACGACCACCGAGTCCTCACGATCGAAGACGCCGCCGAACTTCAGCTCCAGCAGGAACACGTGCTGCGGCTGGAGACCCGCCCGGCCAACATCGAAGGCAAGGGCCGAGTCAACGCGACCGACCTGGTGCGAAACGCCCTGCGTATGCGGCCCGACCGAATCATCATCGGAGAATGCCGTGGACCCGAGGCGCTCGACATGCTGCAGGCCATGAACACGGGCCACGAAGGTTCGCTCACCACGATTCACGCCAACGCCCCGCGAGACGCCGTCTCCCGTTTGGAAACGATGATCAGCATGGGCGGCATCGATATTCCGCTGAAGGCGTTGCGGCACCAGTTCGCGTCGGCCGTCGATCTGATCATTCAGGCCAACCGCTTGCAGGGTGGCCCGCGAAAGGTCACGCACATCACGGAAGTGCTCAACATGGAGCAAGACACCGTGATCATGCAGGACATCTTCCTGTTCGTGCAGGACGGCATCGACGAATCGGGCCGCGCGTTTGGACACTTTACTTCGACCGGCGTACGCCCGGCCTTCATGCACCGCCTCGAATCGGCGGGCGTGCGGTTGCCGGCCAACTTGTTCGCCGCACGTCAACTGGGCCGCTAGACCAGACACGTTACGCAGCTCGAACACGAGCAACCTGAGTACAGAAACGGGCAGTCACCTTCGGGTCGCTGGGAACACTGTCATGAGTCCACTGATTATTTCGTTCGCCGCCTTCTTGGGCGCCACGATGCTCATTGTCGGCATCGCGGCCCTCTCCGGCATGTTCAACTCGTCCAAGGCGGAAGACCGCTTGGCCGTGATGACCGGCAAGAAAAAGGACGTCGAGTCCGAAGGCATCATGAAGGACGAACTCTTCCGCGAGGGAGCGGCGGGGCTGTCCGGCTTGTTTCAAAGCGTGGTGGGTCGCCTCGAGCGGATGAGCCGGCTGTTTCAACAGGCCGATTGTCCAGTCCGTCCGCCCGTCTTCTTCGGAATCATGGGCGGCTGCGCGATGTTGGGTTTTGCCGCGATGGCCTTTACGCATGCTCCCCTGCCGCTGCTGCCGGGCGGAGCCTTGATCGGCAGTTCGCTGCCCATGGTTTGGCTCTTGATGCGGCGCAAACGGCGGTTCAAGAAATTCGGCAAACAACTTCCGGACGCACTCGAGCTGATCGCCCGAGCCTTGCGCTCGGGGCATAGCTTGTCGTCTGGTTTGCACGTGGTCGTCGAAGAAATGCCCGCTCCGATCTCCAGCGAGTTCGGACAGGCCTACGAAGAACAAAACCTGGGCGTCCCCATCGAGACGTCCCTCAAGAACATCCTCGTCCGCATGCCGAACATGGACCTCAAGTTCTTCGTGACGGCCGTGGCGATTCAAAAGCAGGCCGGCGGCGACATGGCCGAAATCCTCGACAAGATCGGTTACATCATCCGCGAGCGGTTCAAGATCATGGGCCAGGTGCAAGCACTCACGGGCGAAGGCCGAATCAGCGGCGTCGTCCTGATGGCGTTGCCCATCGCCCTGTTCTTCGCCGTCTATTACCTCAACCCCACGTACATCATGTTGCTGTTCACCGAGGAATTGGGTCGCAAGATGATCGCCGTCGCGGTCGTCCTGCAAATTCTCGGTGCGATCACGATCAAGAAAATCGTCAACATCAAGATCTGACGGCTGCGTTCAATCTGACACGGTATTTGGACCTGACGGGCATTACTTAAATCTGACGACAGTACTCGATCTCACGGCTGCGGCCGGAGGACGGATCTCTCATGGACTTAGCGAATATTTTGCCCTGGGCCGTTTTCGGCGGCATTACGTTCGGCATCTGGGCGTTGATCAACGTGTTTTCGTCGCGCTCGACCCGGGCCCTCGAACGACTCGAAGAGTTGCGCGATCCGACCCTTCGTAACCGGGAAGGATCCGGCAAGACGGGAATGGGTGCCGTCGTTGAAATGGCGGCCCCGACCTTGTCGAAGGCCCTGCAGCCGAAGACGGAACTCGAGCAGAGCGAACTCAAACGCCGCATGGCCAACGCCGGCTACAACGCGCCGGGCGCGGCCCAAATGTTCCTCGCGATCAAGTTCGCGATTATGGTCGGCGGTGCTTTGCTGGGTGGCGGCTTCGGCCTTGTCTCCTGGGGTCTGACCCAGAAAGGTTGGACCTCGATCATCGTCGGAGCCGGCTTGGGCTTCTACTTGCCCGAGGTCTTCATGTGGTTCATCCGCCGCGGACGGCAGGAAAAAATCTTCCTGCAACTGCCCGACACCCTCGACTTGCTCGTCGTTTGCGTCGAAGCCGGCCTGGGTCTCGACGCGGGCATGCGCCGCGTGTGCGACGAGCTGGGCGATTCGGCTCCCGAGCTGGTCTCCGAGTTCGGCCTCGCCAACAAACAACTGCAAATGGGACGTCCCCGCCGCGAGGTCTTGCATGACCTGGGCGTGCGCACGGGCGTCGACGATATGCGGGCCCTGGCCGCGATCCTGATTCAAGCCGACAAGTTCGGCTCCTCAATCGCCCAAGCCCTGCGTGTGCAATCCGACAGCATGCGAGTCAAACGCCGCCAGATTGCCGAAGAACGAGCCCAGCAAACGGCCGTGAAGATGATCTTCCCGCTGGTGCTGTTCATCTTCCCCGGCATTTTCGTGGTCCTCGTCGGCCCGGCCGCCATCTCGATGATCAACGGCCTGCTGAAGAGCTAACACGACACTTCGAATTCATTCGCGTAACACCGCTCAATTCGGGTGGCACTGGCGGCTTGACCGCCAGTGTCTTTTTCGAAGCGGTGTCTTTTAGAGCCCGCGTGCCTTTGCGAAGGCCCGCCGTCTTTTCGAGGCTGATCCGAACCTCGCTCTTCCGCCAGCACGCCGCCGCTAGGCCAAAATAACGAGCCGGGCAATGGCGATTTTTTTCTGCCAAAATTTGCAAATGTCGTAAGCGCTCGTCGCTACGAAAGTTGCAAGCGCGCAGAAATGTTTCGCGACCGAAAATGAACAAGAGGCCTCGGCGCGCCGTGGTACAATACTGGAATTCCCAGAATTGTCCATTGGTCGCAGAATTGTCACCGATCGCAAATTGGGGCCCGCCATGACCGCCTCGGCAATCGACACCACCCGCCGCCCTCCTTCACCCTCTCCCACTCCAGCGGACCCCGGCGACCTCTGTCGGGCCGGTGAGGGCAATAATTCCCCCTCTCCCATTCCGATGGGAGAGTGCCGGGGTGAGGGCTCTTCTTCTTCCTCTTCTTCTCCTTCTTTTCCTCCCACCTCTTCCCCGCCCCCGCCAGACCGAGTCGACACTCTGGAAGCGGCCGACGACAACCGCTTTCCGTTCTATTCCGCCGCCCAACTCAACTCGGGCCAGTTCGAGACCCGTTACCTGATCCCCGGCATCCTGGCCGCCGCCCAGCCTGGCGGCATCTTCGGCGCGTTCAAAACGCTCAAGACGTCGATCACGGCCGACCTGTTGATTTCGCTGGCCAGCGGCACGCGGTTCCTCGGCCAATTCCCCGTCGCCGAGCCCGGCCGCACGCTGTTTCTCTCGGGCGAATCGGGGCTAGCCGCCCTGCAATCGATCGCCCGCCGCATCTGCACGGCCCGCGGCCTCGCCCTCGAAACGCTCGACAATTTCGAGCTATCGCCGAAACTCCCCAACCTCGACAACGCCGACGACATGCGGTCTCTCGGCCGCATCATCGCGAGGAAAAAGCCGGTCTGCGTGGCCATCGACCCGGCCTACCTGGCGATCCGCGGCGAAGACGCCCGCAACCTGTTCGCGATGGGTTCGCTCCTCCGCCCGCTGGCCGAAATCTGCGACGACACCGGCTGCACGATCCTGATCGTGCACCACTGCAAACGCACGCGGATCACCCCCGGCGACCCGGCCACCCTCGACGACATCGCCTGGACCGGCTTCGCCGAATTCGCCGCCCAGTGGCTGCTGCTCGCCCGCCGTCGCCGCTTCGACCCCGACACGGGCCATCACGAACTGTGGTTGAGCACCGGCGGCCGCGCCGGCCACCACGGGCAGTGCGCCCTCGACGTCGATGAAGGAGTTCCCGCCGACCCCGGCTCCGGCTCTTCCCCCTCTCCCATTCCGATGGGAGACGGCAGGGGTGAGGGCCGCCTTTCCTCCTCATCGACGGCAAATGGAGACCGTCGCATCTGGAAAACGACGATTCGCCGCACCACCTCCGCGGAGATACAGTCGGACACGCGAACGCTCGAAGACTGCGAAGACCGCCGTTCTCGCCGATCGGCCGTCACTCTGAATCGCGACCGCCGCCGAGTCTTGAAGATGATGTTCGAGCTGCGCGGCCCCGTCACGGCCCGCCAGCTTCGCGACGTCCTCGGCATTAACGGCACGCGAATCCGACACATTTTGTACTCGCTCGTTCGAGATGGGCTCGTGAGTGAGGGCACTTACCAAAGGGGCTATCGCACCGAGATCGGCTACACGGTCGAAGAAAGCGTCCAATCCACAGTGGAAGCAGGCGTCGAGCGCGCCGCATCGGCGGATCAATCGTCTGACCAAAATCTGTCCACCGGGACCGGGTCAGATAGTTTCACTAGGGAACTGACCCGGTGAATTGGTGACCCGGTCGTAGAAACGGATGTCGCGGGCCGACCTCGCCAGAATTACTTTGACCAGGCAACGTCAACTGTGCAAACTAGGCGTCTTCCAATACTGAAATAGTCGCGGACCGAGTCAACAACTGATAGATGCAATTGGGGTTCCGAACATGAGATGGGCTGGTATCTTGGCTGGCACCTTCGGCGCATGTGTATGTCTATCAGGCTCGAGCGTCGCTCAAGGCCGCAACGATTCGACCAGCGCGTCGACAATGGTGGGGCCCGCCGGTCCGCGCGGCCCAGCTGGCCCTGTAGGTCCAGCTGGACCACGGGGCCCCGCTGGACCTACAGGGCGCAAAGGCGATCCTGGCCCCAAAGGAGATAAAGGAGATCCCGGTCCTCTCGGGCCCAGAGGCGACTCCGGCCCCAAAGGCGATTCCGGCACTCCTGGCCCCAGAGGAGAACGCGGAGAAATTGGCCAAACTGGACCACCCGGTCCTGCTGGACCCCAGACACCCGGAGCGTTTGGGAAATCGTTCCCTGTGGGTTGGGACAAAACGGCGGTTCTGGTCTTGAGTATTGGAGTTCTTGTTTTTGGCGCGTTCGCGATGGGGATAATGACTTATCTCTTAAAGACACAAGGAGGCTCGCCACTTCTTTTGCCTGGGTTTTCACTCCCTTTGATTATCATGTCGGCAATCTTCCTTGTCGTAACCGGGTACTCACAGGAGCAAATTGCCCCGGTCGTCGGGCTACTTGGAACGATAGTCGGCTATATTCTCGGGAAGTCAGACAGGAATGCTCCTCAGGTCCCGCCTATCGAAAAGCAAGACGTCGACCCGGGGAAAGTAGGGGAAGCACAGCCTGATTGACCAGGGCGACACAGAAGCGAACGGAGATGCGGTTCTATCGGCGAGGGTGCCATGCCCACGGCTCGGCGTGGGCATGTCTTCAACCTCGCGAAGTACGCGGCAGAGAGCCTTGATCGACACGTAACAACCCACTGCCAGGACGTTCGTATTCGGCCGCACTGGACCACGGCCACGAAGTCGGACTTTGACAGCATCCTCGTCGAACAGGGTTGGCATGAATGTAATCGATCTCAGCCCACACCGTTTTTGGTTCGGTGAGATTGCGATCGTACCCGCCGCCACGCTGCCAAAACCGGTAATGAATGCGACCGCTCGGTTGCCGATCTTCCATCCGCGAGAGGAAAGCGGGAGCCGAACTTCGCACATGCGATAAGGCTTTCAGCGAGACGGGGCCGCTTCACCGATGTCAGAAACTGACTCACCGAATATCGAGGCTCTCGGGGCCACACCAGCAAATGCACATGCTCCGGCATGATGACGTAAGCTCAGAGATCAAACGCATGCTTTTGCCGGGCTCGATCGATCGCCTCCACAAGCCACCGGCGAGTTCGATCTTTGGACAGAAACGGCCGCCGATCGAAACAGGAAAACGTCAACGAATGGGCATGTCCCGCTTCGTTGTACCGTCGACACGTCTTGCGGTGGCCATTCATTGAGGAGTCGCAGGGACTGGCAGGACGATTGTCGCTGTGACATTCTGCCAAGCGTTCAAGGGCACTCAAAGCCGTGGGCATGGCACCCAGTGTTTCACCCTTTGACCGCTTGTCGGCACCGTCATAGACTGATTGCCACGCAGCGACGTCACACAGCACAATGAATCGAACGAGACTTCTCTTCGAGTGCTCGGCTTTGTTGCTGGAAGAACTAGGTCAGCCGCTGAAGTAACTCACGCGCTGCCCAAACAACCTGAATAGCAACTCCGGCATAGGGCAACCAATGCGTTGATTGAGCATGATGAGGCGGTTCTCTCAAACATTAGATGTGTCGCTCGCTCTGCGCACGTAAAAGGCAGTGTAATGGATCAGTTCAGGACCGAACGTGCCGTCTATATGACGATCGATTTTATTGACTGGAACAAGTCACGCCGACTCGAGATCACGCCCAAATTCCAGCGCCGCCCAGTTTGGAAGACGCCTGCGAAATCGTTTTTTATCGATACCCTCCTGCGTGGCATGACGGTTCCTCCCATCTACTTCCGCTTGCGACAGAATACGGCCACTACAAAGCCGATTCAGGAGGTCGTAGACGGCCAGCAAAGGATCCGCACCGTACTTGAATTCTGCAATGGCGATTTTGCGATTGCTGAGAATCTTGAAGACGCCCCCTGGGCAGGCAAGGTATTTAGCGAACTGACGACTGACCAGCAGAATCAGATCATGCGGTACGGATTCCCGTGTGAAACATTCAAAGGAATTTCCGACCCCCAGATCTTCGAGGTCTTCTGTCGGTTGAACATGAACGGAGTCAAGCTGTCGCGTCAAGAGCTACGTAACGGTCGGTTTTTTGGAAGGTTTAAGCAACAGTCATTTAAGATCGCCTTTCAATACATCGAATTCTGGAGGCATCACAAGATCTTTAGTGAACAGGCGATGGCGCGAATGCTGGAAGTGGAGCTTGTTAGCGAATGCCTGATCGCTGGAATGAGTGGGATGCAGGACAAAAAAAAGAGCATTGACGAATTCTATCGCAAGTACGATTCTACTTATCCGTCCGAACGGAAGGACGAGCGGCGTCTCCATGATGTTATGGACGCTATCTCACAGACCTTCGACGTAGAAATCGCGAAGGGAGCATTTCGCAGACCGCCGCTCTTCTATAGCCTCTACTGCGCAGTGTATCACCGCATGTTCGGACTGCCGAATGCAGCGCGTGTAAGCCCGAGGAGGAAGCTAGCCGCGGACGACCGGCAATCCCTGCGAAGCGCTGTGCTGAAGCTGTCGGGGGTAATCAAGGGTACGAAAGACCCTGGATTTAGTGCGCCGAAGAAGTATGTAGCCTTCGTTGCGGCGTGCCAGCGACAGACTGATAACCTTACCCCACGGAAGGATCGGTTCGGTGCGCTTTACGACGAGGCATTCTAAATCCGGATGGCGACGCCGCGATACATGCCGCGACTTGACCGCGGCCTGAGCGATCAGGCACGCCATGCTCTTGAATTGATCGAGGCGGGTGAGACGACGTGCAAAGGTTGCGGAGTCATCGGTCGTCGTGAATGGACTCCGACGCGACTTGAAGCTCTGTACGAGCTGGTATACCTGAGAGTGTTTTGTGCTTGGGAGCAGTGCTTAGAAGAGATTTTTATGCGGTCGCTATGTGGGTACGCATCGTCGGCCGGACAGGAGCTGCTGCATCCGACGATCCAGGCCAAAATCGCTCCTGTGAAACACTTTCGAACGCTTGACGATGCGGCGATGGAAGTATGGGGACCCAAGGGATTTGCGTTGTGGCACAATGTCAACACCGTGATATCGCGCTGCCAGAAATACATCGCGTCGCCGTCCAGCGTGCCCGCGGTGCCATTGGCAATTGGACTTCAAGAACAAATACTGTCCTCCCACGTCGCCAAGCTTGAGCAGTTTGGAGTCATTCGACACCGAATCGCTCACGATCAAAAGGACGCAAAAGACACGTTCGCCAAGACCGCGCTCGCATTGACCGGAAAGTCCTATCGCGGAAACCGACCTGGAAAGTTTTTGAGGGAGCAGACACCGCACGACTCGAGTCTGAGCTGGCTTAGGTCCATCATTGGTGAGCTGGAGAGTCTCGCCAAGCAAATGCTTTAGGCGATTCAGAAGAATGTAGAAGTCGAATTGCGGCCCCGGCGCGAGCCCTGCGTAAGACGCGCAACCACAATCGTTGAGAGCCCCGCCAGGGGCGACAGAGAGCCGAACGAGTGATTCGGTTCTGTCGCCCCTCGCGGGGCTCAATTCGTTGTGGGGGACGTCCGAAACCCAGGGCTCGCGAGCCGTGCAGATGCCAAGAGTTCGTGCGGGTGGATGGCGGCAATAACAATTTGAAAGACACTGGCGGACGAGCCGCCAGTGCCACCCGGATCCAAGACGCTTACAAAGGCGCCCTCACCCTGCTCTCTCCCATCAGAACGGGAGAGGTTTTTTGTTTGGTGGCGACCTCTCTCATTTGGTGGCGGCACCGGATCCCGGGTCTGCGCTGCTCTACGACCCGGGCTTTGGATGTCTCGCCCCCTTGCCGCTCTCGAGAAAACGGAGGCGGGGCTCTGGAGAAAACGGAGGCGTTCGGAGATTCCCACAGACCTCGCGCACCTTTGGCGCTGGTTTGGGTCTATACTCTGTCGCGTCCAGCGAACGGCTGCGACCTCAAGAACACCGCATGCCAATTGAACTCGGTCACATTAGTGCTCTCTTCCGTTACCCCATCAAGTCGATGGCCGGGGAGCGATTGGAGGCGGCGAAGGTCGGGTGGCATGGAGTCGAGGGAGATCGGCGGTTTGGCGTGCGGCGGCTGGCGGATCGCGGCGGATTTCCTTGGTTGTCGGCGAGTCGGCTGCCGGAGTTGTTGCTCTATCAACCGTTCGGCCGGCAAGAGCCGGCGGGAGAGCCGTTGCCGACGCATGTTCGCTCGCCCGAGGGCCGCGAATTCGCGATCACCGACGTCGCGTTGTCCCAGGAGATCGTCACTCGGCACGGGGCCGACGTGGAACTGATGCCGAATCGCCACGGGATCTTCGACGAGGGGGCGATCTCGGCGATTGCCGGCGGGACGATTCGCGGCATCGCTCGCGAAGCGGGTGTCGACGCTGACGTGCGCCGCTTCCGGCCGAATCTCGTGATCGAGACCCGCGACGGCCAGCCGTTCGAGGAAGATCGCTGGGTGGGCCAAGTGTTGGAATTCGGATCTGACGGAACGGGTCCGGCCATCAACGTCACGCTGCGGGACCTGCGTTGCGTGATGCTGAACCTCGACCCGAACACTGCCGAAGCGAATGCCGAGGTGATGAAGACCGTCGTCCGCCTGAACGAAAACTACGCCGGCGTTTACGCGACAGTGATTCGGACCGGCGAGCTGCACGTCGGCCAGGTTGTGCGAATGAGAGAGTGAACCATCGTTCAATCGACTGCCGGATGGTGGGCCGGCGCTCGCTTTGCGAGCTGGTCCCACCCTACGAATCACTCGTCCGTGACGCAGCCTTCTGATGCGCTCTTCACGTTCTTGATGTACTTGTAGAGTGTGCCGCGGGTGAATTTGTAGGGCGGAGCCTTCCAGGCGGCGCGGCGTTTGGAGAGGTCGCTGTCGGAGAGGGCGACGTCGATGCGGTTGTTTTCGGCGTCGATGGTGATGTGGTCGCCGTCTTGGACGAGGGCGATCGGGCCGCCTTCTTGGGCTTCCGGCGTGATGTGGCCGACGATGAAGCCGTGTGAGCCGCCGGAGAAGCGGCCGTCGGTCATCAGGGCGACGTCATGGCCGAGGCCGGCGCCGACGATGGCCGACGTGGGCGTGAGCATTTCCGGCATGCCAGGGCCGCCTTTGGGGCCCTCGAAGCGGATGATGACAACGTCTCCCTTTTTGATGCCGCCCTTTTCGAGGGAGTGCAGCATGTCTTCTTCGGAATCGAAGCAGCGGGCGGGGCCGCTGAATTTGAGGCCCTCTTTGCCGGTGATCTTGGCCACCGCGCCGTCGGGAGCCAGGTTGCCCCGCATGATCCGCAAGTGGCCGCTGGACTTGATCGGCTTTTCGAGCGAGTGAATCACGTCTTGGCCGGCTTGGAAACCGGGCAGGGCGGCGAGGTTTTCGGCCAGCGTCTTGCCCGTCACCGTGATGCAATCGCCCTTGAGCAGGCCGTGCTCAAGGAGATATTTCATGACCGCCGGCGTGCCGCCGACGCGGTGCAGGTCGGCCATCACGTATCGGCCGCTGGGCTTAAGGTCGGCGAGATACGGAACGCGTTCGCTCACGCTCTCGAAGTCGTCGATCGTCAACTCGACGCCGACGGAACGGGCGATGGCGATCAGATGCAGCACGGCATTAGTCGAACCGCCGAGCGCCATCACGAGCACCATCGAGTTCTCGAGAGCATCGCGGGTGATGATGTCCCGCGGCTTGAGATCGAGTTCGAGCAGGTGGCGAATGGCGGCCCCGGCCCGCTGGCACTCCTCGAGCTTTTTGGGATCTTCGGCCGGCGTCGACGAGCTGTAGGGCAGCGACATCCCCATCGCTTCGATGGCCGAGGCCATCGTGTTGGCCGTGTACATGCCGCCGCAAGCTCCCGCGCCGGGACAACTGCGCCGCACGATGGCCTGCCGCTTCTCGTCGGAGATTTTGCCCGTCAGGAATTCGCCGTAGCACTGAAAGGCAGAGATGATGTCGAGGGGCTCGTCGTCGAGGCTGCCCGGTTTGATTGTGCCGCCGTAGATCATCAGGCCCGGCCGATTGAGGCGGCCGAGGGCCATGATGCAGCCGGGCATGTTCTTGTCGCAGCCGGGGAGCGTGATGCAGGCGTCGTACCATTGGGCGCCCATCACGGTTTCGATGGAGTCGGCGATCAGGTCGCGCGACTGCAGTGAATACGACATGCCGTCGGTCCCCATCGACAGGCCGTCGCTGACGCCGATGGTGTTGAACCGCATGCCGACGAGGCCCGCCGCCTGGACGCCTTCTTTGGCGCGGTCGGCCAATACGTTGAGGTGCATGTTGCAGGGGTTGCCCTCGTACCAAACGCTGGCGATGCCGATCTGCGCCTTTTGCATGTCCGCCTCGGTCAGGCCGGTGGCGTAGAGCATGGCCTGCGAGGCGCCCTGCGATTTGGGCTGCGTGACGTGGGCACTGAATTTATTGAGTTGGGACGATTTGTTCACAGTATTCGCTGGGCTCACGGTATTCGCTGGAGGCATAGGATCACTTCAAAGAGGGACGGAAGCGGCTGTGTGCTCGAGAACCTATTCGACGAGTTGTGCCGGATGCGGCGACCGCGTCACCTTCGGGAGCACGTGCGGCTTATAGATCTCCGTGTACGCCTTGGCTGTGCGGTGGACGTCGAGGGCTTCCGAAGTCTCCCACCGCTCGACGAGGAGAAAGACCTTCGGATCGGTCTGCGAGTGGTAGACCTCGAACCGCAGGCAGCCTGGTTCCATGCGGGAGAGGCGGCCCTGTTCTTTCAGATGGTCGCGAATCGCGGGGACGTCTTTTTCGTCGTTGACGGTTAGCAGAACGTTGGCGTAGATCATGCGGTGTCTCGCTGGCGGGTTGATTGTCAGCCGTCAGGATACATCGCCACCAAAAAAAATGCCCGCGGCCAGAGAGTGCTGACCGCGGGCAACAGTTCGATTCGCTCGATCCGTGCGACAGGAAATGCCGCCGGTGTCGACTATTTTTTGGCGTCCGTCTTGGCGACTTTCTTGTGGTGCTCAGCGGCGGCTTCGGCGGCCGTGACGCGCTTCAGGTGCCGTTCGCTCTTCGATCGACCCAGGCGGATCTTTCCGGAGACTCGCAACAAGTCGAGGCCCAACGCGGCGCTGGCGGCCGCGGCCAACCAGCCGAGGCTCATGTAATCGCCGTCGCCCCAAATGCCAGAGCTGAGGAGGGCGGCCGTGACGAGCATTGAAATCGTTGTGAGCAGGCCGCGATAGAGCATCTTTTCGCGGCTGGCTCGCGACGAGTACTTGGCGATCGCCGAACGGGCGGCCGTGTTGGCGACGTTGCGCAGACTATCCAAATCGGCCCGGACGCTGGCCTTGTCCTGCCGATGCGACGGCTCGGGAAGGGGCAGCGGTGTCGCGGGAACCGGGGTGCTGGATTCGCCACCGGCCGACTCGTTAGTTGCTTCCAAATTGGCGGAGATCGCTTCGCCGTCATCCGTCCGCGGACCGACGCCCGTGCTTTGGGTCGGAGCGGCAATCCAAGGCGCGTCGGCCGTGGCCGAGCGGCGGGACCGGGCCAAAAGCTGCTGCATGTAAGCTTCGACCGAGACACCTTCACCGCTGTGAGGCTGTGCTGACTTTTGCGGCGGTTGGGCGACGTTGGCCGGCGATTGGGTTTTGGGCGGGGAGGTCGCGCCGCTCGAGGCATCGGGCGCCTGCTCGCGAGTGGCACGCCAACGGGCGACCGGATCATCGTGACTCGCCGAGGCCGCGTGCTGTGCTTGCGCGTCGCCCGGCGTCGCACCCGAGCCGGCGCCGTGATCGGCAACCTGAGCGTCGGCGGCCGACGACTTGAGGGTCGCCTGCAGTCGGCGTCGCAGGACTTCGCATTCGCGCTGCGAATCGCTGTGGCGATGCTCGAGATCGCGGACTTTCATTTCCAACGTCTTGACGGTGCGCTGCGAGTCGGCGAGGGAATCCGCGATGTCGGATTGTTCTTGATCCGATCCCGGCGATGCCTCGCCGCGCGCTGCCAGGTCCGACTCGAGTTTCTCGCGGATTCTGGATAGTTCGGTAATCGTCGTCGTTTGGGTTGCGAGCTTCTCGGTCAGAGCAGCCAGTTGCTCGCGAAGGTCAGACAGTTCCACTTGAGCCGTCGATTCGGTGGTCGCTTGCTCTTGGACGGCGAGGGTTTGCTGTTCGAGTTCGGCGACCCGAGCCTCGGCGTCCGCCTCGCGCTGTGTGACTCGGGTCGAGCGTTCCTCAAGTTCGCGGACAGTTGCTGCCGCTTGGGACTCGCGGTTGGCGCATTGGGCTTCGCGTTCCTCAAGAGCGCGGAGGCGATTGGCTTGTGCGGTTTCATTTTGGGTCGACGCCTGCTCGCGGCTTTGCAGTCGCTCCTTGCGCTCGGCCAAGGACTGCTCTTGTTCGACGATGTGTGCCTCGCGGGCTTGGAAGGCGTTGCGTTGAGCGTCGAACGATTTGTCGCGCGTCTCGGTCGCGGCGGCGCGGGCCGTGACGGCTGCCTCGCGATCGGCGACATGTTTGGTCCGCTCGGCCAGTTCGGTTTCGAGCGATTGCAGCGAAGTCTCGCGCGATTCGGCCGTGCTCTCACGCTCGATCACCGCCTGATGGCGGCCTTCGAGTTCCGCGTCGCGCTGTTTCGCGGTTTGCTCCTGGGCGGCGAATTTGCGTTCGAGTTCTTCGCGTGCCTGTTCCCGAGTCACGAGTGCGGCCTCGCGCTCGTCGATCGCTTGCTCGCGTGTATCGACGGCCGCGTCCCGAGTGTCGAGCGCCTTCTGACGACCGCGCAGAGTCTCTTCCCTAGCCGAGAGGTCGCGGGCCGCATCGGTCTGGGCCTGCTCGCGACCGGCGAGTGCCTTTTCTCGGTCCGACAAAGTCCGTTCCCGGGCGGCGTGCTTTTGCACCCGCTCGGCGAGCTGTTCATCTCGCTCGGCCAAATCGTTTTCCAGCCCGTGGACGGCCTGCTCCCGGCTGGCGACGTCGCGGTCTCGCTGTTGGACCGATTGGGTGCGGGTCTCGATCTCCGCCTCGCGGGCCTCGTGAGCGGCCGCTTGCTGAGCCAATTCAATCGCCCGCTGAGACACACTGGCGTCGCGCTCGGCGACGAGGCTTTCCCGCTCTTCGAATGCCGCGTCGCGCTGCTGGGCGGCCGTCTCGCGTCCTCGCAGTGCGGTCTCGCGCCGCAGCAAGCCGGCCTCACGCTCGTTGAGGGCGACGCCGCGCTCCGCGAAGCTCGCTTCCTGCTCCTCAATCGCGGATTGCTGTCGCTTGATGGCCGCTTCACGTTGCCCGGCCGCCGTATCGCGCTGCGCCGCGTTCGATTCACGCTCGTTGAGTTCGCTCTCGCGCTGCCGGAGTGACGACTCTCGCTCGACGAGCTGCGACTCCCTGTCGCTGAGCAAGCCCTCGCGCTGAGTAAACGCTTCGTCGACGACGTCAGTCGAGCGAGATCGGCTCGAAGGCGATCTCGACTCGCGTTTCATCCGTTCTTCGAACTGCCGCTGCCGCGCGTCAAATTCCGCCTGTCGCTGTTTCAGGTCGGACTCTCGGCTGTCGAGCAGGGTGCCGCGACGCGTCAGCACGAGTTCTTGCTCGTGCGATTGGGCAAAGCGATGGCCGAGTTCGTCTTGCGAGCCGGCCAGCGATCGGGCCCGCGATTCCAACTCGGCCGCCCGCTGACTGCAGCGCGATTCGAGCTGCTCGAGCCGGGCCTCCCATTGGCCGAGCCGGGCTTCCTCGGCCGCCTGACGCTCAGCCGCCTGGGCGACGAATTCGGGAATCGCCGCGGACGGCGCAGGAGAAACGATCGAATCGGATTGGGCGCTGACTGGAGTAGCCGCTGCGGCAGCCGCTTGGGCCTCGACGACGGCAGTGCGACGTGCGAGCGCCAGTTCCTGTTCGTGAATCTGCGCGAGTTTCTGAGCGATCTCCGTTTCAGAGACCGCCACGACCTTCGCTCGCGATTGCAGTTCGGCGGCTTCTCGCTCCAATCGAGCTTCCTGCTGCGCGAGGCGCGCTTCTTCCTCGGCTTGCCGCTGGGCCGCTTGGGCGACAAATTCTGGAGTTGCCGTCACCGAACTCGGGGGCACTTCGCTCGCCGTTTGCTGGGGTGCAATTCGAGCGGCTTCGGCCTGGGCATCGAGCGTGGCGCTGCGGCGGACCAGGGCCAGCTCTTGTTCGTGGATTTGGGCCGACCGCTCGGCGAGCTGCTCTTCGGTTGCCGCCAGCGTTGTCGCCCGCGATTGCAGTTCGTCGGCTTGTTGATTCAACCGGGCTTCGCGTTGCGCCAGCCGTCCTTCTTCTTCGGCCTGCTTCTTGGCGGCCTGGGCCAAAAACTCGGGCATTACCGCCGGCGTACTCGGCTGCGGTGGCGCGATCCGGGTCGATTCGGCTTGAACCTCCAACATGGCACTGCGCCGGGCGAGAGCCAGCTCCTGCTCGTGGAGTTCGGCCACCTTCCGCGCGATCGCCTTCTCCGAAGCCGTCAGCGTTTTCGTGCGCGACTGCAGCTCGGTCGCTGCTTGTTCCAACTGGGCGACGCGCTGCGCCAATCGGCCTTCTTCCTCAGCCCGCTTTTTGGCGGCTTCCATCGAAAAATCGGGGACGGACGGCGTGGCGTTGGCTTGGGATTGCGGTGCCACGCGAGCGGACGCGGCCTGTGCGTCGAGCATCGCGCTCTGCCGGACCAAGGCCAGCTCTTGCTCGTGGATCTGAGACAGCCGCTCGGCGAGCTGCGTTTCGGCAGCCGCCAGCGTGTCCGCGCGCGATTGCAGTTCGGTCGCTTCTTGCTCCAATTGAGCCGCACGGTGCGCGAGTCGTCCTTGTTCTTCGGCCTGTTTCTTGGCGGCCTGCGCGAGAGAATCGGGAATCGCCGACGGCGAATTCGTTTGTGACTGCGGAGAAACGCGAGCGGCGGCGGCCTGCGCGTCGAGCATCGCGCTGCGGCGAGTCAGTTCCAGCTCTTGCTCGTAGATTTGCGTCAGCCGCTCGGCAAGTTGATCTTCGGAATCAGCGACAGTGGTGGCCCGCGCTTGCAGCTCGGCCGCTTCTCGCTCCAGCCGAGCTTCGAGGTGCGCCAACCGCGCCTCTTCTCTGGCCTGACGTTGGGCCGCTTGTGCGACGAAATCCGGATCAACCACCGTGCGAACCCCGCTGGCGGTCCGAATCGCGGCAGGTGGGGAGTCGAGCGTGGCACTGCGCCGCGCGAGCGTCAATTCCTGTTCGTGAATGCGGGCCAGCTTCTGAGCGAGTCCTTCTTCCGACGACTCGAGTGACCGCAGACGCGCTTGAATTTCGTCGGCTTGCTGAAGTAACCGGCCTTCTGTCTCTGCGAGGCGGGCTTCGGCTTCCTTCTGCCGTTGGAGAGAGGCTGTCACATATTCGGGAATTGTCGGAGTGATGCTGACTGGAGCGGCGGGGTGTTGCGATGGGACCACCGGCGCCGTGACTGTGCGCGATTCAGCGGTTGCGGCATTGGCGGACTGGGGATTGCCATCTTCAATTGCCGACTGGGCGCCGATGCGGAATTCCAGCGGACCGACCGTGAGGCGGTCGCCGATGTGGATCTCGACCTGCCGCACGGGGCCGTTATTGAGCCAGGTGCGAAAGTCGAGCGCTCGTAGGGTCGCCCGTCCCGCATCGATGCGAATCTCGCAGTGCCGCGGCTGAACGCCGTTGGCACGCAGGATGTGCGAGCAATCGGACGCTGAGCCGATCAAACTCTGTCCCGGTCCGAGCACCAGCGTCTCGACGCCTTGAATGTGGCGAACTGGCTCGAGAGTCAGGCCCGAAATTCCATTGTGGGGCGTTTTCGACGCGACTTTTTGTTCAGCAAGCGCAACCATGCCAGGATTCCCCAAGAGCGTGCGGTAGAGTTTTAGCCAGGCGAGCGCGGACGCTGCCTGCACGCGCGTGGCAAAACCGCAACACTTCGTTAGGGATATACACCGTGGCGCAGTCCCGTCAAAAAGGAAACGTACGCAATCCGCAGGTTGTGCGGCGTCCGTGCGCGATCCTCCGACCGTGTCGAATCCGCGGGCGAGGGACGGCGGACGGACCGAGCCGGCGGGCGCCCCGATCGGCACAACTGGCACGATCGGTTCGCCTGGCAACCCCGCGCCGGCAATGGACAACCGCGGCCCGATGCGAAATAATGAACGAGCAGAACGACCGCACTCCAGGCGTCGCAAACTCCCCCCATTGCGGCCGAACAGGCTACGCGACGACGCCGTCGAACTCCTTCCAAAGACTGAGGCCCCGTTGATGCCGGCTCGTGGCCCGAGTGTCCCGATTCACGCGCTACTAAGTGCTCGCGTTGCCTTTGCGCTGGCGATCGGTTTCGTCCCACTCTGCGCCTGGTCTTCTGCGTCGGCCGCTGGTCCCAGGGCGGTCAACTACAGCCGCGACATCCGGCCGATCCTGTCGAACACCTGCTACAAGTGTCACGGCCCTGACGAGAAGCAACGCAAAGCCGGGCTGCGGCTCGACACGAAGCAAGGAGCCTACGCCAAGCTGGAATCTGGCGACGTGGCGATCGTGCCGAAAGCGAGCGAGAAGAGCGCTGTCTGGCAGCGACTGACTTCGACCGATCCCGACGTCCGAATGCCGCCGGCCGATTCGGGGAAGACGGTCACGCCAGAGCAGATCGCCCTGATCAAACAATGGATCGACGAAGGGGGCGAGTTCCACGGACACTGGTCGTTTCTGCCGCCCCAACACGCGGCCGCTCCGCCGGTCAAGCATCCCGCGTCGGCCCGCAATCCGATCGATCGCTTCATCCTCTCTCGTTTAGATGAGGAAGGCCTCGCTCCGTCGCCCCAGGCGGACAAGACGACGCTGATTCGGCGGCTGACGCTCGACCTCACCGGCCTGCCGCCCACACTGAGCGAAGTCGATCGTTTCTTGGCAGACAATTCGCCCAACGCTTACGAAAAACTGGTCGATCGTCTGCTCGATTCGCCGAAGTACGGCGAACAAATGACGCGGTACTGGCTCGATGCGGCCCGCTACGGCGATACGCACGGCATGCACCTCGATAATGAGCGGTCGATTTGGCCGTACCGCGATTGGCTGATTCGGGCGTTCAATTCCAACAAGCCGTTCGACGGTTTCGCCACCGAGCAATTGGCGGGCGACCTGCTGCCTCACCACACCATCGACCAACAGGTGGCGACGGGGTTCAGCCGTTGTAACGTGACTACGGGCGAAGGGGGCGCGATCGACGACGAGTTTTATTGCCGATACGCCGTTGATCGGGTCTCGACCACGGGAACTGTTTTCCTCGGGCTCACGCTGGGATGCTGTGTCTGCCACGATCACAAGTTCGATCCGATCACGCAGCGCGAGTTCTATCAATTCTTCGGCTACTTCGGCAGCCTCACCGAACGGCCGATGGATGGCAACGCCTTGCTGCCTCCGCCGACACTGCAACTCGGGCAGCCCAGCGATCCGGGTCGGGTGGATCATCTCAAGAAGGAGATCGCCTCGCTCGAATCGTCGATAAAAGAAAAGGTCGCCAAATTCGGAGAGGCGAAGTCGAACGCTTCGGTGGCCGTGCCCCTTCGCGAGTGGATGATCACAGCCGCGAAGGACTCAGCCAAGTTGCCTCGAAACGTCCGTCGCATCCTGGCAGTTGCGTCTGAGAAACGGACGGCTCGCCAGAAGCGAGCGCTCCAAGACTATTTCGTGCAGTACGTCTTCGCCGGCAGTCGGGCCGAGTTCGGTCCGCTCAATCAGAAGCTCGCGGAATCCCGCAAAGAGTTGGCCGCGGCCGAGCTGGCCGTCCCCAGCACGCTTGTCATGCAGGACATGCCGAAGCCGCGCGAAATCTATGTCCTGATCCGCGGCGCCTACGACCGAAAAGGGGACAAGGTCGAGCCGAATGTGCCGGCGGCGATCGGGCCCCATCTGCCCAAAGAAGCGCCGCACAATCGACTGTCGCTAGCTAGTTGGATCGTCGACCCGCGCAATCCCCTCACCGCCCGCGTCACGGTCAACCGATTCTGGCAACAATATTTCGGCACCGGCATCGTGAAGACGGCCGAGGACTTCGGCGCTCAGGGAGAGTGGCCGACGCATCCCGAACTGCTGGATTGGCTGGCGACTGAGTTCGTGCGCAGCCGATGGGACGTCAAACGGCTGCAGCGACTGATCGTGACCTCCGCGACTTATCGACAGTCGTCGCACGTCAGCAGCCTGCTCGATCAGCGCGACCCCGAGAATCGCCTGCTGGCCCGCGGTCCGCGGTTTCGTCTCGATGCTGAAGGGGTCCGCGACACGGCGCTTGCCGTCAGCGGACTGCTGGTCGAAACCATCGGCGGCAAGAGTGTCAAACCTTATCAGCCGTCGGGGCTCTGGGAAGCCATCAGCTACACCAGCAGCAACACGGCCCACTTCGTCAAAGACAAGGCGGACGGCCTCTATCGTCGGACGATGTATACGTTCTGGAAGCGAACGTCGCCGCCGCCCGCGCTCACCACTTTTGACGCTCCGTCGCGCGAGGAGTGTACTGTGCGCCGCGGCCGGACCAACACGCCGTTGCAGGCGCTCGTGCTGATGAACGACGAGCAGTACGTCGAGGCAGCCCGGCATTTGGCGGCGCGGATGATTCACGAGGGCGGAGCGACGCCGACTGATCGCATCGTCTTCGCGTTTCGACTGGCGACGTCGCGGGTGCCTACCAAAGATGAGATCGGAATCTTCACCCGGTTGTACGAGGAGCAGCGGACCGCGTACGCCAACAATCGGGAGGCGGCCGACAAGCTGGTTCACGTCGGCGATTCGGCGGTCGACACGACCATCGACGCCCGCGAGCTCGCCGCCTGGTCCCTGGTGGCCAACGTGATTTTGAACCTCGACGAGACTGTGACCAAAGGCTGAACCGGCACAAAGGTTGAATCTGCGATGGACCCGATCCGCGAACACGCCGACCTGATGACTCGCCGCTATTTCTTCGGGCGCGCTGGAGCGGGGATTGGCGTGGCTGCCTTGGCCTCGCTGTTGGACAAGGGGCAAGCGCTCGCTTCGATTACCGGCCGTGCGGCTGCTGGCGACGCGGATCATGGTGTACTCGGGCAACCGCATTTTCCGGGGAAGGCCAAACGCGTCATTTACCTGTCGATGAACGGCGCGCCGTCTCAATTAGAGACGTTCGACTACAAACCCAAACTGAACGACCTGTTCGACGACGACCTGCCCGACTCGATTCGCATGGGCCAGCGCATTACGACGATGACCTCCGGCCAGAGCCGGCTGCCGATCGCGCCCTCGATCTTCAAATTCAATCGGCACGGCCAGTCGGGGGCGTGGGTCAGCGAGCTGTTGCCGCACACGGCGAAAATTGTCGACGATCTGGCCATCGTGCGCACGGTCAACACCGACGCGATCAATCACGACCCGGCCTGCACGTTCGTGTTCTCGGGCGCGCAGCAGCCGGGGCGTCCGAGCATGGGAGCTTGGGTGTCGTACGGCTTGGGGAAGATGAACGAGAATCTGCCCGGCTTCGTCGTGCTGCACTCGACGTGGAGCTCCAAGCGCGACGCGCAAGCCGTCTTCTCCCGCTTGTGGGGCTCGGGATATTTGCCTTCACGCTACCAGGGAGTCGCGCTGCGTTCGTCCGGCGATCCGGTGCTCTACCTTTCCAATCCGCCGGGCGTCGATGCGGCCAGCCGCCGGCGCATGCTCGACGCGCTCTCGGAACTCAACCACAAGGAACTCGAAACTGTCGGCGATCCGGAGATCAATACTCGCATCGCCCAATACGAGATGGC
>DASRXU010000234.1:0-1721 GCA_035687365.1 Planctomycetaceae bacterium | reverse complement strand
TGCGCGGCGGTACCCCAATTGGAGGCGCTGTTATGATGACGCGTCGTTCGTTTCTGCGAGTCGGTGCCACGGCTGCCACGACTTTCGCATCCGGCGACTGGCCGGCGGGCGCGGCCGACGCGCCCGGCGTGACCGACACGGAGATCAAGATCGGGCAGACCATCCCTTACAGCGGACCGCTGTCGTCTCGTAGCGTGCTCGGCCGCACCGAGGCTGCCTATTTCAAAATGATCAACGAGCAAGGCGGCGTTACCGGCCGCAAGCTCAACTTCATCAGCCTTGACGACGGCTACAGCCCGCCCAAGACGGTCGAGCAAACCCGCCGTCTGGTTGAGCAGGAGCAAGTCGCGTTCTTGTTCAACAGCCTTGGCACGCCGACGAACGCCGCAATCCAGCACTATTGCAACGACAACAAGGTGCCGCAATTATTCGTCTCGACCGGAGCCTCCATGTTCTCCGATCCCGAGCACTTCCCCTGGACGATCGGCTTCAACCCGAGCTACCGGACCGAGGCTCGCATCTATGCCAAACACATTCTCTCGACCAAACCTGACGCGAAAATCGGGGTGCTCTATCAAAACGACGATTTCGGCAAAGACTATCTGATCGGACTGAAGGACGTGCTCGGTCCCGTTCGTCCTGGCATGGTGATCAAGGAGGTCTCGTACGAGACGTCGGAGCCTACAGTGGACTCGCAAATCGTCACCCTACAAGGTTCTGGCGCCGACGTGTTCGTGTTCGCCGCAACGCCGAAAGCCGCCGCCCAGGCGATCCGCAAGGCCTATGACATTGGCTGGACCCCCGCGCGTTACATGTCCTACGTCTCGCAATCGATCGTGTCGGTCATGAAACCCGCTGGCCCGGAAAAATCGAAGGGCGTGATCACCGCCACTTTCATTAAGGACTCGACGGACGCGCGTTGGAAGGATGATCCAGGGATGAGGGAATGGCGGGCGTTTTGCACGAAATATCTCACCCCGACCGATTTCATCGACGGGAATGCGACAAGTGGCTTTACCCTCGCTGCAGTGCTTGTGCAGGTGCTCAACCAGTGCGGAAACGATCTCTCCCGCGACAACATTATGAGGCAAGCGGTAAACCTCAAGGACCTCGAACTGCCACTATTGCTGCCGGGGATCAAGGTCAACACATCGCCGACCAATTACAGCCCCATCCGCCAAATGCGGCTCGCGACGTTTAACGGCGAAAGCTGGGAGTTGTTCGGCGAGTTGCTGACAGGATGAGGGAAGTGTGGACCGCTGCTTTGGTGATGCGCTTCACGTATTCAAAATTACGGGCCTATCTGCGACGTAGAGAAATCGCGAGAGGCGGCCGCTGACCGCCAACTCCGCGGTCATTGCAAGAAAGCGCTGCCGTCGGGTGAACCATTCTTCGCCCTCCAATTTCTGCAAATCGACGGCCCGGCGCTCCCGCGCCACATGCCATCGCGCCGCAATCTCGGCAGTTGCACGAGTTCGATCTTCGCTCCGACGCAGGACAAGACCGGATGCACGCACTGCTTCCTCGTTCAGTCCAGGTGGCACAAGTAAGAACGCACCTTGCGAGGCTCGGATATTGAGTTCTTCAATGGATATCGAGCCCGTGACGACAGCGGCATCAGTGAAGAGAACGCGGCCTTGCGGTCGAAGCAGTCTCTCCCAGTCGCTGATCGCTGCGAAGCGGTCCTTGAGATGAAGGACCGCATCGATACAAACGACGAC
>DASRXU010000233.1:0-11698 GCA_035687365.1 Planctomycetaceae bacterium | reverse complement strand
CCATCGCGTCAGGGCGAACCGGTGAGCGAGGATCCGGTTGCGTTCGACGTGGCACCGCCGCCCGTGGTCTATCAACTCCACCAAGCCCCAAAACCCGCGCAGCGCGAGTCGGTCCGAGAACCACTCGAAGCCCGCGCGGGTTGACGCGCACATCTCCCGCTTGGATGTCGCGATTGATTGGCGATGGTCGAAAGCGGGGACCTCAAACGGACAGTCCCCGTCCCATTTGACAGCCCCGGGAGGGGCGGCACTCTTCTTGCCGCCGGCGCGAGCCGGTGGGAGATGCCCCCTACATGGGACGCCAGCCCCCGAACGGGGGGCGACACTCCTCGCTGGCGAGATCACGGGCGCATCTGTCGCTCCTTCGGAGCCTCTTTCAGACCGGTCTCTGTGATCTTGCAACCGACGAGTTTGAGCGTCGTCAGGTTCTTGATCCCACCGATCGCCTTCAGCTCCGCTCACTCGAGAATCTGACCACACTAGACTTGGAACACACCGAAACTACCGACGCTGGCCTGAAGCAGCTTAGCGGGCTCAAAAACTTGGAGTCGCTCAACATCGGCGGTACCAAGATCACAGACGCCGGACTGAAGGAACTCAGTTCGCTCAAAAACCTGACCACACTCAACCTGGAACGCACCGAGATCACGGACGCTGGCCTGAAGCAGCTCAGCGGGCTCACGAACCTGAAATCGCTCTCCTTTTCCTCCGATGAGAACATCACGGACGTCGGCTTGAAGGAGCTGAGCGGACTCAAGGAGCTGACAACACTCGACGTCTGCGCTACCAATATTACGGACGCCGGTTTGAAGGAACTTCGCGGCCTGAAGAAGCTGGAGTGGCTCAACGTATGCGCGAACGCGATCACGGACGTCGGTTTGAAGGAACTTGGCGGGCTCAAGAACCTGACAACCGTCTACTTCACCGGTGAAGAGATCACAGATGCCGGCTTGTGGGAGCTCAGTGGGCTCACGCACCTAACAAGGCTCGAAATCGTCTTCGGTAAACGGATCACGGTTGCCGGTTTGAAGGAGCTGAGCGGGCTCAAGAGCCTGAAGTCGCTTGGAATCGGCTGGATGAAAGTCACGGACGCTGGCTTGAAGGAACTCAGCGGGCTCAAGAACCTGACGACACTTAACCTCGGCACTGCTACCGAGATCTCAGACGCCGGATTGAAGGAACTCAACAGGCTCAAAAACCTGAAGTCGCTCGGCCTCGGCGAGACTGAGATCACCGGCACTGGCCTGAAGGAGCTTGCCGGGCTCAAGAACCTGGAATCGCTCTCCCTCTTCAGTTCCAAGATGACAAACGCGGGCTTAAAGGAACTCGGTGGGCTCAAGGATTTGAAATCGCTCAGCCTCCGCGTTCCAAAGATCAGCGACGACGGCTTGAAGGAGCTGAGCGGGCTCGGGAACCTGGAGTCGCTCGACCTCTTCGATACCGAGATCACAAACGCTGGCTTGAAGACGATCGGCGTTCTCAAGAAACTGAAGTCCCTCGACCTGCGCGGTACGAAAATCACGGACGCCGGCTTGAGAGAACTCAGTGCGCTTAGCAATCTGACTACACTCGAGCTCGACGCCCAGGTCAGTGGTGCCGGCCGGCGGGAGTCTCCTCGAAACTCTTCCGTCCCTGCGGATCCCGTGGGATGAATGAACCCGTTGGATAAGCAGAGGCGGATATCAGGCGCGGCAGCGTGGCCGGGGCGCGCCGCGCAGCGGAAGCCCCGGAATCGTTGGGTAGCTTGCGGCGACGCTAATGGCCGGGAATGAAGACGGGGGGAACTGGTTTTCGTCGTCTATTCACTTATTGTTTTGTCGCCTCCCAATCGCGAGCATTCTTGCCGCTGCCGATTTTTCCCTTGAGCAGGTTCCCTTCAACTTTGCCGGTGTAAGTCGTGACGCTCTTGCGACCGTTGAACGAGCGGACAATTTTGAAGGAAATCTCGCCGTCTTGAATCGTGCCGTCGCTGATCTTGCGTGTGATGTTGCGACGAATTTGGTTCTGAGCCGATTTTGCGAGCCGAGGAAACTCGCTGTTGTACTTAAACAGGGAGCCGGTCAGCTGGTTGCCCTCACGCTTCAGCGTGAGTTCATTCGTCTCGATCGACTCTCTCGTCGGATCGTCGACCCACTTCCAGATTCCGCTCGGATCAATCTCGTCGGCTCGAAGACTCGTAGCGATGGCGACGAGGACCAGCGCGCAAACCGCGATTCCACTACGTTTCATCGCCTTCTCCTTCGGATTTTCGCCGAAACGGTCTCTTTCGACTCGGTGATCAGGAGTCAGTTATTCTGCCGCGCGATCATCGCGAGATGCAAACGGGGGCTTCCGCAAAGCGGGGCGCCCCCGCCACCCCGTTTCAACAATTCAACCTCAAACAACTTCAGCGTCAAAAAGCGAAAACGGCCGAGGATGTCCTCGGCCGTTTCGCTTCACGGCAAGTCGCGTTAGCGTTTGCTCTCAGCCGTCATAATCCACCCAGATGACGCCGTGCTTCGAGGTGATGTTCACCGCGTAGCGACCGTAGTCGTAGCGGACCTTGGCTCCATCGTGCTTCGTGCAAACCTTCGGAGCTCCGCAAGGTGGCACGCAAATTTCAACGAGCACGCACGGGGCTGGGCCACACGTCGCACACGGATCCCGTTTCGCGCACGGATCGCGGACTGCGACAACCATCGTAACGGCACAAGGGGCAATATGACGCTTGTCGTGATACTTGACGCGCGGGTAAAGCGCGAGTCCCGGGGCCATTGCCATCGGCGGACCTCCCGCCGCCGCCGGTCCCCCTTCGGGAATCGGCGTCATCGGGAGAGCTGTCGGCCCGGGCGGGACCACTCCCCCAATGCCCGGAGCAGGAGGAGGCGCTTCGTAGCTTCCCCCTGGAGCCATCAGAACCGTCCCGGAGGTCAACAGGACTGCTCCCTCATTTGAGCGGTCCCCACTTCGGGATCGGTCGGAAGGCCAGTCGGCAGCCGCCAGCATGGTGGCTCCGATCAACACTCCGGCGATCGATACAAACCCGATCAAACCTCTTTGCATGTGGTGCTCCTTCTAGCTTGCTGACAACCTCGTCGAGACCAATCGATCCTCCGGCCTGCGAGCCACCCTACCCCTACGCCTCGGCAAACTTTGGCCCATCGGCTCGCTCGAACTATAGATGGACGCTGTCTCAGCGGGAATGGATCGGCGGGACTTCAACGCGATTCTCGCTCAGGCCCGTCGCGGGAACGGAATCGGGCGCGATCGCCGTCTGGGAAGGACTTTCCCACCGTTCTGCGTGCATTTCGCACTTCGGGCATGGCTGCAACTCTCAGGGACGAGGATTGCGGATCGAGGCGCCCAGGTCAGCGACCGCTCCGCGACAGACGGCCGCCATGTGTTGTTTTCGGCTATCAGTTCGCGCGAAATCCTTCGCCTCCGACCGATCGACCGAATGTGAGGCGGATCGCGGCCGCTCGTGCTCGACATCCGGAGAATTCCCGGCTCGACGGGTGACAGGGATGTCCCGCAAGGGCTAAACTCACAACGTCGGCGCGCCTTGCCGTTTGAGACACATCACCCGATCGCGTAAACCCCTCTCATGCCTCCGCACTCTGACGATCGCACGCCTTCTTCCGAAGGCAGTCCCGCTTCGGCCGGCATCCGGCTGCAGCGGTTCCTGGCCTCAACCGGCCTCGGCTCGCGCCGCAAATGCGAAGAATACATCGTTGCCGGACGAGTCATCGTAGACGGGAAAGTGGCCCGCGACCTGGGCACGCGCGTCGATCCCCACCAACAAGAGGTACGAGTCGACGGCGAGTTGGTCCGCCGCGATCCGTCCCGTTATTACCTGCTCAACAAGCCGCGCGGTTTCTTGTGTACCAATAACGACCCCGCGGGCCGGCCCCGAGCGATCGACTTGCTGCCGCCGAGCAAGCTCCGACTGTTCACCGTCGGCCGACTGGACGAAAGCAGCGAGGGGCTGATTCTGCTGACCAACGACGGCGAGTTGGCGCACCACCTGGCTCATCCGCGATTTCAAGTGGAACGAACCTACGCCCTGCAGGTCGCCGGTCGCCCCACGCCTGAGGCTTTCGCGGCGCTCAAAGACGGACTCTACTTCCAAGAGGGACGTTTTCAGATCCGCTGGGTGAAGCGGGTTGGAACCAAAGGGAGCAGTACGTTTTTGGAAGTCGGATTGAGCCACGGCCAGAACCGCGAAATCCGCCGGTTGTTTGCTCGCGTCGGTCACAAGGTCATGCGGCTGCGACGCGTCGCATTTGGGCCGCTGACTCTGGGGCGCCTGGCTGAAGGCAAGTTTCGTCCGCTGACATCGGTTGAGCTATCGGAACTCCGCGAGTTGGCGTCGCCGAAACGGCCGCGCAAGCGCGACAAGTCGCCCGACCGAGGTGCGCGAGCCCGCCGCCCGCACGCGGCCCGACCTCGCGATCGCTCGCGAGAAGCCTCCGCCGACGACGGGCTTGGCGCTCGCAAGCGGGGTTCGCAACGCCGCTCGGCTGGTAACGAATCGGCTACTGCCGGGCGTTCGGAATCGATTCAGGGTGCCAAGGGGGGCGCTCGGCACCGTTCGGGCACGTCGCGAAATGCTGGCGGGCGCGACGCGCGCTCGGCCGACACCCGCTCGCACGATCACGGTTCGAATGATCAACGGAAACGCCGACGCAGACATGCCTGACTCGGGCCCGCAACACGCGTCCTCTGTCTCTGGATCGTCGCCATCGTCAGGCTTGGCGAGTCCCAACCCTGACGCAGTCCAGCAGCGCGTGCGTGTGCTGGCTCAGCGGCAGTTGGCCCGCGACACCTACGCCCTGGCGATCGAAGCGCCTGAGATTGCCGCCGCCATTCTGCCCGGACAATTCTTTATGGTGCGTGCAGTCGACTGCGTCGAACCGCTTCTCGGGCGGCCCTTCGCGCTGTACGACACGGTGATTGCCAAGGGGCAACCGGTCGGGGTGGAATTCGGATACACGGTCGTCGGTAAACTCACCGGATTGATGCCGTCATGGCGAGCCGGCGATCAGGTTGAAATTTGGGGACCGCTGGGCAATGGATTTCCGCCGCCGCGGGGTAATCATTTGATGCTCGTGGCTGGCGGCATTGGGCAGACGCCGTTTTTGGCGGTCGCCCGCGAAGCGCTGGGACTCAAGCAATACGGTCAGCCGCCGCGGCTCCTCTCCGAGCGACCTCGAAAGCTGACCTGTTGTTACGGAGTCCGCTCGGCCGAATACCTGGCGGGGCTCGACGATTTCTCAATGCCCGGTCTCGACATGCGATTGGCCACGGACGACGGCAGCCGCGGGCATCACGGATTCGTCACGGATCTGCTGGCTGAGGCACTGGCGAGTGCCGATCGCCCCGACAGTGTTTATTGCTGCGGTCCCGAGCCGATGATGCACGCGACGGCACGCCTCTGCCGCGAGGCGGGAGTTGCATGTTGGCTGTCGCTGGAAACTCCGATGGCGTGCGGTTTCGGCGCCTGCTTTAGTTGTGTCACCGCCGTGCGGATGGACGATGGCGAGTGGGACTACCGCCGGACCTGCGTCGAGGGACCGGTTTTCGCAGCCGACCGTCTGCTCGTTTGAGCTAGCCGACGTCGATCGCGCACGCGAACTCGCGCAGGGCGGCCGAGACCACCGGAGCCGGACACGACCAGACGAGAAAGAACATCGCCTCGCGCACGGCGCGTTCTGCCGGGTGACCGGAAACAAAGCCCGCACCCTTCGACGCGGCTAAGTATGCTTGGGCCGCCCGCAGGACGAGTGAGTTGGCCTTTTGCCGAACCGATTCGGCAGTCGGCGCCGCGGCATTTTCGCTCTCGGCAGCGCGATAAAGCTCCGACCGAGCGCCGCGGTGTTCCGACTCGAGCGCCTGCAGGATCGGCATGAGCTCTGGACGTCGATTGGCTTCAGCGCGGAATCGGGAAAGGATAGAAGTCGTCAATCCGACCGCGAGCACCGACGTCGTCAACGATCCAGCTCCGCCGCCTCCATACTTCATGACTTGCTCGATCGGCCCAAACAGCAGATTGCGGCGCGGCACGCGGACCTTGTCGAGAACGAGAGTGGCCGTCTGCGAGGCGCTCAGCGCGAGTAGTCGCATCGGTTCCTGCCGATGCACGCCTGCCAGCGTCGTCGGCACAGCCATCAGCACTTGGCGTCCGTCGACGAGCGTTCCTCCCGTGACGATATGCCCTGCCGCCCCAGCACCCGTCACCCACGGGACGGTCCCTTCCAGCACGAAATCGTCACCGGCCTCGACCGCGCTCACCGCGGGCTTTGCCACGTGCTGACGCGAAGTGGTCAGGTGCGAAATGCCGACGGTGGCAAACGCCTCACCTCGGCACAACGGCGGCAGCAACTCGGACTTGATCTCGAAGTTGGCGCTGGCCGCGATCCGCTGACAGGCCGCATTGCGCTGCGTGAGCACGAAGGTCGTCGTCAGGCAAGCCGCGGCCAGTTTTTCGTACGTGGCCATCGATTGCACGTCGGTTGCGGGATGGCCGCCAAATTCTGCGGGCAGTCCCCAAGTCAACACGCCGGCTTCCGCCAGCAATCGAATTTGCGGGCCCGGCCAGTCGGTCACACTCTGCAGGCTGGGGCAGAGTACATCGAGGCGCGCACAAAGCGGATCGAGATCGCTGGGCAGCTCGATAGATGACAACGGCTCTTGGTTCATAAGTGGATCGCGCTCGTAAGCCTCCGTCGGCCAACGGCGACCTTCGTCCCGTCTAGCTCAGCATGTCGAGAAACTCGGTCATCTCGCGTTCCGCATGGGCGTCGCCCACTTTGCGCGCGATCTGAATGCCGCTGGTCAGCACTTCACGGGCTTCTTCGGTCCGGCCCTGCTCGGCCAGCGCCTGACCTTTTTGAAAGTACGCCGGCACGTACTCGGGATGGAGATCGATCACACGTTGAAATTGAGCCAGGCCTCCGGCGACGTCTCCCTCCGAGATGCAGGTTTTGGCCAGCGCGTATTGCAAAAACACGTCGTCTGGATCGGACTCGAGCAGTTGTTCCAGTTGTTGTCGCGTTGGCAAGTTTTGCGTCCTAGGAAAGCTTTGCTGCATCAGCAATCGAACGGCGACTTGAGGCCATCCTGTGGTCTGCGGCCAGAATCGACTTCTGATGGCCGATTCTAACACCTTTGGCGATTGGCCAGAATCGGAGGCGCTCTGTGTGTCCGCGCGGACGAAGCAGCCGCCTCAAATCGCGATCGGAACTGAAGGTTAACCGGCGAAAAAAACTCCTCGCCGGGTGCGCCGCGCGGCGTCGGGCGTCAGATTCTGCATACCCGTAACTCGGTTCCAGCTAGGCAAGTTATGCACGTCACCACTCACGCTTTCAAGCGGCGGAATTGGATTTGTCGATTCCAGCGGGGCGGAGGCACGATGGAACGCGCTCCGTTCAGCGGACGGATCCTCACCCACCAGTTGTTCACTCGAAGAGCCTCCACCCCGCTATGCCGAAACGCCCCCTCAATTCCGCGTTGTGTCTGGCTTTGTTCCTGGCTGTCGGCGCTGGCTTTGGAGCCAGCGGCACCGGCGGCCCCGCAGCCGTGCGCGCGGAGAATTCGAGGGAGACCCCGCTGGTTCGCGCCGTTCAACGCGCTCGAGCAGCGGCCGTCAATATCCATACTGAGAAGACCACCCCAGTCACCGATCCGGCCTTCGCGACTCCCGGTCGTCACGGACGAAAGGTGAACGGGATGGGAACCGGCATCGTCATCGACGAGCGCGGTTACATCGTTACCAATCACCACGTGGTCAACGGCGTCGACAGCTTGCGGGTCACGCTCGACACGGGGAATACCTACAACGCGGTCGTGATCTCCGAAGATCCGGTTCGCGATCTGGCCGTCCTCAAGATTCAACCGACCTCGCCGCTGGCCGTCATGCCGTTGGGCACCTCCTCCGACTTGATGCTCGGCGAGACGGTGTTCGCGATCGGCAATGCCTTCGGCTACGAGAGCACGATTACGGTCGGGATTGTCAGCGCTCTGCACCGCGACGTCGAAGTCAACGACACCCAGTCGTATAAGAATTTGATTCAGACCGACGCGGCCATCAACCCGGGTAACAGCGGTGGCCCGCTGATCAACTTGAATGGCGAGGTTGTCGGCATCAACGTGGCCATCCGAGCGGGCGCTCAAAAGATCGGCTTCGCAATTCCGATCGACGATGCACGCAAGATCGTCGCCGACCTGCTCAAGATTGAATACTTTGACGGCACCTCGCACGGCCTGATCTCCCGAGACGTGAAGGCCGGCACTGACCGCCGGATGGTGGTAGAAGGGTCCAAAGCCGGCAGCCCCGCCGAACGAGCGGGCCTGCGAGCGGGCGACGTGGTAGTCAAAGCCGGTGACATGCCCGTCGTCGACTCGGCCGACTTTGAACGAGCGTTGCTCGGCCACGGTATCGGCGAAGAGGTGCATATTACTGTCAAACGCGACGGCAAACCCGAGCAGATCGCGCTCAAGCTGGCCCCGGCCTCCGGAGACCTGCAGGCCAACGGTGCCGGCAGCGTGATCGTGCACGGCGAGACGGACCCGACGTCCGAGCGGATCTGGGAAGTCATCGGCGTCCGCGTCAGCAAAGTGGCTAAGGCCAACTCCAAACTTGCCAACTCGAAGTACGAGGGGGGATTGCAAGTTGTCGCAATTCGCTCCGACAGCCCCGCAGCCCACGGCGGAATCCAGCCGCGGGACGTGCTCGTCGGATTGGATCGCTGGACGACCGTCCGCATGGAAGACGTTTCCTGGGTGCTCGACCATCGCACGGACCTCGTCACCCCGCTGCGGTTCCACATCGTCCGCTCCAGCGAAACCCTCTTTGGCGACCTGACACTCGCGACGCAGCAGCGGTAGAGATGCCGACAAGCACGAAGCCCTAATGACGAAGGAAGCCCGAAGTAGCGAGCGAACCGGCAACTTGTCATTCTCGGCCTTAGGTCATTCGGACATTCCTTCGTCATTCGTGCTTCGTCATTCCCGGCTGTAGCTGTGCTCTCGTTCGCGCGATCCCGCTAGAATGAGGCCGGTCGTTCTTCTGGCCGGTTGGATCGCCCGCGTGTCTGAATCTCGATCTGAGTTCGCGTTTATCGATTGGATCCGTTCGCGGACCCCGGCGCATCCGAGCGTACCGATCGGCATTGGTGACGACGCGGCCCTGCTGCGAGTTGGCCAAGCGGGCGATTGCCTGATCACGGTCGACATGCTGATGGATGGCGTTGACTTTCGTCTGCACGAGACGGATCCATCGGCTATCGGCCGCAAGGCTCTGGCCGTTAGTTTGAGCGATATCGCGGCGATGGCGGGCAAGCCCTTCGCGGCGGTCATCGCGTTGGCTCTGCCGAAGATGCGAGGGCGACAGGTTGCCGAGCGAATTCAAGCCGGCATCAGCGCACTGGCCTTAGAATTTGATGTGGCCCTGGTCGGCGGCGACACCAACGCTTGGGACGGGCCGCTGGTGATCTGCTCGACGGTGCTTGGCACTCCCACGAGCCATCGTCCCGTGCGACGAAGCGGTGCCAAGGCGGGAGATTGGATTCTGGTGACCGGCGACCTGGGCGGAAGCATCCTGGGAGAGCATCTCACGTTTCAGCCGCGCGTCCACGAGGCCATCGCCCTGCACCAGGCGGCGCGCCTGCACGCAATGATCGACGTCAGCGATGGATTGGCGGCCGATCTGCATCATCTGCTTGACGAGAGCGGCGTCGGTGCGATCATTCGGGCTGCCGACTTGCCGATTAGCGAAGCCGCGCAACGAATCGACGACCTGCGATCACCGGTCGAACATGCGCTGGGAGATGGAGAAGATTTCGAGCTGCTGTTCACGGTCTCCCCCGACGACGGACGGCACCTGTGTGCGAAACCGCCTGGCGGCATTCGGTTGTCACACATCGGCGAAATCAGGGCCGAGCGGGGATGCACGTTGATCGACACCGAGGGTCGCCACGTGCCCCTTCCACCGTTGGGCTGGGTGCATTCGCTCGAAGACAGCGATCCCGGCGAGCGTGGGGTGTAAGCCCCACGGTTCTGTTTTTGTTTTCTTCATGCTGCATCGGTTTCGCCGAACCGCAAGAAGAACTCGGCCCGCTTACGCAGGCCGCTCGGGGCCTCTGGTGCGTCGGAGCGAAAAGACCCAGTCGCAACCGGTCCGCCGGCAGATCTCGTACAAGGCAATCGGCCCATAGAGGCCGGCCGCGGTTTGCAGCACCACGTGCGTTGACGGATCGTGCACGCCACAGCGCAGCAGCAACGATCGCGTGGCGGCTGAAACGATCGTGTGCGCCACATAGATCTGTAACGACAGCAGGCCCCATTGCTCGACGAACGGCGCCGCATGATGTGTCGCGAGCACGCTGGCCACCGCCAGGCTCGACGCAATGCCGACAAACGCAAAGAGCGCTGGGCCGAACGACGAACCGTGAGCCACCCAGTCCGCGATTAACAAATAGCCTGCGGCGGCAGTCATAAGGCGCACACGCGCGGAAGCGACTGGAATCGTCCGATGCTCGAACCATTCCGCGACGAAGGCCCCAGCCGCCAAGTACAGCCCGTGCTTGCAGAACTCATGGTAGACCCAACTCATCACGGGCACTTCTGTCGACAAGTGTCCCGCGTGCAGCACGGCTGCGATTGCCAACACGCCGATCCGCGGCACGCCCAGTCGACGCAGCCCGTAATAGGCCAGCGACAGGAAAAAGAGCACATACAAGAACCAGAACTGCATCATCGGCTTGTACAAGATCCGCCACCAATCGTGGGCCGAACCCTGCGAGATGCCGGTTAGCTCTCGGAGTGATTCTTGAAACAGCGACCAGACGACATACGGCCACGCGATAGTCCGCAGACGAGTCGACAGCACGTCACCGAAGGGCTTGCGGACCAACCGCTCGGCCAACGTCCCCGACAGGAAAAAAAAGAGCGGCATGTGGAACGTATAGATCCACTTCACAGCGGCCCGCGACAGCGTGAGCGCACCGGGGGTCGCGGACTCGGTGAGAATGCCGTGATCCTCGAGACCGATCAGCACATGCCCCAACACGACCAGGAAGATGCCGATTCCCCGGCCGTAATCGTTGGCAGCGATTCTGCGTGAGGTCTCTGCGTGCATCGAACCGTGCGAGCCTGGCGGCGGAAAACAGGGCGAACAAATCCGCAAATCGAACCGCGCGAGGCCCGCAGTCTGCAGAATCCTTCCGGTGTCAAAGCAACCCGCGTCGACCTTGTGCAGGCGACGCGAGAGGACTGTCTTCTAACATGTCGGCACCGCGATCGAAAAGGATCGCGCGATCGCCGTACACCACTGGGAACTTCTTGGTGAAAATCAAAATCGAGACGACGACGTCGAAACTCCGACGTTTTCTTCAGCGAACTGCGCGATCTTCAATCCTGGCCGATACTGAACAGAATTGTTCCGAGGCGGGTGGCCTGAGCGCTCCGCAACGCGGAAGCCCCGGGTCGCGGACTTTGGCTACCCGAGCCCATTTCCCGATGATGGCAGGCCGTACTCCCGGTTCAGGTCGAGCAGTCGGTGTCCGTAGATCGAATCGCGGGCGAGATCAACCACCACGACAAGGTAAACGTTCTTCGTCTTCGTCATAACGAGAACGTGGTCGAATCGATCGTTATCGCTGCGGTAGACGACATCAACCAGGCTGTCGGCAGTGGAGTGACCCTCCAAATCGTTGGTAGG
>DASRXU010000232.1:0-2733 GCA_035687365.1 Planctomycetaceae bacterium | reverse complement strand
TACGATTCCAAGGAGACACAGTCGTACCTGCTCGACGGTTCGCTAGCGCGAGTCATAGCGCGCGGACGCAAATATCGTCCCACGCCCGGCCTCTGACCTTCAGGCCAGACCAATCCGCGAAAGACGCACTTCCGCGAAGACGTGTTGGCCTCACGAGTTGAAAGAGCTCGGTCATGTCTTGCTTCGAAATCATTGATCCGCGCTTTAAGGCGCTGATCGATCCGGTCGCATTCCTGGAAACCATCCACACCGGCAACCGCTGGGCTGAGGGACCGGTCTGGTTTGGCGATTTGCGTTGTCTCGTCTGGAGCGACATCCCGAACAGTCGAATGTTGCGCTGGGACGAGGAAAGCGGACATGTGTCCTTGTTCCGCAAGCCGACACCGAATGCTAACGGCAATACGCGTGACCGAGAAGGGCGCCTGATCACCTGCGAGCAGGGTGGCCGTCAGGTTGTTCGCACGGAATGGGACGGCTCGATTACCGTGCTCGCGGCTGCGTACAAAGGCCGGCAACTCAATTCCCCCAATGACGTGGTCGTGAGATCCGACGGCTCAGTCTGGTTCACCGATCCAAACTACGGCATAATCTCGGACTACGTGGGAGAAAAGCGGCCACAGGAATTGGACGGCTGCAATGTCTTTCGTATTGACCCGCTGGATGGGTCGCTGGCGATTGTCGCTGACGATTTCTCGATGCCAAACGGTCTCGCCTTCTCGCCGGATGAGAGTGTGCTCTATGTGGCCGACTCTGGCTTTCTTACGGACGATAAGGCTCCCCATCATGTCCGAGCGTTCAATGTGGCGGGCGCGAAACTCACTCAGAGCCGAGTTTTTGCCGAAATAGCGCCAGGGATTCCGGACGGTTTGCGGGTGGATGTTGAGGGCAATGTTTGGATCAGCGCTGCCGACGGGGTTCAGTGTCACACGCCGGACGGCGAAGCGATCGGAAAGATTCGCACGCCCGAGGTGGTCGCCAATCTCGCCTTTGGCGGTCCGCGCAACAACCGGCTTTTCATCACCGCGACCACGAGCGTCTTCGCAGTCTTCTTGAACGTCCGCGGGGCACCCTACCCGTTTCGCCCCTCAGACGGCCGTCCACGCAAATACTGAGGAGGTTGCCCAGTTGAGGGCGGACAATGAATTACGAGACAAAGTCAGATTCAATATCGATCCCATTGTTGTATTCCATATCGGCAGAGAATTGAACGGCTTCACCCGACCCAAGCATTTGCCTCCAAGTTTGACAAGATCTCGTCGCATCGAATGCGGCCTCTTTGAACGGTGCTGAGGAGCGCCATTAACGTCAATCCCCTAGGCATGTTTCTGGCTCTGCGGTTGCCTCCGGAAGCTAGATTGCCTCGGTTCGCGAGGTAGGCTCTTTGGCTCCTGGAGTTGTGACGAGCTGAGCCACCGCTAGAGCTTCGATCTTTCGCTCTTAGATTCGTGCCGCAGCTTAGCCGGGGTGCAGCTTATTTTCTACTGTCCTCGCGGCTGTGATCTCGGCGCGCACGTGGCCGCCTTCGAATCTCCTTTCAGCTACTTGTTCGATTTCGGAGCTTCCGGCGGCCAGTGGCTCCAGTACCGTTTGCAGAGGTCGACAGGTTCAACCCGGCGATCCAGTACACCAATAGAGAATGGTGATCTGCCGATCCGGTAAGGCGCAACGTGGGACCGGGCGACAGCGTCCGAATGTTCTCGTATGGCATTTGACGCTTTAGTGCGCGAATGACAGCTATCTGCGCATTTGAGACGTTTGAGCGACGTCTCGAATCGACGTTAAGCGGACATCGTCGATCTTGGCGGTGGACAGGCATCGGGACGCGGGAAGCGGACTAGCCTTTCTTCATTCCGACGAACCTCTGTCGTCATCATCCTCGGCCAATCTCGAGCGACAGTATGGCCGCGCAAGATTGGCGAGAAGCGCTCCGGTCCCGATCGAGCTTCGAGCCTACGCGGCTGCTGGCCCCGGGGCGAGCGTTCTGCAGCTATAGAGCGACGAGGTAGCGCAGATGTAGAGCGTCCTCCTGTCGCCGTCGCCCCAGTTGAAGTTGCCAGTCACTTCCGGGACACGGATCACGCCGAGTATCTGACCGTTCGGCGCGAAGACATGAACCCCACCAGGGCCGGTGCAGAACAGATTGCCTTCGACGTCGACTTTCATGCCATCCGGCACTCCAGGCTCGTCGCCCTCGAGGACGGCCCAGACCTCGCCTCCGGAAACGCCGTCTTGCCGTACCGCGAACCGACGAATGTGCATCTTCGCTGTGTCGTTGACGAAGAGAACCGACTCTTCCTCAGCGAGACACAAGCCGTTCGGCCCTTCAAAATCCTCGACCAGTCGGATGATTGCGCCGTCCCGCGGATCAAGTCGATAGACCCCCCGAACCGGCTGCTGTTCCTCGCGCGGGATTCCCACTCCAAGCTACGCGCCCTCGCCCGCATGGCGACCATAGGGCGGGTCGGTGAAATAAAGACGACCCGAGGAATCCACGACGATGTCGTTCGGACTGTTGAGCTCGAGGCCGGCATAGTGGCTCGCCAGCGTCGTCATGCGACCATCCGGCTCCTGCCGGACGACCCGACTTGTCGCGTGTTCGCAACTGACGAGCCGGCCCTCGCGGTCGACACAATTGCCGTTGGTCTTGTTGCTGGGCGCGCGAAAAATCTCGACCCGGTCAGACCCGGGCTCAAAGCTGTACAAGCGGTCGCCCGGAATATCGCTGAAGATGAG
>DASRXU010000231.1:0-4339 GCA_035687365.1 Planctomycetaceae bacterium | reverse complement strand
TCCTCGTGGAGCTTAAGTGACTCCGGGTAGCGGCCGAGGACACCATAGCTGATGGCCAGGTTGTGCATGCTCCCGAGTGTGGCAGGGTGCTCGGGGCCGAGCGTGGCCTTTCGGAGCGCAAGCGTTTCCTCCTCCAGATTGAGAGCGTCGACCGTTCGCCCGAGAAAGGAGTAGCTGTTGGCAAGATCGTTCATGCTCTGCAGGGTGTCGGGATCGTCGGGCCCGCGGAGCCGGGTGTAGAGCGCGCGGGCCCTGTCCGCCTGCACGGCGGCAGTCTGCGCGTCACCCAAGAAATAGAATGACTTCCCCAGGGTCAGCCGCAGTCGGGCCTCAATCAGCGGATGGCTCGGGAAACTTTTTTCGACGTAGGGCAGGGCTGACTCGATTGCCTTGCGCAGCGATACCAAACGGCCTAGGCCCCCTTGCTGCCCCTCGGGCCGTACCGCAGCGAAAATCCGCGTCTCCACGAACTCCAAGACGGCCTTGGTCTCCGCCTCGCGCTCCAGGGCGCCATCTTTCGCGTTTCTCTCAGCCTCGGCAGAAACCAGGGCTGCTGCCTCGGCGCGCGTTGCCCGCAGTGCTTGCCAGGAGGATACGACGCTGCCGGCCAGTAGGGCGACGGACACCACAACTGCCGCCAGCACCGCCCCCCGGTTCCGCCGGGCGAACTTCTTGAGTCGGTATGTCTGTGAAGGCGGCCGCGCCGAGATCGCCTCATGGCTCAGGTAACGCTCGATGTCCTCGGCGAAACTCCCGGGAGTGTCGTAGCGGCGGTTGCGATCCTTTTCCAACGCCTTCATCACCACGCAATCGAGGTCGCCTGATAAAAGCTGCCTCAGCCGCTTGACGTCCAAGCCACGGTTGCCCGCCAGTACCGTGGCTGTGTCACCCAACGAGGACAGCCGCGCGCTGGGCCGCGGCGCCTCCTCTTCGCGGATCAGCCGTTGCATCTCCGCATACCCTGCTTCGCGCACACGCTCGACCTCGAGCGGCGTAGTCCCGGTCAAGAGCTCATAGAGCAGCACACCCAGCGAGTAGACGTCGCTACGGGTATCGATGTCCAAACCAGTCATCTCTGCTTGCTCGGGGCTCATGTAGAGCGGCGTTCCGAGCATCTGGCCGTAAGCAGTGAACAGCGTTCTCTCGGTCAGTCTCAGCACCGTCGCCTTGGCTACTCCGAAGTCGATTACCTTCACGAACGGGACGCCATCGTGCAGCGTCACCAGGACATTGGATGGCTTGATGTCACGATGAATGATCCCCTTATGGTGTGCGTGCTGGATGGCATGGCAGATGTCGAGAAACAGCTTGAGACGGACCTCCGTCGTCAGGTGATTCTTGTCGCAAAACTCTGTGATCGGAACTCCCTTGACTAGCTCCATGACAAAGTAGGGATGGCCGGAGTCGGTAGCACCCGCCTCTATCACCCGGGCGATATTCGGATGGTCCATCAGGGCCAGAGCCTGACGTTCCGACTCAAAACGGGCGATGACCTGAGCCGTATCCATGCCCGGTTTGATGATTTTGATCGCGACCAGACGTCGAACAGGCTGCTCCTGCTCGGCCATGTAGACTATGCCGAACCCCCCTTCGCCGATCTGCTGCAGCAGCTTGTACGGGCCAATGACGCTGCCGACTTGCTCGGGCAGCATGTTGCCGAGGGCGGTCGCGAGCACTGTCGGTGACGCGGGCGCGCGTTGTGGGTCGTTCATGACGAACCTCCGCGGCGGGGCGTGCTCGGGGGCGGCACAGTAGTGCGAGGACTACCCTGCACACTCGAATCGCCTGTTCTACCGTGCGAGTGCAGTCAACACTTCAACCGACTGGCAAACTGCAATCAAGATCTTTGGCACGTTCGCCGTCTGCGAGGAACTGTGTCAACCATCGGACGACAGTACACGGTGAGCGGCCTGCCCAGCAAGCGCCGAAGCGGACACGCAGGTCCGACACGGGAATCCAGCCGCCCCCGAGTCGCGCCAGTGGCGGAGCACGGTAATCTCCACTTCCGACCGAAATGACCGGGGTGCCGGAAAACCCACACGAGCGAGAGCCCGAGCGGCTGAGCCCGATAACGTTCGAATTTTCGGAGTCGGCCAGCGGGGCATTTCGCTCGCTTCTGCCACCTGAGGCCGATTCCTGCAAAACGTACGGGAATCCGGTGCGCAGAACCGAGTGCCGAAAAACGGATGAGTTTCCGGTGCTCGTCACGGGCGCAGCTGCGAGTCGCGGTCGCCCCGTCCCGAACCCCTCCGGCGTGTCACGCCGCGCGCGACGAGCCGACCAGATGCCGGACCGCGGGCGCCGTAGCGGACGCTCGACCCCGTTTCCTTCGGTGATTGCTCGACCAAGAGCGCGCTGGAGATTCTACCACCGGGGTTCGCGCCCACACAGGACGGAGTCGGCCTCTCTCCGCATTCATTATTCTCACGACCGTAAATTGGAGAGTTTTTTCTCGAGGTAGAGGCGGTTCATCTCGCGCAGTTCCGACAGCGCACCGGGTCTGAAGAAGGAGTCCGGTTCGATCGCCCACGTCTTCATCGTTCTCATGTTGTTCATGAGGACGGCGGCCATGCCCTCAGCGGTCCCCGTGGGCAGCTGCGGCGCGCGGAGCCTCAGAAGCCCCGCGATCCGCGAGAGCACGGTGTCGCACAGCTCCTCGCGTTTCGCCGACAACTCCCTGCGCGCTTCGAGCAAGGCCACGATCGCCTGCGACTCGGGTTGCAGTTCGACGAAGAATCCGATCAGCGTATCGGCCAGCTCGCCAATCGACACCGTGCTAACCCGGTGTTCGATCTTGGCGAACGCGGCATCGAGGATTTCGCCGTACCGACGGAGCAGTGCGTCCGCCAAGACCTCTTTGTTGGGAAAGAAGTGGTACAGCGATCCGATGTGCGCGCCGGCGCGCGCGGCGATCTCGGCCATCGTCGCCGCCTCGTAACCCCGCTCGGCGATGACCTCGGCCGCTGCCGCGAGCAGTGATGCGACGCGGAGTTTCCCGGGTCGGCGACTCGGGTTGAGCGCCACGCGTCGGCGTTTCAATTTCGGCATTTTTGAGCCCACCCTCAAATTAGTCTTGACATCTTTGAGTCCATCCTCAATTATTACCACTAGATACTTGAGTGTTAACTCAAATAGATCAGGAGCACGGGTCGTTTGTCAAGAACCAACCTCCTGCCACTTTCCGAGAAGACGTGCAACATGAATCCCACAGTGATCGGTCACCATCCGCGAAACCCTCTCATCTGGTCGGCCGTTGGCCGAACCGCCCGATTGTCGATGTTCGGGATCGTCGGCTGGGTCTGGTTCATCAGCGGAAACGACTCCGCCGGCAGAGCTGTAGCGCTTGTCGCGGCGCTGGTTCTTGCCGCCCTCTCCGGCGTCATGTGGTATGCGTCCCGCGCCCGCGCCGACAGGCGGTGGCGGTCTGCGTTGGATCGTTACGCCACACGAGAACTCGCGAAAGGGGCCGGCTCGCGGAGGGGCCCTCGTGCGCGTCCTAACTCGACGGTGGGCTAACCAACTCGTGGTCCGGAATTGTGCGTCATAGTCACCATCTTTGGATCAAGAATTATGAGCAACAACGATCAAGTTCCGACGCGTGGACAAGTCGTCCGGGCCGAGAACCTCGCGGCCGAACTCACCAGTGCTGTCTATCCTCTGCTGCTTCGGCGGGGGTTGAAGAGTTCGTGGCTCAGGACAGAACTGATTGTCTGGAAGCGTTTGACAAGAACGATCAAACGATGGATCGCAGAGCGGCCGCGAGTAACGACGGCACGCGAACTTGACGTCCTGCGGGAACGCCTGCTGGGAGGCGATTCCGAAGAGATTGCTGCGTTGCTTTGCGACGGCGGCTGAGCCAGGTGGCGCTCGAAATTAGTGATGCCTGAGGCTGAGCCGCCTCTGCGAGTTCGTCAAAAGGAAGCGATTCTTATGACAACGCAATCACACGCTCGTGTTCTGATGTTGGTCCTTGGACTGTCCATCGGCGCGACGGGATGCACTCGGGGGCCCTCGGCCCCGCCACCCGCGCCACCGGTCTCGGTCACTGTCAGTCATCCCGTCGAGCGATACGTCAGCGATTACGCGAATTTCACTGCTCGGATCGCCGCCGTCGATTCCGTCGAAGTGCGTGCGCACGTCTGGGGCTATTTGCAGAAGGTCAACTTCCGCGAAGGGGACCTGGTCGAAAAAGGGCGACTGCTCTTTGAGCTGGATCCGCGTCCCTACCAAGCGCTCTTGAACCAGGCGAAGGCAAAGGTCACTCAGGACAAAGCGCAACTCGCATTTGATGAGGCGGAATACCAGCGGAACCTTCAGCTTTACCAAAGGACGGCGGTCA
>DASRXU010000230.1:0-17191 GCA_035687365.1 Planctomycetaceae bacterium | reverse complement strand
GGCGCGCATCGCCAGTGGATTGCCCGAGAGTGTCCCCGCCTGGTACACCGGCCCTCGCGGCGCCACTCGCTCCATCAGATCCCGCGCGCCGCCGTAGGCGGCTACCGGCAATCCGCCACCAATGATTTTGCCCAATGTTGTGAGATCCGGGGTGATCCCGAACACGGTCTGAGCGCCGCCGTAGCAAACACGGAAACCCGTGATCACTTCGTCAAAGATCAGCAGGGCTTCGTGGTCTTTCGTCAATGCGCGGACCGTTTCGAGGTAACCGGGGTGCGGAGCAATCGTCCCCGCGTTTCCCATCACCGGCTCCATGATCACGGCGGCCACCTGCCCGCGATGATCGTTCAGACACTTTTCCAGGCCGTCGATATCGTTCCAGCGGCAGACCAGGCTGTCGTGCGGTGCGCCGTTGAGCCCCATCGTGCCGGGAATGGCCGGTGCATAGGGGCCGGTGGGCAGATCTTCCAGCGGAGCGTGATAACGGTTGAAGACCGTATCGCTCCAGCCGTGATAATGTCCCTCGAACTGAATGATTTTCGATTTGCCCGTCCAAGCCCGTGACAGGCGCACGGCCGAAACGTCGGCTTCGGTCCCCGAGTTAGCGAACCGCATCAGTTCCATACTCGGGAAGAGCTTTTTAATCTTCTCGGCCACCCGAATGGTGATCTCGGTCGGGAAGCCCAACTGGCTGCCCCGATTTGTGATCTGGTCGGTGACGGCGCGAATGATCTGCTCGGGGCAATGGCCCAGAACCAGCGGGCCGTACGCCATGTTCAGATCGATGTATTCGTTTCCATCGACGTCCCAAACTCGCGAGCCCTGTCCGCGAGCAGCGACGAGCGGCAAGTGATAGGGGAGCACGCGCATCGTGCTGCTATCCCCGCCTGCGATCGACTGTTTCCCCCGTTGGAGGATTTGTTCGCTCAAAGGAGTGGAAAGACTGACGGTCCCGTTCATGGTCTGCATTGGGTGAGCTTCCTTAGGATGCCGAGACGCGGTCCTTCGACCGGAGTTAGCACGATCATGAGGAGATCGGGAAAGCGGGTCGCTAAATCAATGGGGGAAAATCCCGACTCACTGCCCGCAAGGGCGTGTCTAAACCTACCATCTTGCCCAGTCTTTTCACATCGATTCGCGCGAAAATTGGCCAAAGTCGGGCCGCTCGTCCCGGCGCGAACGGAGTGCGCGGACTGCTCGACACGAGACGAGGCTCGTCGCCGCAAAAACGGCGCCAGAATACCGACCAATGGCGAAGCTCTCAACGTCGCGTAATCGCTGCAATCGTTAGCACGAAGAGAGCCCGCAGGAGCGCCCGATTGAGATCGAGACGAGGGCGCGCACTCCTCCGTCATTGGCTGTCGGCAGACCACACCGCATTATGCAGGGATGGGAGAGCGGTCGCCATTCTGGCTGCCCGTCGTGCAGCCGGCGATCGGCTTGAGGACGCTCCAGCACTCGTATTTCATGGCGCCGGTTTGGTACGCGGTCAGAATGGCCAGATAGTGGTCCCAAAAGGTGAGCCTTTTGCGGCCGATCGCGCGCGCCATCCAATGCACGGGGGAGCGTTGGGAATTGTGCCAGGAAATCTCCCATGTCCGGCTCACGCGGGCCGTCCAATCGCTGCGGCGCTCGACTTCGAGTCCCACTTCGGCAAACCAGCGTCGATATTCCTCACCGCTGGACAGTGACGGATACCCAAAGCCTGCGCACACCTCGTACACCCGCTGTTGCGACTCTTCACTCAAGGGACCGTCGCCCGTTTCCCAGGCGCAGACGACGGCTCGTCCGCCCGGTTTCAGCCAGTCAGCCAAACGCCGCACGAATCCGGCTTTGTCGAACAGGTATTCCGCGCATTCCACCACCCAGATGAGGTCGAAAGCGGCCGGCTCCAACTTGACCGCTTCGACATCGGCGGCCAGGAAACGTGTTCGAGGTCCGACGCCGTTCACGAACGCGCCCAGCGTGGCCCATTGTTGCTGCACCCGACTGATGGTGACGCCGGTGACCTGACAGCCCCAGGCTTTGGCGAGGTGCACGGCGGAGGTGCCGATGCCGCAACCGATATCGAGCACGCGTTCACCGCCTTGCAAGCGGGCTTCGCGGATCACAGCCTCCATCAAGTTGGATTGCGCGGCCGCCGGCGTTTCAGCGGCCGTCCACAACCCATGATGGATATGTCGGCCCCAAAAGATCCGATAGAACGGCGTCGCCAAGTCGTTCGACAGGCGAATGTCGCGTTTTTCGATCTCCGGACCACTGATCATGAGCACAATTCTGGAGAGTCCACCGGGCCGCCGTGTCGACCAGGGAAAGCCGCCACAGATTTGGGAAAACGTGCCCGGTCAATTTTTCATCAACGCAGGTCCCATTCTCACGAAACGCGTCGAGAAAGAAACACTCAGCGAAAAGAAACACGCCAACGCGAGAAACACCATGGCACGTAGCGCGGGGGCAAAGAATGAGTTTGACCAAGCGGCCTGCCGCGGCGCGCACCCTGGGCTTTGCCATACTCGCTCAGCGTAGAGCCGCGGCGCAATCGGTGCGAAAAGACAGCGACACTGGCTAAGCGCGCCGTGGGCAGCCTCGCCGGCGCCTGGATACGCCTGGGAGAGCAGCGACTTCGCGAGGCGACGTCCGCTCAAGCTGAAACACGCCGGAGAGGCGTCAGTCCAACTGACAATGCCGCGCGATATCGTCCCTCGAAGAAGATGCAAAATAACCAGCATCTAGGGACAATATCGAACATCCACTCGCCAGAAGTCAGGCGGTGGGTAGCACGGCAAACGGACGCTAACCGGCCCGCGAAGGGTTAGCTCTCCTGGTGTCGCGGGCTGAACATCAATCCACGCTTCGTGCTGTCTCGATCAGGTCTTTGAGACCGGCTAGCCGTTCGCGGGCCGCATCGACGCTACCCGCGAGGCGTATAAATGTCAGCCCGGCCCGCATGACTTCAGTCGAGGCGTCGCCGCCATGGCCCCGCATCGGCTTGGCGCGACGGACCGATCTTCCTTTTCCGCCGGCGCCGGCGAGCTTATAGAAGGTGCTCTTGAAGGTCCCCTCGTTGATCTTTTGGTCGGGGTGGCCCTTCTTGATCGCCTCCATGGCCTCCCGAGCCGATATGCCGCGATGCGACTTGCGATAGTCTCGAATGGTCTCCGATAGGTTAAACCCGTTTGATTTCTTTGCCATTTTGTGATGCCTTACTGAGAGTGAGATGGTTTATCATTCGGACATTAACGATTCTTAACTCGCGATTCAACGTTTCCTCGGCCCGTTTCGCAGGAGTTTCTTTGAAATGGGAAACAGGTCGAGACTATCGAAGAGACTCGAGCGGCGCGTCGTTGGGTGCCGGAGGATACATAGGCATGGTGGCTCCGTGGTTCAAGTGACCATCAGTCAACTATCGGTTCGACCGTCGCGGGTGTTGAAGCGCGATACGTTCCAGCTTCGCCGCGCGAACAAAGTTGCTGACAATCGAATCGTAATCAGCGTTTAGTTCTGGGAGAGCAGTGGCACGCATGCGAGATATTCAACTCAAGTTGGCCCGCGCCGGTCAGAGTCGGAACGGGGCGAGCGCAAGCTTGCGGCGGTGGGCGATCGCGGCTGCCGGGGGGCTGGTGGCTGCAATGTCCGTCGGGGCGATTCCCCCTCTCTTGGCCGCGACACCGGCGGTACCCGGGGTAATCGGCCGACACGTCAATCCGTTTATTGGCACAGGGGGCCTCTCCTATCTATGTGGCAACGAGTTTCCTGGCGCCTGCGCGCCGTTCGGAATGGTCCGCCTCAGTCCCGATACTGTCTCGACCTCCGGTCGGCGAGCGACGAACACGTCAGGCTACTATTACCGCGATCCTCAGATTCTCGGTTTCAGCCATACGAGACTAGCGGGCACGGGGGCAGTCGACGGTGGCAACTTTTTGGTGATCCCCATTGCGGGCGGGGATTCGGCCGACGCCGTGCGGCACGGGCTCCGCGCACCGTATCAGCATGATAACGAGGTAGCATTTCCTGGCTACTATAAACTCTTCCTTCCCGAGAGAAATCTTACTGCCGAGTTGACCGCGACCCCACGGGTCGGCGTTCATCGCTACCAATTCGCAGGCTCAGACGCTCCCCATTTGCTGATTCACGTGGCGAGCGTGCTCGGACGAGGAGCCAGCAAAGACGGCCACGTGCGCCTACTTCCGACAGCGAACGAACTCGAAGGGTCGGTCCGCACCTATGGAACATTTTCTAGACGCTATGGTGGGATCCCCATCCACTTCGTCGCGCGGTTTAACCGGCCGTTCACTAGGTTTGGAGTTTGGAAGTCGGATTCCATCGCCGCCGGCCAGAATACGGCCGACGGTGATGACGTCGGCGCAGACTTACTTTTTGAGAAGAACGGATCGCCATCGGTCGTAGAACTCAAGTTGGCGATTTCCTATGTCAGCGTCGCGAACGCCCGCGAGAATCTCAATCGCGAAGCGGGAGCACTCGACTTCGATCAGGTTTTGGAGCAGTCCAAACGGGGCTGGGAAGAAAAGCTCGGTCGCATTCGGGTCGAAGGAGGCACGGCCAAAGAACAAACGCTGTTTTATACGGCCCTCTACCATGCGCTCCAAATGCCGACCGCGTTCAGCGACGTGAACGGCGACTATCTCGGCTTTGACGGCAAAGTTCACCGGGCCCAGGACTTTACCTACTACACCGACATGTCGCTGTGGGACACGTTTCGGACCGTTCATCCGCTGTTCAACCTGATCGCTCCGCGCGAGCAGCGGGACATGGCGCGCTCATTAGTCGAGATGTCCCGCCAAGGCGGCTATCTGCCGCGCTGGCCGGCCGGAAACGGTTACTCGAACTCGATGTTCGGGACACCGGCCGACATCATGCTCACGGAGACCTACCTCAAGGGAATTCGCGATTTCGACGTCGAGACGGCCTATCAAGCGATGCGTAGAGCAGCCCTCGGGCCGACAAAAAATTCACGGTTTTCCGGCCGAGCCGGCATCGAGGACTATCTTAAGTTCGGCTACTGCCCGTCGGACTTGATGAAGCAATCGGTGGCACGGACTCTGGAGTACGCGTATGCCGACCACAGCATCGCCGCTCTCGCCAAGGCCCTGGGCCATGCGGACGACGCCGCGCTGTTTGAGAAGCATTCGCTCGCGTACCGCCAAATCTGGAATCCCCAGACGCAATACTTTCAGCCGCGCGACTCACACGGAGCGTTCGATGGGACTTTCAAGCCCCTCATGCTGACGTATGTCGACCGCGGGGGAAAATATACGCATGCCTATGTCGAGGGGAGCGCTCTGCAATGGCGCTGGGGCGTGCCCTTTGACGCTCCCGCGCTGATCTCACTATTCAAGAGCAAGGACTATTTCGTGCAGGAGCTGGAGGAGTTCTTTGCTCATTCGGTGCCACAAGTGAATGTACAACCCAATGCCTACTATTGGCACGGGAATCAGCCCGACATCTATTCTGTCTATTTATTCAATGCGGCCGGCCGTCCCGATCTTACTAGAAAATGGGTGCATTGGATCTTGGCTCATAAGTACGGTGACCAGGAAAACGGGATGGATGGCAATGACGACGGAGGAACAATCTCGGCTTGGTATGTTCTGAGTTCACTCGGGCTCTATCCGACGGCCGGGTCAGATCGCTATGAGTTGGTGGGCCCGCTTTGGAAACGTGCTGAGATCACCACGGGTGATCAGCGGCTGGTGATCAACGGCGATCCCGAAATCGCCGACCCCGCTTTGCACGAGCGCGTCCGATTGAATGCTGCCGCCCTTGATCGAACCTGGATCGCCCACAAAGAAATTGCCAACGGCGCGACGCTGACTTTCGAGAACGCCGCGCCCTCGTCACCGGCGGCGAAGTGACCGATCATGAAAAAATGATTATCTTGATTGCCGGGCAGGAGGATTCGACATGACCTCGTCAGACGAAACACGACCGGCATCGGAGCTGGGGCGGCGGCAATTGTTGCAAGGGTCTCTCGCGGCGGCCGCAGCCACGGCGCTTCCCGCGCTGTCGGCGGCGGGTTCGAGTGACGAGCCGCCGCTGCGCGGTCGCATTCGTCAGTCGATCGTCTTTTGGTGCTTCAATTCGGCCGGCGAAAAATGGGACATCGAGCGAACCTGTCAGGTGGCTCGCCAACTCGGTTGCGTGTCCGTCGAAATCTGCGAGCCGAAGACCTGGCCCACGCTTCGGCGCCACGGGCTGACCTGTGCTATCGCTCCCAACGGGGGCGGCTTCAAGAAGGGCTTCAACAATCCGGCCTATCGTCAGGAATTAGTAACCCGCACGCGAGACGTGATTGATTCCTGTGCAGCGGCCGGCGTGCCGAGCGTGATTTCCTTCGTCGGCTACAAATGGCGCAACGCCGATGACCCCACCAGTGGTGAGATTCCACTCGAAGAGGGAATCGAGAACTGCGTTGTCGGGTTGAAAGAGGTCGCGGGTTATGCCGAGCGCAAAGGGGTGACGATTTGTGTCGAGCATCTCAATAGCCGCGATCACTCACACCCGATGAAGGGGCATTTTGGCTATCAGGGCGACGACCTGGACCGCGTGGCCGAAATCATCCGTCGGGTCGGATCGCCGCGCGTCAAATTGCTGTTCGACATCTATCACGTGCAAATCATGCACGGCGATTTGCTGCGTCGACTCGAACAGAATAAGGACATCCTGGGCCACATCCATACGGCCGGTAACCCGGGCCGCGGGGAGTTGGACGAGCATCAAGAGATCAACTATCCGCCGCTGATGAAGAAACTCTTAGAGCTGGGCTACACGGGTTACGTCGGTCAAGAATTCATTCCGACCCGCGCCCCGCTGGACGGTCTGCGCCAAGCCGTGCGGCTGTGCGACGTCTAAGAAGCAGTTTCGCTGGCCCGAGCGATAGCGAAATCATTTACCGCGCCCACCTTTCCCAAGCCGACGGCTCTGCCGTCGTCTTCTTTCGGCTGATCTGCCGCGAGGTTGCGCGACTAACGAAGGAAGAAGAACGTCGGCAGAGCCGTCGGCTTGGGAAAGGGCACGCGGCTTACGATTCCATAACCGCACTGCCAGCGGTGGGTTCCGCGTCTGTTTTTGCAAGACCTCACGCCGCCGGCTTCAACACCAACGTGTGCTCGGTCGTGCCGGGCATAAACGGCGCGGCTTTGCCATCGGCCCAGGCGGCATGCTGGTCGCCGAAGTTGGGCGACAGCGGATGTCCGGATTGGCCGCAGGGCATTTCGAGATAGCCATCGTTTTCATGTCCCGGCGAAACGGCCATGCGTTCCGACGCTCCCTTATCCGGCGTTTGGATCCGTGGCATGTTGTCCCAGTCGCCGGGCAATGGCTGAGCGGGCATGTTCAGCCAGCTCGAAAGCTGAGGCACCGCTAGCGTCAGCGGGTGGACAATCCGCGTGGTGTTGTAGTTGCCCCACGTGTAGTCGCCGAGCCGCGCGCCTCCCGCTGTGGCCTTCGTGACAATTCCGTCCGCCGTCGCCAGCAACAGCTCTTTCCAAGTCTTGAAACGCGGATCGATCATGTGCGGCGGCTGCCGGGAAACAAGTTGCCAGACTGGTCCCTCGGTGCGGTCCATCCCGGCGATCGACAGCTTGGGTTGCACTTTCTTGCAGGGACTGACGAGCACGTCCGAGAGTTGGTTCATGAGCGCCAGGCGGAATTCGCGGACGGCCCGGAAGCCGACCGAGTCGATCGACGCGTGGCCTCCCCAGTTCTCGACGGCCGCCTTCAGCTCGGCTCGACGCGGATCAGCGGCGACCGCCGCCGAATCGAGCGTGTTCAGCAGCAGCGTCCGCCAGCGCTCGAGAAACACGGCCCGATCGTCGAGCTGGATCCGCAGCATGTCGGCTTCGGTCGCCTTGTCGACCTTTCGCAGATCGTCGCGAATCTGCTGGGCTCGCGCACCCAGGTCGTACATGCCGTCGCCCAACCGTGCCAACTGATCGCCGCTGACGACGCGGGCGTTGGCGGTCCAGATGCGTCCGTCGGCCGGGTCGATGATCCGCGGATATTCTTCGGGTTTGAGATATCCGTCCCACCGGTGCGAACCGTCGGTCCACGAGCTGGGCAGCCGCCCGTCGAAGCCGACGCGGCGCGGCAAACGTCCCATGACCGTCCAGCCGATGCGCCCCTTGTCATCGGCGACGACGAAATTCTGACCCGGCGCGCCGGCCAGGTTCGCCAACGTGAGCGACTCTTCCAGTGTCCGCGCCGACTCGATCTTCAGCACTCCCATGTTGACGCCGTCGGTGTCGTGGGCGACCCAGCGCCAGACGCGCGGACGATTCTTGGAATCGTTCTCGATCACCGGCCCCCAAATCGTCTCGACAACGTCGAGCGTGGAGTCCGGCGCGTCCTTGACCTTGATGATTTCCTGCTGGTGCTGGAACTTTTGAGGACCCTTGGGAGTGAGGTACGACTCTTTGTCGTGCGGATCGACGTCGACGATCACGACGTCGGCCCAATCGGCCTGAGTGTTGGTGAAACCCCAGGCCACGTGCCCGTTGCTGCCGACCACCATCGCGGGCGTTCCCGGCAACGTCAGGCCGGTGATTCGCTGGTCGGTCTTGGCGCCTTCCGCTTGGGGCCAAACGAACGACGCGCGATACCAAATGTGCGGCACGCGAATTCCAAGATGCATGTCGTTGGCGACGATCGCCCGTCCGTCAGTCGTCCGCTTGGCGGAGACTGCCCAGTTGTTGCTGCCCATATGAAATCGCGGCGTCGCCAAAACGCCGTCGAGCGGGGCCAGATCGGCCTGCGCGATGAAGTTGGGTTTCCGCGTGTCGAACACCGTAGCCGACGGGACGGGCGGAGTCGTGAACGGCGCGCCTTGCATGGGGGCGTCCCATTCGGTGCCGCGCGGCGCCAGAAAATCGAACATCGGCGCGGGGAGCGTGTCGTGCATCACTCCGAGCGACGTTTCGCTTTCGTACGAATCCCCTTGCAGGTCGAGGAACATCGAAAACAGCACCAGCGCGCAGTCTTCTGCTTTCCAGGGGGCCGGCGTCACGCCGAGCAGGTAATACTCAAACGGCTTGGACTTGAGCGAGGCCAAACCGGCGTTCACGCCGGCGGCATACGAATCGAGTAGGGCCCGTTGCTGAGTGTCATTTGTCTTCAGAATCTGTTCGGCGACGTGGCGAAAGCGGTGAACGCGGACACGGCGATCGACGTTGAGCGCGGCGCCTCCGACCAGCTCTGACAACTCGCCGGCCGAATTGCGACGCAGCAGATCCATCTGGAAGAAGCGATCCTGGCCGTGGGCGAAACCCGTGGCGAAAGCCAGGTCTTTGCGGTTGGCTGCCCGAATGGTGGGGATGCCCAGATTGTCCCGCTCGATTTTGACGTCGTTGCCGATGCCCGCGGTACGGTACTCGCCGTCGACCTGCGGCAAACTGCCGGTTACCAGGCTGCGAACCCAGAATCCCGTTCCGATGAGAGCGATCAGGATCACGGCGGCGACGGCGGCCGCGATTTTCAACCAACGTTTGCGCATGGGAATACAGAGATTCGATCAAGAGCAGGGAGCGAGAGGCCGGCCCATCCGTAGGCCGGAAATGCGTCTCTGTATTCTCGACCACTCATCCATGCGCTGCAAGCGAGGCACGTTACGCGCTCGTTAGCCGCGCCGCGTCCCTTTCCAGCCTTTGACCTTGCCGGATTCTGGCGAGACAATAGCGGTCGTCGCGCCGGCGGCTTCCAACGCTCGCTTGGGCTCGGTCAGCTCGACTTGCTCGAATCCATTCGCAGCCAAGATGGCGACTTTCTTTCCGGTCAGTTCGTCCGACAGGGTTCACTCCTTCGGTGTCTTCGATTTCGGCGGATGATTTGGGTCAAGCACTGAGTGGGGCAAAAGCCATGCCCGTCGAGTGACGAGCGATCGCGCCACTGCATTGAAAGCCGGTTCGGGCGGTATTGGGTTTGCAGCGCGTCGTACCGCGAACTCAGCTTGCACGGGTCGCCCGCGAAATCTATGGAGGTCTTTCGATGAACAGCAGCACCGAACGGAGTGGAGCGGGAGGCTGGTCGAGTTCTGAACGGTCCGGCGAGCGTCCAAAGAGCAACGGCAAGAGCCAAGGCGGGCCGTCCAAGGTCCAAGATCGCCCTGATAAATCCGAAAGGGCGTCAGCCGGTCCCTCCAAGCCGATGTTGAAAGGTGGGGGATTTGCCCTCAAGCCGGGGCGGCCTTTCCAAAAAGATGTTGGTCGCATCGTGCGGTGCCAGCTCGACAAGGCGCTCCGCGACCTGTGTCGACTCGGTGCGACGGCCGACGAAGCCATCCACAACGTGCGGAAGCGGTTCAAGCGCGTGAGGGCCGTGCTGCGACTGGTTCGCGCAGATCTGGGTGAATCAGTCTATCGCCAGGAAAACCAATCGCTGCGGGATGCGGCCGCCGCGTTTTCGGAAGTCCGCAATGCCCGCGTGCTGGTCGACGCGGTCGAGAAGCTGCGGCATCGGGAAAGCGATGTTCCGCCCGGGGCCTTCGACGCGCTCGAACGGTTTCTCAAGGCCAAGCAGCGCTACATCCACGATCGCCTGGCCCGCAATGTCGAAGCGATGGATACCTTGCGCGAAGCGATCGAAAACGGCCGCAGCCGCGCGTCACAGTGGCCGCTGCCGCGTGACGGGCGCCGTGCCGTCCGTCGTGGATTGCGTCGCAGCTGCAAGGCCGGTGCCAAGGCGCTCGACAGTGCGCTCCAGGCGACGACTGCCGAACATCTGCACGACTGCCGCAAACAGGCTAAGTACCTGTATCACCAGGTCCAGATGCTTGGCCGGGTTAGCTCACCGGCCGTGAGCCAGCTGAGCGAGCACCTCCACGAACTCGAGGAAAAACTCGGCGACGAGCATGACCTGGGGATGCTACGAGTCGAGGTTGTCGCCTGCATTGCGGGCGGGCTGCCGGAGGTGAATGATCGTCTCGTGGCGCTGATTGACGATTGGCGTCACCAACTGCAGCACGATTGTCTCGCTCAGGCACAGCAGATCTATCGCGATGACGCGGCGGCACACCGGCATCGCTTCCGCGATTGCGCGAAGCAACTCTCGACGAGGAAGCACTAGGCAGAACCCTGAGTGGTCCGTCGGCCCATAAATGTCAGGAATGCGTGGCATTCCCACGGCTCGGCGTGGGCATGCATTGCAGGACATGCCCACCCAAAGCTGTGGGCATGGCACCCGACAAATTGCCATAGACGGAGCAATAGGGCGGGCGAGACCTTTAGATCAACTCGCGCAGCGGCGCGCCGTTGTCGACGATCATTCGCGGCCGGCCGCGAGGATCCTGGTAGGTGGCCGTCAGCGGTACGCCCATGTGCTGATAGATCGTCGCGGCCAGGTCGCCGGGCGTTACCGGGCGATCTTTGATTTGTCCGCCGTCGGCTTCCGTCGCGCCGATCACCTGGCCGTGTCGGAACCCGCCGCCGGCCATCGCCAACGACATGCAGACCGGCCAGTGATTGCGGCCATCAGTGCTGCCTTGAGTTCCCAGGATGGGCGTGCGCCCGAATTCACCCATGGCAATCACCAGCACGTCATCCGACAGCCCTTGTTCTTTCAGATCGAGCACCAGCGTCGTGATGAGATGGTCGAACAGCGGCAGCAGCGGACCCAGCCCGCGGAGGATCCCGCCGTAGGGCGGAATGTTGTCGCCGTGCGTGTCCCAAGTGCCCGAGGACCCGTGATAGCTCAAGTCGAGAGTCACGAACGCGGCGCCCGCTTGAACCAGGCGACGGGCTAATAATGCTTGCTGACACCACAGATGCTTGCCGTACCGCGCGCGGATCTGTTCAGGCTCGCGCGAGACATCGAGTGCGTTCTGCATGCGTCGGCCAAGTAACAGGTCGGCCGCCTGCTGTTGATACGAATCGAGCGCGCTCATCGAACCGCCCGCGTCGACCCCCGCGCGAAGCCGATCGAAGCTCCGCAGCAAATCGCGTCGCGTGTGAATGCGATCGGCGTTGAGAGTTCGCGACAACCGAAAGAGGTTGCCTCCGCGAATTCGGCCCGTGTCGTGGCCGATATCCGTATAGATGGGAAGGGGAGCCGCATCGTTCGCGAGGAAGGGATCGAATTCTTTGCCGAGCCAGCCGCCCCAGCCGATGTGCGACTGCGCTTTCATGAAGGCGACGTACGGGGGCATGGCCGGATGGTTGGCACCGCGCAGCTTGGCGATTAGCGAAGCGATTGCGGGGTACTTGTCGCCATCGCGGCTCAGACGCGGTTCGGCGTCGAGGTTCGCCGTCTGAAAAACGCGATTGGGTTCATGGTTGCTGTTGCGCGCGTCGACCGAGCGAATGATTGTGAACTGGTCGAGCAGGGCGGCTTGTTTGGGCAAATGCTCACAAATGCGAATGCCCGGCAGCCGCGTGGGAATCGTCCCGAAGGGTCCCCGATTTTCTGGCGGCCGGTTGGGCTTGGGGTCCCACGTATCGATGTGACTCGGACCGCCGGCCATCCACAACAGGATGACGCTCTTGCCGTTCTTGGCCGACCCCCGACCCTGTGCGGCGTCCGTTCGCGCTCGCAGGACGTTGGCCAGCGACAGCCCGGCCAGTCCGCTGACCCCGGCCTTGAGCATGCCTCGCCGACCTGCAAAGACCAACCCTTCGCGCTCGCGCGCGTTGAAGCTCGCGAAGGCGTGAGCGTGATCATGCTGCGGTTGTCGGGCGCCCGATTCCATCAGCGAAGTCAAAAAGGCCAGCGAGGTCAACAAGGCGGGTGATTCGGCGGGAATGCAGTCCCCGACGATAGTCAATTTCCTCGGCGAGCGAAACTGCCAAGTTGCCCGGCCACCAACAGTCCGCAGGACATCACGGTTTCGAGTATCCTAAGCCGGGTCCCGAATTTCTTGGCAATCGAGTGAGCCATGAGCGGCAGTTCGACTTCGTCTCGCATCGCTTCGATGGATCAATTCCGCGGCTATACCGTCGCCGGGATGTTCGTCGTCAATTTTCTCTCGTCGTTCGCCGTCATCCATCCACTGCTGAAGCACAACGATATCTACTTCAGCTATGCCGACTCGATCATGCCGAGCTTTCTGTTCGCGGTCGGCTTTTCGTTTCGGCTGACGTATCTGAAACGAATTCAACAGTCCGGATACTGGTCGACCGCGTGGACTTACGTGAAGCGGTCGCTCGCGCTGGTCGTCTTCTCGCTCGTGATGTACGGATTTGGGACCCAGTTTCGCAGTTGGGGTGATTTCTCCCAGATGCCGGCCGAGTTCGAGCCGTTCCGACCCAAGGCGCCGCCCACGCGGTCGTTCGAGGAGTTGATCAACCACGCGCGACAGGCCAATCCCGGGCGCGACGAGCGCTCGATCGTCGCAATCGCCTCGGGGTTCGGCTCATCGATCCTGCGTCCCGAATCGCCTCAAGACGATTCGAACGTGAAAGCTGCCCGGCATGCGGCAGCCCTGGCCGAACAGGAGGGGCGCGAGTTCGTCGCGCCGGCTCTGCAGCGGATCCAAGACTGGAATGCGCTCTCGCCGAACCGCCAATTGCTCGTGCACCTGCGAATCGCGGCGGGCAAGCTGCTCAAGTCGGATCTGTGGGAGACGCTGGCCATCATCGGTGTGACGCAGCTCGTGGTGCTGCCTTTTGTCGGCTGGGGTTTTTGGCCGCGGTTCGGCGCGCTCGTCGGTTTGGGGACGACGCACCTGCTGATTTCGTATTGGTTCAATTGGGACTTCGCGTACGCCCAACATGACACCTGGCTGTCGAAGGTCTGGATGAGCGGCCAAAGCCACAGTTGGGACGGCGGATTCTTCGGACCCATTTGTTGGGCCGTGTCGATGCTCGCCGGCACGCTGGCCTTCGATCTGATGATCGGAGCGCGAACGCACGCGAGCGGGGCCGGGCGGCTGATAGTGTGGGGCGTCGCCTTCATGGCGGTCGGTTACGCGATGTCGTGTCTTACACGGCTCTACGATCTCGAGGGGCCGGAACTCGAAGCCCGACGCGTGCAACACCTTCGGCAACAGGCCGAGCGAAGCTGGCTGTTCCTCTTGAAACAAGCTTCCCAGCCTCGGTCAGGACGAGGTCGTTTCGGTCGATTCCAGAGCGAGCCCAAACCCGACTCGGCCGCCGGTGGGGCGATCGCCGCCAAGCTGCAATTCCTTGACGATCAGATGGCGGCGTTTCCAGATCTCCATCTGGCCGACAGCCCGGTAATGCCGCCCTGGAATCGCTTGAAAGGTCGCTCGTGGCGGGACCTGCTGGCTGAGCCTCCGTTTGTCGCTCCGCCTCGGGATGATCCCAAGACCGATCTGCAGCCTTCGATCGAACATCGTCCGCGAAACTATTGGATGCTCGGCAAGCGGATGCCCAACTTGTCGTTTATCACGTTCGCCTCGGGCTTTGCGTTTGCGCTCTACGGCCTGTTCGTGATCGTCTGCGATCTGGGCGGTGTTTCCGTCGGAGTCTTTCGGACCTTCGGCACCAACGCGCTCGTGGCCTATTTTCTGCACCACGTGATCGAAGAACAGGTCGAAAAGTTGGTGCCGCAAGACGCGCCGCTGTGGTACTGCCTGTGCGGCTTCGCGCTCTTTTTTCTGTTGACCTATGCGTGCGTTCGCTATTTGGAAAAGCGAAAGATCTACGTGAAGCTGTGATTTGCTTGTGTGCCACTGCTGAGCTTGCTCAGCAGTGTTTTCGCGATGGATCCGCAAAACGCACTGGCTTTCAGAAACGCATCGGTGAGGTGGGCCTCCCCCAGCTAACGCTGGGGGCTCGGTACGAGCTACGGCGCAGTGCGACTGCTGTGTGCGACGTGGTACGGCGCGGTTCAGTGACACACGATGTAGCGAGGGCGCCGATTGTGCCGGCTGCGGCGGACCCGGCGCACGCATTTTTGGGCCGCGCGATCAATTCCTGAACGCGGCCATAACCTAGACTCGATAGCGATTTCGTTGCGCGGGCGAGAGTCGATCTTGTTCGCGATTTCGTGGAGTCACCGCACCGTGAAAGCTACAGAAACCGACACGCTGCCGGCCGAGAGCCATCGCGACGCCGACCGGGTCCTCAAAATCCTGGCCCGCTGGGACGAGAAGATGCGCGGCCGCCAGACCCAGAAGCGGTCGCAGGAGCGCTGCGCCTATCCGGCGCGAATGTCGGTCTATCATCACGAAATCAAGACGCGGCCCGGTCGCAGCGCGGAGGCCGCCCCGATTAGCGTTTGGGCTCGCAACGTATCGGCCTTGGGCGTCGGCTTCATCTACAAGGGACAAATTCCCGCGAAACGCGTCGTCTTGTGCCTCGATCCCGATGCCGGGGCCAAGACCTGGCTGCTGGTGGAGATTGTTCGCCGCCGCCAGGTCCACAACGAATTCTGGGACTACGGGGCAAAATTCATCGGCCGGGCGACTCCCGAAGACGCCAAACGAACGACTCGTGCCAAGACTGACACGGCCGAGCAAGTCGAGTAGCAGCCGCGATCGGGCGTTTTGAGCCGCGCCCGTGAGGAAGCGGGCTATCTCGCGTACAAGCGACCGTTAGACTTTGCTCCCTCACGGTCGCGGCTCCAAAACTCAATTGAATTCGCGGACGCTCTCACGCCGTGGGCATGGCACCCAACCCTCACGTTTACCGGTTGGCTTCTCCGTCAGTAGGGCTCTTACGCCCTGCGGTACGTCTGTTCCGACTCCTTGCGTTTCGCGCGGTTTGGGCCGGTTGCGAAAACGCGCGAGCGAGCGGACAATAGACACGTGGAAACTGCCTTGACGATCTCCTCACGCCCCTTAACCGCTCGAATGGCGACGGATCGCTTGCCCCGCTTTGTAGGACCCCAGCCATGTCGAACGCGCGCCTAAGTCTCGACGGACGCGAGGTGACTCTGCCGGTTGTCGTCGGCACAGAAGCCGAGCACGGCATCGATATTTCTTCGCTTCGCTCCGAGACCGGAGCGATTACGCTCGACCTGGGCTATGGCAACACCGGTGCCTGCACCAGCGCGATCACCTATATCGACGGCGAGAAGGGCATCCTCCGCTATTGCGGGTATCCGATCGAGCAACTGGCCGAGCACACCCAGTTCTCGGAGGTGGCCTACCTGCTGATTTACGGCGACCTGCCCAACCGCCAGCAGTTCGCCGAATTTCGGGACAAGCTGACCTATCACAGCTTGATCCACGAAGACATGAAGAAGTTTTACGAGGGGTATCCGGCCAACGCCCATCCAATGGCCATCCTGTCGTCGATGATTGCCTCGATGTCGACGTACTATCCCAACGGCGGATCAGACGCGGACGACTTGAACATCATCCGCGTGCTCGCCAAGGCCAAGACCATCGCGGCTTACGCGTACAAGAAATCGGTCGGCCAGCCGTTCATCTATCCTCGCAACGACATGGCCTACGTCGCGAACTTCCTGCACATGATGTTCGCTTTCCCCACTGAACCGTACATCGTGCCGAAGGTTGCGGAGAACGCGCTCAACAAGTTGTTGATTCTGCATGCCGACCACGAGCAGAATTGTAGCACCTCGACCGTCCGACTCGTCGGCAGCAGCCAGGCGAATTTGTTTGCGTCACTCTCGGCGGGCATTTGTGCCCTGTGGGGACCGCTGCACGGCGGGGCGAATCAGGCCGTGATCGAAATGCTCGAGATGATCCAGGCCGACGGCTGCAACTACAAGAAGTATGTCGACCTGGCCAAGGACAAGAACTCGAACTTCCGGCTGATGGGATTCGGGCACCGCGTCTACAAGAATTTCGACCCGCGGGCGACCATCCTGAAAAAGGCGGCGGACGAGGTGCTCACTCAGATGGGCGTCAAAGATCCGCTGATGGATATTGCCAAGAGCTTGGAAGAAGTCGCGCTCAACGACGGTTACTTTGTCGAGCGCAAGCTGTATCCGAATGTCGACTTCTATAGCGGCATCATCTATCGGGCCATCGGCATCCCCACGAACATGTTCACCGTCATGTTCGCCCTGGGTCGGCTGCCCGGTTGGATCGCCCACTGGAAAGAGCAACGGCAAGAGATCGGCAAGATCGGTCGCCCCCGGCAGATTTATGTCGGACCGAAAGAGCGTTCGCTGGTCCCGCTCGAGAAACGCTGACGCTCGGCTTTACGTCGCGGTGTGGCGGGGGCGCCCCGCGCTAGCGGAAGCCCCCGATCGCTGGTTCGCTGTTACACATTGGTCCGGGGCTTCCGCTGCGCGGGGCGCCCCGGCCACACAT
>DASRXU010000229.1:0-25785 GCA_035687365.1 Planctomycetaceae bacterium | reverse complement strand
TACCCTGGTTTCTCATGCCGATATTAATAAAATGCGGCCCCTCTCCGCGCATTTCGCTGCCTAAACTTAAGTCGGGGTAGACTTAGGCAGGTCAACTTAAAGCCACGGGACACACCGCAATGAGTGCCTTGGTCGATCAAGGTCCATTGGCCGATTCGAGCACGTCGACGCTGGATCTGTCGGAAGAGACGGCCAATCAACTGACGCACGGCTTCGGGCTGCTCTTGAGCGTGGTGGGAGCGGCCGTGCTGGTGAATTCGGCGCGAGCGCACGGCGACGCCCTGCAATTCATCGGCTGTTGCGTGTATGCCGCGTCGCTTGTTGCCCTTTATGCGGCGTCGACGCTGTCGCATTCGTTCCGCACGCCCTCCATGCGGCATTTCTTCCGCATGCTCGACCAGGTCTGCATCTTCCTGTTGATTGCCGGGACGTTCACGCCGTTCGCGCTGTCGTATTTTCGCCACGGGTGGCTGTGGGGTCTGACGCTGGTCATGTGGGGCCTCACTTGCGTGGGCATCTTCTTCAAAGTCTGCTTCCGGCGGTTGAGCAACGTGTCGATCGGGGCCTACGTCCTCTTGGCATGGATCCCGCTGATCGCCATGCGTGAAATCATTCACGTGATGCCCGGAGGCGCCCTGGCGCTGATCTTTGTAGGCGGAATGCTTTACCTGCTGGGGATCCTGTTTTTGATCCTGGACGAGAAGTATTCGTACTTCCATGCCGTGTGGCACGTGCTCGTCATGAGCGCGAGCGTTTGCCACTACTGCGCGGTTATGCTCTACGTCATTCCGAGCGCGTAAGCTCGGCACGTAGCGCTCGCGCCCGTTCGGGGGCCGGACCTGGAAACGCCGGCAAGCCGGCATCTGGCATCGGCTCGACCCGCAATTGCACGAAGGTTGGCCCCGGGCCGCGCAAGATTTCGCCCAACGCGTTGCGCCACGGTCCGACGGATTCGAACGAGTAGACCCGCGTGAAGCCGGAGGCCCGCGCCATCGCGGCGAAGTCGACCGGAGCCGCACTCGGCCGGAGCACGGGAGCCGCAGCCGTTGGCTGGCCCCCCGTCACTTCGTAGGCGCCGTTGTCGAAGACGATCACGGTGAGATTGGCCGGCGACTGTGCGCTGATAGTCACCAGCGAGCCCAGATTCATCAGCATCGAGCCGTCGCCGTTGCAAACGACGACTTTGCGCTCTGGCTGGGCCAGAGCGATGCCCAACGCAAACGACGTGGCCTGCCCCATGCTGGAAGGCATGTAGATCAAATCGAGCGGATCTTTGCCGAGCTTCTGCCACTCGCGGGCATTGCCCATCGTCGTGACGACCAGTTCGTCGCGGCGCACGGCGTGGAGTGCCTGGAGAGCTTCGACAAGTGTCATGCCCTAACCTTTGCCTTCCGCGATCAGAGCGCAGCCCGGACGTCCGGCGGACTGGCACTGGCGATAGTGGGCGACGATCTCGGACTTTTTGGCCGGCCCGTCGATCAAACGATAATCCATTCCCCAGGCTTTCAGAATCGGTTCCGTGAACAGGCGGGCCGTGTCGTTGGGGATCGCCGTCTGGCTCAAGTAGCTGCGGTAGCCAATCAGCGCGAAGAGCGGGATGCGATAGTCGAAGAGCACATTACGTAGCGAATCGCCCGACTCGAAGAGCCCCGTGCACTGAATCATCACGACCGGATTGGCTCCGCCCAAATAGAGTCCGGCGGCAATCGCCCAGGCCTCCCCCTCGCGACAGACTTGCACCAGCTTGGGCGAGCCCGCTCCGCGAATCGCGTCCTGCCAAGGCCCGAGGGTGCTATCCGGAAGCGCGACGACGTGCGTCGCGCCCATTTCGCGATAGATCTCGACGATCTCTGACCCGCTGAACATAGCCTCTTGCATCCGTTTCGGGTTTAGTGCGCCAAGCCGCGCACCTCAGTTTTCGGGCTCGACCTGGGGCTTGGCGGGCTTAACAGCGCGTGCTCGGCGGGGCGTTCCCGCATTCTTCAACGGGGTGACCCAGACGAAGGGCTTGCGGGCTTCGTCGCAACAAATCTTCGTGGTGAGAAACGACGGACTCGTGATCCGCGTCAACAGCGAGGCCCACGCGTAGCGACGCTTCTCGACCGTGACCGAAACCGATCCAACGTCGAGGCCCCGCGCCTCGATCTTTGCATTGTCCAGCAGGACCGGCGTGTTCGTCTTTTGTCCGATGGCTTCCAGCACGTCGCCCAGCTTTTGGTCCTTCAGCTCGACTAGCGTCTGCTGGAACAATTTCGGCGCGAGCGTAACGGGGGTCGTGCCCTCCAAGTGTTCCCATCCGGTCGGCCACAACGATTGCGAATCGTCGGCCGGCACCGCCACCAGCTCGATCTTTCCCGCAGGCGTGCGCTCCGGCCGAAAGCCCAGGCCGTACTGCGATAACAGTAGAGCTAACGCCGTCCCTTGAGAAAAGCCCCGCAGTTGCAACCGCGATCTGGATCGCGGCGAGCCGGCGACAACTTGTTTGGCGGCGTATGACAGTCGGAATGGATAGTGTTCTGACAGGCCGATCCCACGCAAGGCCTCCTCGAGCGGCTGATCGGCGACGTCTTGCTCGACGGGGCTGCCCAACGTGCGGAACAGGGCATCGAATTGATCGCTGCTCAAACCCCAGAGCGCTTTGCCACGCGGGGTCCCCTGGGCGCCGTACGCCTTCAGCTCAGCCAGCCATTCGCTCAGGGCGGTAGTCTCGCTAGGTTTGAAGACGCGGCCTTGGAAGGTGAGCGAGCCGTTGGTCTCCAGCCGCCCCACGATCGACACTTCGCGAAGTTTGCCGTACTGCTTGTCGCGGATCACCAGCTTGTCACCGGGCATTTGCGACCGAATTCGCAGCATGACGCCGGCCTGCTCGAATGCGGCCACCCAGCGCTGGGACTGATAGCCGGCCGTTTCGTCACTACCGAACAACTCGACTGAGATCCGTGTGTCGATGCCGCCGGGTGGAGTGCCGTTGGGGTCAGATTGGGGATCAGCGGGCGGTCGACGGCGGTAATGCGGATCGTTCCGACTCGGCTTCACTTCATAAAGCTGTGACTGGGCGCTGGTGGGGACAGACCAGCCAGCCAGCAACAGACCGGCGAAAATTAGACTCAGACGGGGCAATCGACGCACGAGCGACCTCACAATCTGCCGCTGCAGCGGCTGACTTCATTGATGATAACATAGAGTACGCCCGGGTCTCTGGCGAGCGTGGGGTTACAAGCGCAGGAACGTGATGATTCTCGGCATCGACCACGTGCAAATCACAGTGCCCCGCGGGCAGGAACCTGCCGCGCGGGAGTTCTATTGCGGCGTACTGGGCCTGATCGAAATCGAAAAGCCCGATGCACTGAAGCCCCGCGGGGGGTTCTGGCTCCAAGTCGGCGATCGTGAACTGCACGTCGGCACGGAAGAGGGTGTGAATCGGCAGGCGACCAAGGCGCATGTCGCTTTCGCGGTCGAGGCTCTGGCGTTTTGGCGTACGCGGCTGTCCGAGGCGGACATTGCTGTGGAGGACGGCGTGCCGATTCCCCATTGTGAGCGCTTCGAGTTCCGCGACCCGTTCGGCAACCGTGTGGAACTGATTGAGCGCTCCGCGAGGCACGCGTAACGACGCTGGCAGAGCACGGGCACCGCCGGTATGCTCGGATGCCTCCAGCACATCGCAACCGTCTCGCAAGGGTTCCCCTCATGTCCACGCTCAAAGGCAAGACTCTTTTTATCACCGGCGCCAGTCGCGGAATCGGGCTGGCGATCGCTTTGCGGGCCGCGCAGGACGGGGCCAACGTGGCTGTCGTCGCCAAGACGGTCGATCCCCACCCGCGGCTCCCCGGCACGATTCACAGCGCGGTGAGCGAAATCGAAAAAGCGGGGGGACGCGGTCTGGCCTGTGCCGCGGACATTCGCTTTGAAGAGCAAGTGCAGGCGGCCGCCGCCAAAACGGTCGAGACGTTTGGCGGCATCGACATCTGCGTAAACAACGCCAGCGCTATTCAGCTCACGGGAACTCTCGAAACCGAGATCAAGCGGTTCGACCTGATGTTCGGCGTCAACGTGCGCGGGACATTTTTGACGTCGCGCGTTTGCTTGCCGTACCTGTTGAAGGCAGCGAACCCGCACATTCTCAATCTCTCGCCCCCCCTCAACATGCAGGCCAAGTGGTTCGCCGGCAATGTGGCGTACACGATGGCCAAGTACGGCATGAGTATGTGCGTGTTGGGGATGTCCGAAGAATTCCGCGCGCAGAAGGTCGCGGTGAACGCGCTCTGGCCGCGGACCGGCATTGCGACCGCGGCCGTGCAAAACCTCTTGGGTGGTGCGGACGCCGTGAAGCATTGTCGCACTCCCGAGATCGTTGCCGATGCGGCTCACTCGATCCTCGTGCGTCCGAGCACCGAGTGCACCGGCAACTTCTTCGTGGATGAGGACCTGCTGCGGGCCGAGGGCGTCAAAGACTTCAGCCGCTACGCGGTCACCCCGGGTGCGGACCTCATGCAGGACTTCTTCCTGTAAGAGGGCGAGCATGTGACCGAGCGGGGGCGTGAGCCCCCCGAGGATTGCAGCCGAGATTGCGGCGCAGTGCTGCGTAAACTCGAAGAAGTGCCTGAGCAGAATCGAAGAAGCGTTGCGTAAGCTCGAAGACTCGGGGGGCTTACGCCCCGCGCTCGGGTGACACGAGCTATTTCTGCTCGGCCAAGGCGTCGATCGCCAGGTAGATCACGATACCCGCGCAGATCAGCAAGACCGTGTCCATGCCCCAGTGACCGGCAAAAGTCCAGCCGCCCACGAAGTCGAGAATGCAAGCGGCCGCGACGATGCCTGCCAGCCCCATTGAGGCATACAGAACGCGTTTTGGCAGGGACGTCATCGCGGGATGGATCTCGCGGAATGCAAATGCGGGCCGATTCATGCTGTGTCACCGAGTATACGGAGACCCTCGGACACCTTTCCAGCCTATCTTACCGGAAAATGGTGGGTTGTTGTCCGTTTGGTGGGCCAGCCGAGTTACAGGCCGGCCACCCCGAAAATTCCGTTAGCGCGGCACGCCGACGCTGGAAGCGACGCGGTCAGGCTTGGCTGGCCTTTGCAGGTCGCGGTTGGCTTGCTCGTTTGCCCACCAGCTTCGCCAGCGGTCGCGATTGAAGCCGTAACCGGGATGCGGCTGATCGGTGATCTTGAGGAGCGCATCGAGCACCTCAGGATGATCGATTTCCCCGTAGAGCGGCCGGTCAGGATTGCCACATTTCTTGGCGACGATCGGCTGCTCGTACGTGTCCTGGATCGGCGCCGGCATCGAATGATTGCCTTGGGCCGATGCCGAGGTACTACTCGCTTGCAGCTTTGGCGTCGCATTTGAGCCGGGCGTGGTGTTCTGTCCGCCCTGTCCGCCGGAACCCACGGGATCGTTTGCCGTGGCCTCGCTCCCCGAGGATTGGTTTGTCGTCGCTGTCTTTTTAGACGCTTCGTCCCCCGAAGACGTGCGGGGCGACGTCGAATCGATGGATGCTGGGGCCTGGCCGGCGGACGCAAAACTCGAATTGTTGAGGTTGAGACCGGGTGTCGAGTAAACAGTGACGCTATACAGCGTGCCGAATTGGGGCGCACGGTTCATCGTGGCGACCGTTCCATAACTCACGAGCGCGTTGATCAAGTACGGAACGGACTCGCCCCGCGGATCGCCAATCTCACCCAACCCGATGGCGGCAATTCGCGCCAGACGCGGCGGCCCCGAGCGCAGGGCCTCGATATAGAGGAGCCTCGCCGAGTCGAGTTGATCCTCACGAATCGCGCCGCGCGCCTGCGAACGAATCTCGGGTGAGCGATCAAACAGCGACAGTGCGACCAGGTAATAGACGGGCTTCGGACCTTTCATGTTATGGAGGATCGCCACATACAAGTGCCGGGCTTCCTCGTTACCGCTGCTGCCCAGGTAAGAACTGAGCGCCGGAATGGCGTCGGTCTCGTCGATGTTGAGCAGAGTCGTATGGGCCTGTTGCGACTTGGCCCGATCTCCCCCCGCCAGCCGCGAGATCAGCGAACGGACCTTCGGCCCCCACGCTTCTTCCACGAGAGTCAGCTTGCGTTTCTTCGAGCGCGACTTGGCGTTCGCGTTGGGCGAATTCGAGACGGTTTTGGCGGCGACACCGTGGCCGTGCGTTACCTGTTTAACCGCGGTTCGATCAAAGACGAGCACGGCTCCGGAGGCAGTCCGCACGCTGACTGCTCTTGTGCCCGTCGTCACAGAGCCGTTCAGCGACCCGCCGCCGTCCAGCTTAACGTTGTCCGCGCACAGCACGCCCGCGTTGCCTCCGAGTGCCGAGCAAACGATCACGACCGCGCCCCATCGCCAAACATCTCGAACGTCCATGACCACTCTCCTCGGTCGGCCCGAGACAAATGCCCGTCACATCAAGGACGCGCCGGGGTGCCGCCCGGGATGACTCGATCCCGTGGCGGCAGTTGTTGAAGATCGCGATTCATTTTCTCGTTTGCCCACCAGCTCCGCCAGCGGTCCTGATTGAAACCGTGGCCCGGATGTTTTTGATCGGTGATCTTCAGCAAAGCGTCGAGCACCTCCGGATGGTCGACCTTTCCCCGAATCTTTTTGTCGTGCGCAGGAGCGACTTCTGCGATGACAGGCAGAGAGTACACATCTTCGGGTGCCGCAGGAGGCAGCTGGGGGCGACCGCTCGGTTTCTGAGCTTCTGAGTATTGCAGAGAAGGTGCCCCCTTGGAATCGGGCGTAAAATCCTTGGCGAACTGTCCGCCAACCCAAAAGTTTCCGCGGACGTAGACGGTTCCGCCGATCCCCAAGGATTGACCTGGGCCCGTTGCCTTCTGCAGCGCGGCCTGCGCTTGCGCCATGCCGCTTTGAGTCAGGTAGAACGGCGATTGACCTTGGCCGACGTAAGTCGCTCCGGAATTCGGGATATTGAAGCTCATCCCGGAAATATTGAGCCCTGGCGTCGCGGTAACCGTGAGGGTGTAAAGCACGGCGTATTGGGGTAGCTCGGCTATCGTGGCGACGGTTCCATAGCTCACCAGCGCGTTAATCAAAAACGGCACCGAGTCGCCCCGCGGATCCCCGATCTCCCCCAGTGCGATCGCGGCAATCCGCGCTAATTTCGTCGGGCCCGAGCGGAGTGCGGCGATATACAACAGTCGTGCCGAACCGAGTTGATCCTCGCGGATTGCCTTGCGAGCCTCGGAACGAATCTGCGGAGACGAGTCGAACAGCGACAGCGCCACCAAGTAATAGACGGGCTTCGGCCCCTTCATGTTATGCAGAATCACGAGGTACAGGTGCCGGGCCTCGTCGTGGTGGCCGTTCATCAAATAGGTGCTCAGCGCGGGGATCGCGTCGGTGTCGTCAATATTCATCAACGAGTTGCGAGCCTGCTGAACTCGGCCGCGATCCTCCGAGGACAGTCGCGAAACGAGAGTCCGGACCTTGGGCATCCACACCTCTTCCTCTGCGGTCAACTTCCGCCGCTTCACCTCAGCTTTGCCACCCGCCGCTGTCGATCCAGGCTTCGAGGTCGCGTTGTGTCCATGAATGACCTGCGTGACCGCGGCCCGGTCGAACACGATCACAGCGCCGCTCGAAGTGCGCACGCTGACCGCCTTGGAACCCGTGGTGACCGAACCCTTGAGCGATCCGCCGCCGTCTAATTTGACGTTGTCGGCGCGAAGAAGTTCCGCGTTAAACAGCAGAACGGAGCCGGTCACCAGAATGACAAGCCATCCACAACCACTTCGAACACCCATGGCCGGACTCCTGTCGCTCGGCAAGATGGCGAAAAGGGACCCGGGAGGGGGAGGGTCGTTGGAAAATAGACGCAGACCGCGGCAGGAACTAATTGTACTCAGTCCGAACCGGCCCACCTCAAAGGATTTCAGGAAATCCTCAACAAGGCGGGGGCGATCGCAAGCTGGTTTCTACGCACGGTAGACCAGTCGGATCCAGGCTCTCACTCCGGCGGTGCGAAGCTTCCATTAGTAAATTGAAAAGTCTCCACTCGGCTACACAGGCTTGAGCATGAGCATGCCCAGCGGCGGCAGGGTGAGCGAGAGGCTTTGGGCGTGGCCGTGGGCGGGGATCGGTTCTGTGTAGACGGCTCCGGCGTTGCCGATGTTGCCGCCACCGTAGATCGCAGCGTCGCTGTTGATCAGCTCACGGTAGCAGCCGGCGCGGGGGACACCGACGCGGTATTTCTGGCGCGGCACGGGCGTGAAATTCGACAGTACGATCACAATTTCGTTCGGATCTTTGGCGATCCGGTAATACGCGTAGACGCTGTTCTGGTAATCGTCGGCCTGGATCCAACGGAAGCCGTCTGACTTGAAATCGATTTCGTACAGTGCGGGTTCGGATCGGTAGACCCGATTCAGGTCACCCACGTACCGCCGCAATGAATCGTGGTACTTGTGGCCGAACAGAGCCCAGTCGAGTTCCGAGTCGTAGTTCCATTCGGTCCACTGGCCGAACTCGCCCCCCATGAACAACAGCTTCTTGCCCGGCATCGTGTACTGGTAGCCGTAGAGCAATCGCAGGTTGGCGAATTGCTGCCAGTAGTCGCCGGGCATTTGTGAGATGAGCGACTTCTTGCCGTGCACCACTTCGTCGTGTGACAGCGGGAGAATGAAATTCTCCGTGAAGGCATAAACCATGCGGAACGACAGGTCGTTCTGGTGATACTTGCGGTGAATGGCTTCGTGCCGCAGGTAGCGCAACGTGTCGTTCATCCAGCCCATGTCCCACTTCATGCTGAAGCCGAGGCCGCCGTTATAGACGGGCGCCGACACACCGCCCCAGGCGGTCGATTCCTCGGCGATCGTGAGAACCCCGGGGAAGGCTCCGTGCAAGTGGACGTTGAGATCTTTGAGAAACTGGATTGCCTCGAGGTTTTCGCGTCCGCCGTATTGGTTGGGGATCCATTCGCCGGCCTTGCGGGAATAGTCAAGGTACAGCATCGAGGCGACCGCATCGACCCGCAAACCGTCGACGTGATACGTCTCGAGCCAGAACCTGGCACTCGACAGCAAAAAGTCGCGGACCTCCGCGCGTCCATAATTAAAGATCAACGTCCCCCAGTCAGGATGCATCCCCTGACGGGGATCCGAGTGCTCGTACAACGACGTCCCGTCGAACTGTCCGAGCGCATGACCGTCGCTCGGAAAATGGGCCGGCACCCAGTCGATGATCACGCCCAGATTCGCTTGATGGCAGTAGTCCACGAAGTGCATGAAGTCTTCGGGTGTGCCGAAGCGGCTGGTCGGCGCGAAATAGCCGGTCGTTTGGTAGCCCCATGATCCGTCGAACGGGAACTCGCTCAGCGGCATGAGCTGCAAGTGCGTGTAGCCCATCTCGTGCATGTAGTCGACGAGCTGCTTGGCAAGTTCGCGGTAGTTGAGGTAGCGACGTCCATCTTTTGGCCGCTTCCACGATGCCAGGTGCACTTCGTAAATCGAGATCGGCTGTTCGAACCAGTCGGTGTGGGCCCGCTTCTGCATCCAGGCGCCGTCCTGCCACGGAAAATCGGGCAGTTGATAGACGATCGAGGCCGAGTGGGGCGGCACTTCGGCGTAAAACGCGACCGGATCAGATTTCTCGAGCGTACGGCCGTCGTGCGTGCGGAGCACGTATTTGTAAACGTCGCCGTGCTTCACGCCGGGGACAAATCCGGACCAAATGCCCGAATCGCTACCCCATAGCTTGCTCTGGCCCGGCTTCCAACCGTTCGTGTTGCAGACGACCGAGACCTCGGCCGCATTGGGAGCCCAAACGGCAAATCGGGTACCGGCGGCGCCGTCAACCACGTCGGGATGTGCACCGAGCGTCCGATACATGGAACAGTTCGTTTCCCCCTGCATCTCCGGCCGGTCAATTCGCCGCCGGCTTACTCGTCGCCTTGCCAGTTCTTCCGCGGAAGCTGCGTAGGGAACACCCAAACGTTCACGAGTGATCGGGGCCGAAGAGCCGCTATTCATCCGCTAACCCCGTCCATTGGAGAGCCAGCTCAGGCCGGCGGCCTTGAAAACGGACCGGGAGCGCCGGTCCGAGGTTGGGACATCCCTTCATTCGGCCCGGTGGCCGAAGGCCTTGAGTCGCCCGTCGGTGCTAAGGCAAAGAGCGGACGTATCGGATACGCGAACCAGCGCGGTTGAATCGTAGCAACCGGGTCAAGGGGGGACAATCGACGAAAAGTCCCGTTTGGGCTGCGCGAGCCGCGCCGAGTTGCGGCGCAAAACGGGTACGATGAACACGCTTCGTTTCGATGGCGCGATGCAGGGCGCGATCGCGAAGCCCGAATAACTATGGGCCGTTTGCTCACTCTGATTCTGGGTCCGATCGCCATCTTGGGCGTCGCGTTTCTCGCGACCCGACCCGACATCGCACAATTCGCTCCCGCGGCGACGACGCGCGATGTTTCGGAAAGGCCCCGACCCGCCCAGCCGCCGCGCGTCGAACCCGCCGACCCTTTGCAGAGCCCACTGGTCGCCGCGTGTCAGCGCAGTCGCGAAGAGGTGATGCGCAAGCTCGGCACGCAATTCACGTCGATCGTTCACACTCCATTTGTAATCGTCGGTGACTTGGACGCCCCGCGGCTCGAGCGAATTTATCGGGAGACGATCGTCCCGGCCAAACGGGCGCTGGCCATCGCGTTTTTCGATCGGGCACCCGACAAGCCCGTCACCATCATCCTGCTCTCCGGGGACGAGGTGTACGAGCGCAGCGTCTTTGCGCTCGAGGGCCGGCGCCGTGCGGCGTACGCGGGTTTCTATGAGCGGAAGGAGCGGCGGCTCGTCGTCAACCTCGATACCGGAGAAGGGACCCTGGCTCACGAACTCACGCACGCGCTGGCCCACTTCGATTTCCCCGACATGCCCGAATGGTTCGACGAGGGGCTGGGCTCGCTGTTCGAAGAGGCGCGGTTCTCCGAGGATCGGCTACACATCACAGGTCGCGGCAACTGGCGCAGCCGCGATCTGCTGCCCGCACTGAAAGACGGAACGCTGCGTCCGCTCGAGTCGCTCATGGGCGAGTCCCACGTCCGCAACGATCGGCAGGCCCTCGACTACGCCCACGCCCGATACTTCTGCCTGTATTTGCAGCAGCGCGGCCTGCTCGAGGCCTTTTACCGAAAGTTTCGGTTGGCGATTGGCAGTGATCCAACCGGTCAACGCACGCTGCAAGGCCTGTTTGGCGTGAGCGACCTGTCGTCGATCGACACGGAGTTCCGAGCGTGGGCTTTGGCGCTCGAGCGCCAACCGGTGAAAGCTCGCGAAGAGTTATGAACTGCCGTCGAGGCCGGCGTGACCTCAAGGTCGGAGAGTTAAACTCTTCGGCGACGACGGCGCAATTCGCTGAAGAGGAGCTGATAAGGACGTCGCTCGTCGGTTGTTGTCCGGGATGTCGCCTCGCGAACGGTAGGCGCGGTGGCGACTGGCGAGGCAGCCGAAACGGCCGACGACAGAGTGACCGGCGCAGCAACTGTCTCGAGCACGGCCATGTTCGCAGACAACGGCTCGGCCGCATGGATCGACGAATTGGCTCCCGATTTCACGCGCGACGGTTCATTGGCGACAGTCTCTTCGGGCAACACGACGTCGAACTGCTGATGGATCCCGTCGAGGATTTCAGTCGGAATGGGTGGCGGACTGGGCAGGAGGGGCTGTGCGATCGACTCCGCCGCCTTACGTCTCGCATTGGCCCGCACGTTGAGCATCGTGCGAGTTAGTCGATTCAGAGCCGAGTCCAAGGCCGCATAGCGATCGACTACCACTTCCTCGTCCATCACGGCCGTCGTCGCCGTCTGGGGCAACTCGATCTCGGGCAGCACTGTCGCATCGACCGTTTCATTTCGGCATGGCTGCTGATCCCTGCTTTGCTGCAACAACGTGATCCGCCTGGACTCGCTTTCTGTCTTGTTAAGCGCGGACGCGCCGATGTCATGAAGGGTGTCATTCGCTTCGATGTCGACGACGCTCTCCACCTCAACTACATCGCCGAAATCCAAATCAGCGCTGGCTTCCGCATGCTCTGGAATGACGTTCGAGGAAAAACTGTGCCGCACGACGTCTTCGTCGAAACGCTGGTCCGCCTCTTCATCCGCCCCGTCTTCATCCGCCCAGGGTGCAACAAGTTCGGACGAAGCATCGAGATCCCAGGTGTTGCTGGCCGTTTGCAGTTCCAGCACGTCGTCTGACTCGAGCGATTCCGTCTGGAGCGGATACGTGTCGAAGACTGCGCGGCTAAGCGACTCACGGCTCGATTTTGGAGAGGGGTTCGGATTTCGCGCCATCGGCCCGTCCAACTCGATCGACGCTTCCGCCATGGCGACCGCCTCAGCGCGGGCCGCCTCGAGTGGATTGGTCGTCGCCCGGCCGATCGTCGGCTCGGCCCAGTTGAGCGGGAGCTGTTTGAGATGATCGAGGGCTTCGCGAACGATCCGCAGCGAAATGGGCTTTTCGGCGCGATTGGCACCGATCGTCAGGCAATGGTCAGCCAATTGGTGCAGGCAACGGGGAACGCCATCGGCGGCTTCGCAGATCGCGGCGACCGCTTCGCGGGCAAACACCTCCGAAATGTTGGCTCCCGCCCAGGCCAGCCGGCGGACCAGATAGCTCGACGATTCTTCCCGAGAGAAGGACGGCAGCATGACCTGACAAGCGATTCGCTGGTTGAAGGCGTCGCACTGAGGATGCGACAGCGTTTCCTCGAGTGAAAGTTGGCCACTGACGATCAAACGGACCAGCGGTTCACCCGCTTCGCCGAAGCTCAATAGGGCTCGCACCTCTTCCAACATTCGAGCGGCCAATAGGTGGGCTTCGTCGACGATCAGAACCAACCCACGATGCGCCGGGCGGATGGCACGTAGCGTTGCCGACAGGGCCAGCCGCAACTCCTGATCGCCCATCCGCACAAACGAGTGGCCCAGCTCGAAGAGGATGGCCTGCAAGAGCGACCGGCGTGTCAGAAAGTTTCCGGTCGGCAGAAAGGCCACGCGAAAGTTCGCGGAAAGTTCGCGCGCGAGGCGTTGGCAAACCAGGGTCTTTCCGAGTCCGGCCGGCGCGGTCAGCACGCCGATGCCGCGCCCCTCGGTGGCCGCCTGAAGCAATTCGTCGAAGGCCTGACAGATGCCTTCCAGCGGCACAAAGCAGTCGACGTCGGGCAACGCGGCAAACGGCTGTTTCCGCAAACCGAAGAGGGATTGGGACATCGGTGGTGGCCTCTCAACTGCGCGGAAGGAGAGCGCAGCGCGTGCGCGGTGGTCGAGTCAGACCCTTTCATCGAACGCAAATCGATCGAACCTTTAGAGCATCCCCTGTGTCCGTTGGGATCTTCACAATCGCAACTGCGATAAGGGTTTAAAGAACGCGGGCACATTGGCCTGTCGCGGGGACCTGTCAGTCGCGTCTCCAGCGGTCCACAGGACAACTCCGGGTCCCGGGAGTAGAATTGCCATGAGTCGAATTGAGCAGGGGGCCAACGCCTCGCGTCCAAAGATACAACCTCAGGTGAACATGTCCGAAGCGACTCTCGCCTTTCCCGATCAGAACGAGATTCGAACTCTATTTGGAGCCCGGGACGAATACCTGCGAAAGGTGCGGGAAGTCTTGGGAATCGAGGTCGTCCTACGGGGCGAAGAGCTGCGCCTGAAGGGTGACGACGAGCACGTCCGCCGCGGACTCGAGGTTTTTCAAAAGCTCCGCCGCGTCTTTGAGGAGAGCGGCCAGATCACCGACGCCGACGTGACCCACGTCTTGGCGGGCTACGGCGGAAACGGGGCTGTTCCGACGGAGGGGATCGACGTCTTCGCGGCGAGCCGCAAAGTCCATCCCCGCAGCGAGGGGCAGGCCGAATACGTGCGGTCCATCGACCAAAACGATCTCGTGTTCTGCATCGGGCCGGCCGGCTGCGGCAAGACCTATCTCGCGGTCGCCAAGGCGGTCAACGCTCTGCGCTCTGAGCAGGTCCGCAAGATCGTCCTGGTTCGTCCCGCGGTTGAGGCGGGTGAGAAGCTCGGTTTTCTGCCCGGCGACATGTTCGCCAAGGTGAATCCGTACCTGCGGCCCGTGCTCGATGCCCTGCACGACATCCTCGACTACGAGACCGTCAAGCGCTATATGGAGCGCGACGTCGTCGAGATTGCTCCCCTCGCCTTCATGCGCGGTCGGACGCTCAACAACACGTTCATCATTCTCGATGAAGGCCAGAACACCACCGTGACTCAGATGAAGATGTTTCTGACCCGAATGGGGAATGGCTCGAAAGTGGTTGTCACGGGCGACATCACCCAGGTCGACCTTCCGGCGCACATGGCCTGCGGCCTGACCGACGCGATGGACCGACTGGAAGGAATCGAACGGGTCGGCATCGTCAAGATGACCGGTCGAGACATCGTGCGACACCGCCTGGTGAAGGAGATCGTTCGAGCTTACGAAAAGGACGGCCATGCCGCTCCGCCTCGGAAAAAATAGGCCTCCTCTCTTGGGCGACCCGCTTGGAAAGGCGGGTTTCGCCCCTTCGGGCGGCTCCCCTTCGCACATTGCCATCGCGTAATCTAGAATCAGAGTCCGCTGGAATCGGGCCTCAAGGGTTTCGAGTCACGGCGACTGCCCGCCGCGGCTGATCCTCTGCGTCACCACGCGGAGGCCGAAATCGGTCTCATCAGGTTGCCACGATGGCTATATTCGGCTTTCGGAAGAAGCGCTCTTCGCGGGTGCTTCCACTCAAGCCGGCTGGCTCGTTCTTAAACGCGATTCGACAACCGGTCGCCAACCGCTCCGTCTGGCTACGGCTGGGGATGAGTGGCGTCGCGCTCGGGGCCTTGGTGATTTGCCTGCGTGCCTGGCAGTCTCCGTTTCCCTATCGGATCGGGGACTTCGTCGATCACGGGGTGATCGCCCGCGTCGACTTCAAACGCGTCGACCGCTTTAACACCGATCGGGCGAAAGCAGACGCTGAAGCCCAAACGCCGCACATCTTCCGCAACGATCCGGAGCCGCTCGCGCTGTTGCCCGCCAAGCTCCGCGCGAATTTGCGGGAGATCGTCGAGTCAAAATCGCTGAAAGACGTGCCGGCGAAGACGCGGGACGCTTTCGGATTGACGCCGGAAGGGCGCGGTGGACCTGCGAACCCGCGCGGCCTCCCTCCCGAAGAGGAATTCTCCATTCTGAAACGGCTGCTCACGCCACGAATCGGCGCGACGAACAACCAGATTGAGCCCGTGATCAAGGAGTTTGGAGACTTCACCGCGGCCCTCAGAACGCGGGGCCTGGCGGACGTCGATCAGTTCGCCGCCCACAAGATCGGCAGCGACCAAAGTCTGGCCATCGTTCCGGCCAAGTCCGAGGTTCCAATTGGAGTTTCGCCGCAGGACATTGTCTTTCCGGCCGACGTTCAGCTCTCGGAACTACTCAAAGAGAGCGGAGCGCTCGGCCAGGCCTGGGCGAAGTTTCCTCGCTTGAACGCCTGCCGCCGACTGTTCGAGCGCTGGCTGGTCAAACAGGCTTCGGTGACGCTGACCTACGACGGTGCGGCCACTCTCAAGGCGCGACACGAAGCGCGGGACAAAACCCTGCCGGTAATGCTCGAGTATCCGCGGAACACGATTCTCGTTCCTGCTCGCAGCTTCATCGACGACGAGCGCCTGGCGGTACTGAAGACCGAGCACGAAGCCTTGGGAGCGCGCTTGACTCCTGCTCGCAAGGCGCTGCGAGTCATCACCGTTTGCGGCATGTTGCTGATCTTGGCCGCGATTATCGGCATCTATTTGCGGCACAACGAGCCGCAGATGATTACGAGTTCAGGGCGGCTCTTTGTCTATTTGACGATGTGCGTTTCGGGCGTTGTCCTGGCCCATGCGCTCTCCTTTGATCCGTGGCGGGCGGAAATTGTGCCGATCACGGTTGTCGTGATGGTGCTGGCAATCGTCTACGGAAATGAGTTGGCCATTTTGACCGCCGTTTCTCTGGCCCTGGTGCTCACACCGTCGACGACGGGCAGCGTCGGAGAGTTGGTTCTGCTCATTGCGGTGGCCGTGATGGCGGTTGCGCCTCTGGGGCGCATCGCGTCCCGCTCGCGATTGGTCAAAATCGGTTTCCTGACCGCGGCCGCTTCTTTTGTGATCTCTGCCGGGTTCGAACTGCTCGCAGGCGAACCGGTGAACGGTCCCTGGTACGACCAGAATGTCTTCATCCGGGGAGCGCGCACCGCTGGCTGGTGCCTGGTCGCCGGCTATCTGGTCGCGGGGAGCCTGCCGTTCATCGAGCAGGCGTTCGGCGTCGTGACCAATATCAGCCTCTTGGAAATGAGCGACATCTCGCACCCGCTCTTGCGCGAGTTGGTGCGCCTGGCGCCCGGCACTTACAACCATTCCATTTCGGTCGCGACGATCGGCGAGACTGCTGCGGAAAGGATCGGTGCCAACGGATTATTGGTACGAGTGGGGGCGTACTACCACGACGTCGGTAAGACGCTCAAGCCGCATTACTTCGTCGAAAACATGAGTGAGGGGAGCACGAGCCGCCATCAAAGCCTGGCGCCAGCCATGAGCACACTGATCATCATCGGCCACGTGAAGGACGGCGTCGACCTGGCCGCCCAATACAACTTGCCCCGACCGCTGATCGACTTCATCGAGCAGCATCACGGCACCACGCTGGTCGAATACTTCTACCGCGAGGCAACGCGACAGGCCGATCGGCAGCCCGACTACCGGCCGGGGGTCGAAGAGTCGGCATTTCGTTATCCTGGTCCCAAGCCCCAAACTCGCGAGGCTGGCGTGTTGATGCTGGCCGACGCGGTTGAAAGTGCCAGCCGCACGCTCAGCGATCCGACGCCCAAGCGAATTGAAAACCTGGTGCATGACATTGCCATGAACCGGCTGCTGGATGGTCAGTTCGATGAGTGCTCGCTGACTCTCTCGGAAATCCACGTCATCGAGGAGTCGCTGGTCAAATCGCTAATCGGCATCTACCACTCGCGGATCAAGTATCCGGAACAGAGAACGGCATGACCCGCAAAGCGCACGGGTCTCGAGTGGCACGCAGAAGTCCGGCGCGTCGGAAGCGAGTGCGTCGCCAATCAACGACTGAAGGACGAACCGCACCGCCGGCCGCCCAGCCGGAGCCAGCCGGCATAGAGATCAGCAATCTCCAATCACACGTTCGACTCACCGCTCGTGAGATTCTCGCGATTGTCAGCGCGGTGCTCACTGCGGAGAAGGTGGCGGGAGCCACGCTGAGTGTGGTGTTAGCCGACGATGCGACAGTTCGTCGAGTCAACCGCGACTTTTTGCAGCATGACTACGACACCGACGTTTTGAGCTTTCTGTTCGAATCGAAGTCCGTCGCTCCCGTGCGAGCCAAGCCAAACGGCGCCGTACCCCGTGGGCAGGGGCTGCACATCGATGGGGAAGTCCTGGCCAGCGCAGAAATGGCCGTCCAAATGGCCCAACGATTCGGTTGGAGCGCCCGAGATGAGTTGACCTTGTATCTGGTCCACGGTCTCTTGCATCTATGTGGCTACGACGATCTGACTCCTCCCGAAAAGCGCATCATGCGTAGCCGCGAGCGGGCCATCCTTGCTGAACTGGGGATCGTCGCGCGGCGGGGTGGAGCGCGCCGTCAGCTCGGCCAAAAGAGACCCGCGAAAAACGGGAGCCGCTTGTGACCTGGTTGCAGGATACGGCTGTCGCGATTCTCGTGGTCGTCGCGCTGTTCGGATCGTTCGCTTGCGAGGCCCTGCGGAGCTTTTCGCGAAGCCGGCTGGATGATGCGTGCCGGAAGTTGGGGCAACCGGATCGCTTCGCCATCGTGCTGCGGCGGGCGACCGACGGGTTGATCGCCTGGCGAATTCTCACGTTGCTTTCGGTCGCGGCTCTAGCGGCTGTGGCCGGCGATCGGTTCGCGGCGGATCTCACGCATCTAAACGGCGTTCGCGATTGGCTCGCGGTGGTCACCGAGCCGATCTTGTTGGCGGCCGTCTTCGTGTTCGGACTATTCGTATTGCCGTGGAGTCTGGCTCGCGTGACGGGCGAGCGATTTCTTGCCCGCTGCTGGCCCGCGCTCGAGCTTGCGCTGCGCGGGATGCGACTTGCCGTGGCCGGTGTGCGGCGGATCGACGCGTTCATGCATCGGCTGTGGGGATTGAAGGAACCGAGCGGTCACACGGCCGAATCGCTGCTGCGAGAAATTGAAAGCGTCGTCGACTTGGGGCAGCGCGAGGGCATCTTGGCTCCCCAGGCGCGGCGCATGATCGAGCGCGTCATCGCCGCTCAGCAGGAAGCCGTGACGTCGGTGATGACGCCCCGCACTGAAATGGAATGCGTCCCGGCCACAGCTTCACTCGAGGAGGCGCGTCAGGTCATGGTCGCCGGGGGGCACTCGCGGATGCCCGTGATTGGGACCTCTCCCGATGACATCGTCGGCATCCTCTATGCGAAGGAACTTTTACGGCACATGTCGGCCGAGAATGGCGACCGGCCGCTCTCACTCAAGGACGTCGTCAAAGAGCCGTTTTACGTCCCCGAAACGATCGGTATCGACAAGCTGCTGGAGAGCATGAAGCGCCGCGGCGTTCATATCGCCATCGTGATCGATGAGTACAGCGGTGTCGCCGGTCTCGTGACGATGGAGGACGTGCTCGAAGAAATCGTCGGAGAGATCGTCGACGAATATGACACGGCGGACGACACGGGCATTCGACAGGTCGGGCCGAACGCGGTTGAGGTCGAGCCCTGGGTGCGGATCGACGATCTCGATGAGCAATTCGCCTTCGATCTGCCAGACGACGAGGACTACGACACGGTCGGTGGCTTCGTCTACGCTCAATTGGGCCGGATTCCAAAGCGCCGCGAGACGGTCGCGTGGAAGCACTTACGCGTCACCGTGCTCGATGCCGACAAGCGACGAATCCTCAAACTTCGTGTTGACAATGTCGGCACGCCGGCGACGAGCCCGGCGTAGCTGTGTGATTTCGTAGGGTGGGACAAGCGAGCGGGGCGAGCGCTGGCCCACCATGAATTCTGCGTCGCTTATCTCCATCAGTTGCAAATGGTGGGCCTTCGGCCGAAGGCGGCCTCGTCCCACCCGACGTGGTCCGCGCTAGGACGTGCGGCGGCTCTGGACGAGAGTTCCGATTTCGCTCGCGACTTCGTCGATCGATCGCAGCGACCCTTGCTGCTCGCAGAAAATCACCGACCAGTTCGGTTCGCGACGCGCCAACTCGAGATAGAGCGCGCGAACACGGGTGAGGTAATCCGCATCCGCTTCTTGAATGTCTGCAGCCCGCTCGGTGTAGTTGCGGGTCGGCTTGTTGGCGATGAGTCGTTGCGCGCAGGGAACGCCCAGATCGAGCAGCACAACCAAGTCGGGCTGTGGCATCTGGTAGACATCAAACTCGAGATGTTCGATCGCCTCGACGAGTCGTTCCCTTGCGACTCCGTCGAGCCGAGCAGCCTGGTGAGCGATGTTCGAGGCGACATAACGGTCGAGCACGACGACATCGTGAGCGGCGAGCGCCTCGCTGAGCAAATCCCGCGACTCGAAGCGATCACCTGCAAACAACAGGGAGGCAAAGAACGGATGCACCTGGGCCAGCGAACCGAATGCCCCGTTCAAATACTCGCCGACAGCCCGTCCAAAGAAGGTCGCGTCGTAGCGGGGAAAGGACAAGAGTGTCGACCGCAGGCCTTCACTCGTAAGTCGCTCCTGCAGCCGCTTCGCTTGAGTCCCTTTTCCGGACCCGTCGATCCCTTCGATGGCGATCAGGTATCCCACGGCAAGCTCAGGTCCGAATTGACGAGGGGCTGATGGACGTGGTTAATGACTGATGCGGCGGGCAAACAGAAAATCTCTGCTGGCAGACCCGCCCACTGCGGCAACAAATCGGCCCAGATCTTTCGCATCTCCCGCCAGTTCGACCGGGGCATAGCGACGGTCGGTGCCTCGCACGAAGCCCGCGCGTTCGGGTACGCACTGTTCGACGAGCACTTCCAGCGGTTCGTTTTCGAGAGCGCGATAACAATCGAGAGCCAGTTCGCGTTCCACCTCGTTGAGTCGCGCGACCCGGTGTCGAATAACAGGCGCCGGGAGCGCGTCGGCAAATGTCGCAGCCCTCGTGCCCGCGCGGGCGCTGAACGGAAACACGTGTACCTTGAGGAACGCAACGCGCCGACAGGTTTCGACCGAGAGTTCGAAGTCGGCGTCGGTCTCGCCCGGAAAACCGACAATCATGTCGGTCGTGAAAGCGGGCCGGTCGAGCCGCTCGCGCATCCGTTCGATCTTTTCCAAAAAGCGGGCCACCGAATAGCGACGCCGCATGCGACGCAGCACGGCATCGGAGCCGCTTTGCAGCGCCGGATGGAATTGGGGACAGAGGTGCTCGCAGTCGGCCGCCGCCGCGATGAAATCGTCGTTGATCTCGGCTGCTTCGACGCTCGAGAGCCGCATTCGCCAGTCGCCCGGAATGCGGTCGAGGCGACGAAACAGGTGCCAGAGTCGAAAGGGCGGTCGGCCCGAGCGACCTCGAGTTGAATCGACGCCGTAATGTCCGACATGAATGCCGCACAACACGATTTCGCGGTAGCCGTTGCCGACGAGCCGCCGCACTTCCTCTTCGATATCTTCGGGCGAGCGGCTGGTGAGCCCCGGGCGGACGTGCGGGATGATGCAATACGTACACTTCAGGATGCAGCCGTCCTGCACTTTTACGTAAGCCCGTTTGCGGCCGTCGAAGTGGCTGATGCCGCGCGGCATGTCGACCACGCCCAGCCGGCCCAGCACGTCGGGCAGCTCCCGTTTGTCGCGGACGACCTCGAACACGCCGGGCAGCCGCGAGACTGCCTGCGGATCGCGCGTCGCGTAGCAGCCCATCACGATGGTGCGAGTGCCCGGATTGTGTCGTGCGAGTTGGCGGACGACTTGGCGCGACTTGGAGTCCCCGGTGCCGGTCACCGTGCACGTGTTGACGACGCACAGGTCGGCCGTTTCCCCCTCATCGGCCTCGCGGTAGCCGTTTTGGGCCAAGGCCTCTTTGACGAGTTGGGTCTCGTACTGGTTGACCTTGCAGCCCAGCGTTACCAGGCGGCACGTTCGGAGCTGCATCAGCGATCCCGTCGAGCGCGGCTTCTTGGGCGGCAGGCTCGTCTCTCGTATTTACCGGGGACGTCCACCGTCGCGGCGCGGTTCGCGCGGCCCCGAATCATCGCGAGACCGGCCTTCCGGATGCTTATGAGTGAGGAACGAAATGGCTTCCTCCCAGGTGGGAACATTGCGATAGACGCGAGGCGATTCTTCCCCGTCCTCACCTTCGTCTTCGACGCCGAGTTCGGACTCGCCAGTCAGATCCTCGTCTTCCTCCAAGTCCTCGTCCAGGTCGTCGTCCGCCGTTTCGGCATGCGGTCGGGGAGGAGGGCCAGCCGGTCTACTCGGGCCCCGCTCTTCGCGCGGGCCACGGTCGGCGGGGCTACGGTCACTGGGACCTCGATCGGTTGGGCCTCGGTCCCCGGGGCGACGACGTCGACGGCGTCTGCGCCCTCGGCGGGGTCGCTCGGAATCTTCAGAGCGGCCTTCGTCGGTGGCTTCATCCGCTTCTTCAAGAGCCCCCTCGTCCAGAGCGGGTCCTTCGGACGAATCTTCGAGTTCGTCATCGGCGGGACGCTCCTCGTCGCCGAAATCCGACTCGCTGTCTTCACGCGTTCCTTCGTCGCTCACAGGGCTCTCCCGATCCATCGGTCCAGCAGGTCCTCGTCGCGAACGTGAACGGCGTCTTCGACGTCGCCGGCGCGGTGGGCGTCCACCTTCCTCCGTCGGCCGTTCGGTCTCCATGACCTCGGCGTCTTCGCCTTCCTCGCCCCCGTCGCTGTTCGCGCGTTCTTGATGGGCCTCAAAATCGCGGCCATCGTGTTCCGCCGAGATCTCAGGTTCATCCCAATCGTCACGAGACTGAGGGGCGCGCGGCTGACGATACCCCTCGCCGCGGTCATGCGCGGAGGGTGCCGGAGCGCTGCCCGTGTCGAGCAGCCCGGCTCCAAAGTCGTCAACTTCATCCGACGCTTGCGGAGCCGAGCGGGTCGGTTCCGATCGCGGAGGCCGTTGTGCCCCACGTTCGGGCGGACGCCCCTCGCCTCGCGCACCTTCCGACCGGGGCCGCTCCTCGCGACGTCCTTCGCTACGAGGTCCACCCTCGGATCGATGCCCACCTCCCGAACGACGACCTCCCGATCGAGGTCCACCTTCGGGTCTGTGACCGTGCGAGCGCTGTGGCGGTCGTTCTTGACGAGCCCCTTCTTCGCCGGTTTGCTCTTGTCCGGACGCCTCGGGACGAGGCTCTCCGCCGCCAGATCGCGCGCCGCGCTCAGGCCGACGGCCGCCAGATTCGCGCCGAGCGGGACCGCGATCGCTTCGGCCGCCGCGCCCGCCACCACCGCCGCGCGGAGGTCCGCCCCGACGTCCGCCTCCGCCGCGTGATTCGCGCGGTTCGTGTGACGATTCCCGCTCTTCGCCCCATTGCCAGTTCTTGAGCGGGTCCCAGTACGTGTCCGACTCGTCCGATGGACTCGCCTCAGAGGTTTCTTCCGACTCGCCGGCCGGAGCTTGGTCGCGCGGGCGTCCTTCGCGAGGCCGCTCGTCTCGACTGCTCTCTTCATGTCGGCGATGCGGTTCACGCTCCGACGATTCGGCTCGTTCCGAAAACTCTTCGGGCGCAGCCTCGGGTTCTGGTTCGCGCTTGCCCCTGAAGGGTGCTTCGAGGTCCAGATCAGCCCCGAAATCGTCGTCGGACGGAGGCGGTGTGCGGACGGCACGCGGCGGACGCGAAGGACCTCGCTGGGGCCCACGCGATTCCTGACGTCCGGATCGTTCCGGCGCCTTTCGCTCGGGCTCCGGACGCGCGGATTCGCTGGCGGGCTTCGCAGCCGGTGGAGACGAAGGCGCTGCCGGCGTCGGCTCGTCGAGGAGCAGGTCCTCGGACGAAATCGCCGCGTCTGCGGACGGGTTCGCACCGAGATCGATGCCGAACAGGTCTTCGGCTAGCGTTTCCCAGGAGTCTTCTTCGCCGCCAGAGCCGGCGCGCAACGGATCGGCGTTCATAGGGGGTTTGTCACGTTCGTCAAGCGAACTCGCGGCAAAAAACGTCGGAGAAGAAGCATCGCCGACCGCCGCGATCGAAAAGCACTAGCCGAAAAATAACAGGCGCGCAGGCCGCTTTCAAGCTGGGGTGATTTCGGCTACTTCTCGACGGCCTCCAGGGCCTCTTTCTTGGTTGGGGCCCCGGCCGACTCCCATTTGGCGGCCGCCTGCAATTGTGACTCGAACATGCGAGACACTTTTCGTAACAGCCAGGTCGGCGCCAGCCGCTTGAGATACCAGTTGAACCGCGACTCGAACGGGACCAGCACGTACAGCTGCTTGCGCTGCATCGCACGAATCGCGGCGTCCGCGACGAACTCGGCCGTCATCTTCGTTTGGGCGAAACCCTTCTCAAACAGTTTGCGTTCTTCCGGCTGACACCAGCGGGACTTGTCGAGCAAGTTCGTGCGAAAGACGGACGGGCAGAGGGCCGTCACGCCCACGTTGAACGGCAACAGTTCGCTATAGAGGGTTTCGGAGAGGGCCAGCATCCCGGCCTTGGTGACGTTATAGGCACCCATGGTCGGCGCGGAGACGATGGCCGCCAACGAGCATGTATTAATGATGTGTGCCCCAGCCGGATTGGCCTTGAGCCAGTCAACGAATGTGTGGCAGCCGTTGATCCCGTTCCACAAGTTGACGTCGACGATCCAATGCCAATTCTCGATCGAGTAATCGCCGACGCGGCCTGAGCCGGCGACACCCGCGTTGTTGACCAGGAGATCGAGCTGCGACCATTGGGCCTGAAGCCGATCGCGGAGTGCCTGCCACTCTTCGATGTAGCGGACGTCCAGATGCTCGACAAAGCCGTCGCCGCCGGCTTGCCGCACGAGGCGTAGCGTTTCTTCGCACGCCTCGTCGTTAACGTCGGCAAGGGCCAGATTCCAGCCGTCGTGCGCCAGCCGCAACGCGATCGCGCGACCCAGGCCGCTCGCCGCTCCGGTGATCAGACCTGTTTTTCGCTGTTTGTTGTTTGCGAGTGGCATGGGAGCACTTTCGTTGGATCAGGAATCGTCGGCCAAGAACCGGCGGGCTGACACCCGCCGCTCGCCGGGACCAGTTGCCGGTCGTTACTTTGTCGCGAGATGTTTCGGCGGGTCGTTCTTGGCGACGAGCTTCAGGATGCTGTCGATCAGAATCTCACCCGTCATTTCTCCCAGCGATGTGCGAGAGACGTAGTCGTACCGCGCGAAACTGTGAAAATCGACCTTGGTCAGGATGTAACCGAAGGCATCGTTTGTGAGGCCAAACAACAAGTTGTTGTTGTCCTCGCCGCGCATCTTACGCTTGAGATAAAAGCCGATGTTCGGCAAGGCCTCGCCAGGAATAGTGACGATCTGAGCGTTGCCCAAATTGATGAGGTTGAGACGGCAGGTCACGCTGTGGTTGGCATCGTTGTGTGGATATTTGAGCGGTGAACCCACGGTGATCGCCCACATCAGCGGGTTGTCGATCGGGAATTCGACATTCATCGAATCGCAGACAAGTTGCGGATTGTCCTGAACGGATGCGGGCTTGATGATCCGCTGGGCCTCGTCGGCCATCAGATGGCCGATCCGCAGACATTCCTCCCAGGTGCGGGAGTCCTTCCACCCGGCGTCCATCAAGCTGTGGGGTTGGTCTCGCAGCCGGTTGTCGGCCGTGATCATTCCGCCTTGCGCGCCGTTCATGAAAATGGCCATTCCGCCAGCGTCGGCTTCGAGCTTATCGCAGAGCGGGCCGACCAGGTCAGGGCTGCAGAATCCGACTTCGTTGCCCAGCACCTCGGGATGGATGGCGTAATTGACGAGCGTCACGAGGTTCTTGCCGTCGGCCGACTGAGCTTGGATCACGCTCATGCGGTGATCGTAGAGCTGGGGCGCGTAATAGTTGTACGCGATCTTTCCCTTGGCTTCGCCGGTGGCGATTTTGAGGTGGCAAGGGCTTAGATGGTCGAGTGCTTCATTAACGGCCTCGGCCGCTTTGTCGCAAACGAACTCCATATAGTGCAGGTCGCCCGTGTGACCCCCTTTTTGGTCCGGGAAGCCGTAGCAATCGGGCGCGCTGTGCGTGTGCGTCGAACCGATCAGGATGTTCTTGGCCGGGATGCGGCTCGCGCGTTCTCGAACGCGATCCTGCAGCACACCAGGAAAACCGATATTGTCGACGCTCACGATGGCGACCGTGACGTCTCCCTTTTTCAGGACGACCGCCCGGGTCATCAGTTCGCCCCGCTTTTCGTGCACGGGATGCGGTCGACCGATGCCGCCTGAAACGGGCAGCAGTGGATTGGGCGTGATCACCCGCTTAGCCGCTCCCACTAAAATCTCGGCCCGAGCCGGGGCCAGCGGACTTGACCCAAATGCCAGGACGGCGGCGAACCCAATCAGCAGGTGACGTCTCAAATGATTCACGGCTCGATGAGCTCCTGGAAAGCGCTGAAGGATGAGCCCAACAATAACACCCAAGGCGGCAAAGGCCGCGGGAGCTGGGCCGAAATGGAACGTCTCCAGCCTACGAAAGCCGGACGCCGCATTCCAGCAACAGCCAGTGCCCGTCAAGGCTCACCGAGAATTCGACGTGCGGCCGCGCGGTGAAAGGCAGAATTGCTCGCTAAGATAGGCCTCGGAGCCGTAGCTCAATCGGTTAGAGCAGCGGACTCATAATCCT
>DASRXU010000228.1:0-2169 GCA_035687365.1 Planctomycetaceae bacterium | reverse complement strand
CTTTCGGGTTCCTGCGGGAAGTGGGAAGCCAGCATCCCGATGTAGTGCCTCGCCCAGATGCCGATGCCCATCGCGGTGCGTCCGCCGATCAGCCGTGTGCGACCGCTCGCCGCTGTCACCGGTCCGGCGAGATCGAGAGCTGCCTAGGAAGCGGATATTGAAATCAGGACCGAGAGCGTGGCCTGCGGCCGGTCGTATACACCGGTCATTGCTGCGTCAGCGGAATCGCCAGAAGGAACTCCCTGTCCAGTTTGAGCCGTGAGTTAACATCTGTTCAAGAGAACGCGAGCGACGCTTCGGGTCGCCGGATCTGTGGACGTCAGGGCTCCCAACAACTCCCAGGCGGCTTCGACGCTGCCTCGTTTGCTGCATTTTACAGCGCAAAGGAACAAATAGAGGGGATCGATCTCGACGGGCCCCGCTGCCGCATCACTTTTGAGACTGTTTATAGTGACTGGTTGCCGGGCTCGGCACATAATGTTCCTGGAGAATCGCGGTAGCACGAACGATTCGGCCGTTGGCGTCTCGAATCACAAGCGGCCCCCCGGTTTGTGTATCGACCAGCTCAACGCGAACCGTCCGTGGGGAATTCGCATCACCGTTGTTGGACTTGTACGTGATGACGTATCGAACCTTGAGGTTCTCCATCACGTCGTCGTAGACCGGAGACAGCTGGCTCGTGTCCAACGGAGTGTAAGCACGTCCGCCAGATACACGAGCGGTTTCCTGAAGTTGGTGTTCCACCTGATTCCAATCAATGGTCACGAGCGGTCGATCCTGCATCTGCAGGATCCGGCGAAGCACCTGGGTGAGGCTAAGAACGTAGATTGGCGAATCGGATTCCTCGGCGGCCTTGCGCACGTCCTCATAGTGAGCTTTGCTGAAGGTATCGATGCCTGAAGTGATCAGAACGATCGCTTTTCGACCCCTCACTGGCCTCATTTCCGCTACAGTCGCTATGATCGCGTCGTACAAGTTAGTCTCGGAGACTGCCGGAGTCCCCATCGTGATCAGTTCAGTCTTGACGGCGTCGCGGCTTTGATTTGCGTCGGCCAGCTTTTGAACCTGGTCGCTATATTTCCAGAAGGTCACTTTATCTTCCGGACCGAGTTCATCCAGTAACTGCTGCGCCGCTCTGGCCACCTCGTCGCCCATTTGCCGGTTCAATCCGGGAGCCCGCCCCCCGAATTCCATCAGTACCGCCAATGTCACGGGCGCGTGCTCGATGTTTACCGTCGCGTTCTGCTGCCCGAATCCGTTTTCATAAACAACAAAATTGTCGCGCCGAAGATTGGGAATAAAGTATCCGTTCGGATCCTGCACCAACAGTTTCAGCGTGACTACGCCAGTCGCAGGATCGAAATGGATTTCAGTTTTCTGCTCGCCTTGTTTGCTGCTGAACAAAGGAGAAGTCGGGCGACTTGGAATCTGGACTTGTCCCCCGCTTTTCTGATCCGCCCTCTTGCCCGCACTTTGAGCTAGCGTTGCAAGCGGCGCGAGCAGTAAACAGAATACGGTTGCGAGTTGGAAGGTTTGTCTCACTCGAATTACTGGCATTTGCCGCTCCACCTTGTCTCTTGGTCTCAATCACTGACGATTGCCAGCCGGTATCTGCATTCCAGCTCGACACGGACCGAACATGCACGCCCACGGCGATCGCCTTCCATCGGCCGTCAAATCTTTCCTCGAGCCTTGCGGGACAGCAACGTGTCCCTCCGCCGTTCACTTGACCGGAGCCATAATCACCAGCAAATCAATGTCGGACGAATAGTCGACCGCTGGCGTATAGCTTCTCTCTCCAGAACGACATCGTAGGTAACAGTGCCGGTGATAACAATTCCTCGTAAGAGTAAAAGGCTATTCAGAGGAGGTATTTAGAGGACGATTCGTCCTTCGGAAGAGTCCTGAATAGGACTTTAGAGGTAGGTTAGCTGGCTGCGGGTACCGCTTGATCTGCGGCGGCTGGCGTCGTGGGTCATTGTCCGATCGAAAATTGGCTGAACTCTGGGCTGCGGCGTCAGCAGCTTAATTTCGTCTCCCCATGGGCCAACCGGTATTTGAAAACCCGTAGGTCGAAAGTCGTAATCCTCTTTCACTCCTGTGAGGAATTGTGCTCACCACTTAACAAAAGTAATCTGGCGCTCGAATGTCAGCTCACGTTGTCAATTC
>DASRXU010000227.1:0-1567 GCA_035687365.1 Planctomycetaceae bacterium | reverse complement strand
TACGAAAGATCTCCGCCCTGCGCTGGCAAAAACAGCTGGATGAACTACATTCAACACGATCCCCGCTCCCCTCCCGCTGATCTTCCCTTCGTGAAAAAATACGTGGTCCTGCTTCTTCTCTCTTTGATTATCGCGCCTGTCGCGGTCTCTGCAGCCAACTATTTGCTTGGCGACCGCCGTGGCAACTGGCAAACGGCCGACCGTTCCAGCGCCGGGCTTCTGCCTAACGCGTCCGAACATCCGGACGCGCTCATTCGCGTATTTGCGGCACGGACGATACGCTGGCGCGGTATCTTCGCGGTTCATACCTGGATTGTTGTCAAGGAACGCGGGGCATCACGCTACAGCCGCTATGACTACACAGCCTGGGGTGCGCCTATTCGCGTCGATGGATTTGCGCCGGACGGGCGGTGGTTTGGCGCGGTGCCGGAAACCGTAGTCAGCGTTGATGGTGAAGAGGCAGAGAAGCTAATTCCCAAAATCCGCTCGGTCATCGAGAACTACAAATTTCGTTCCTATGGTGATTACAGCCCCTGGCCCGGTCCAAACTCCAACACGTTCGTTCAGGCCGTTCTCGACGCTATGCCAGAGCTCAAGGCTGAGCGGACGTCGCGTCGTGTCCGCCGCTTGGTGCCAATCACGACATCGACAGTCGGTAAGGCCTGCGGGAAATTCGCGATGCCCCACGATTGCTAGAATAAAGCCATTCAGGACATGGTCGCTTTCGCCAAATTCCTGAGTCTATCGATATATCCCGCTTCGTTCAAGCCCTGGCGGAACGATGGCATGCGGGAAGCGATGTAGTTATCGTCAAGAAACCGATAATCGGCGTCGCCGGCTGCTGCGCGCAGGCAGCCGGCGGCCAAGCCGCCGCTCCACGGAGAAGTGTGAGGAACTCGCGCGCCGCATATGGGACCATGCCAATGCCGCTGGAAGCATAGCACGCCGGCTCATCGCGTACGGGGTGGAATCGGGGAATTGCAAATCACCTGCGCATGTCCGCATCAGGTCAGACTCGGACTTCGGCCCGCGTCTGAGCAATGTCGGTTCATCCCTCAATAGCGGACCTACGGTCGCTGCGGCGGCATGTCGGTTTCGTGCCAATTCCGGAAGTCGGCGGTCCCGAAGTCGTAAGTCTTGCGGCGATGGTCCGAGACGCCTTTTGCTTAACCGCACGGTCAAAGGACGCCAATCCCGAGCGACTTGCCAAGCGATCTCATTTGCTTCGTTGCAACTAGCAACGACAAGAAACCATGACCTAGCGGTTGAAAGTCGGCCCCGTCCTGGAGCCATGATAGTTCGGATCGCCCTCAGGCCACGTCGACATACAAGGCGGAAACTGGTTCCGATACGGCCAGGTGCATCTCGCCTCAAGCGGCGTCCCCGCCCAGGCGCTTGCGGCGGCAGGCGGCTATTGCCCCCGCTGGCGGGTAGACTGCTGATCGGCATACGCTACTGACGGCAGCGGAAACCAGAACGCTCCCACCGTCACTACTGCGACCGCCGCACGACGGAGCCACGCGATAGTCCGTATCCCTATTTGCACGAACCTCTCCTGTGTTAGCCT
>DASRXU010000226.1:0-70566 GCA_035687365.1 Planctomycetaceae bacterium | reverse complement strand
GGCACCGCCGTCGTCAGGAAGATACGATCCCCCCAAACAATCGGCGTTGAATGCCCTTTGCCCGGCACAGCCACCTTCCAGCGAACGTTCTTCGCCTCGCTCCATTCGACGGGCGGATCGGCATTCGACGCAGCTCCGGTTCCGTACGGCCCTCGCCACTGCGGCCAATTCTCCTCCGCAGCACGAGCCTCAACGATTCCCAGCAGCAGTAGTCCGCAGGACAGCACGCCGAGAACTCGCTTAGGCAACGCGGTCCGTTTCATCGTCGGATGCTCCGTCAACGGCTCTGAGACTTCGCAACAGAGCTTACGTCAGTCATCTTGTCTCCGATGGATGGCTTCGTAAAGCGTTCGATCTCATCTGCACTCCGAAGAGATTTGTCTCATCGGTCTTCGCACCGAGCGCGACCCCGCGCAAACGCATGAGTTTTCACGCGGAGCGTATGCCGAAACACGGATGAGTCTCCGGTGCCTGGCACTCCCGCACATGTCGGTTCATTTTTGAGACTCTGGCAGAATTCGGTTGGGTTTCGCGGCTCGCGCAGTGGACTCAATGCTGGCGAAGGGACGAGGCAGAGCGCATGATGATCCTCGGTCATCTCGTTCGAGAGCCGTACTCTTCGACTCAAGGTAACTCACCCATGACACGCATTCATGGTCTGCGCGTAGCGTTTTCTCTGATCGTTGTCGCTGCGGTCGCTTGTCCGTGCGTAGGCCAGATCACTCCTGCCGACGTGACTTTCGCGCGGCTCTCGTCAAGCACGGTGCGGATGGCGTACGTCGACCGCGGTGGAGACATGACGGCCGTCCAGCCACTGCTGGACGCTGCTACTCGCCATGCGACCGACAACCCGCTCAAGGCGTATCGCGACTTCACCCACGCGATGACCCTGATGAATACCGGCAAATGGACCCCCGAGTCAGAATTGGCGACGGCCCTTGATTTTGCCATTGATGCCAAAGTGATCTCTGATGGGGAGCCGCTGCACTGCCGCGCAACTTTTTTATTTGATGCTCCGGCGGCCGCAACGGGGCCCTACCACCTCGAGTTGACCCTGCTGAAACCAGGCAACATCGGCTCCGAAGGACAAAAAGCCGAGAACGCGAGTTCGAGCGAAAAGATCGTGGCGACTCCAGGCATTGTTCTGGGCGACGTCAAGAATCGGCGCGAAGGAGAAACGGTCGGATTGATCTTTGTCCCGTCCAAGCACGTCGGCCCGGGTCTCCACCTGCTGCGCGCGACCCTGAAGAACGGCAAGGACGAAGCGCTCTATGAGTACTACCGCACGTTTTTCCTGGTCGACAACCTGAAGCAACGATTCGCCGCAGCTCAAAAAACGGTCGATTTGCTACCGGAACAAACGGGCCGCGCGTCGGCGAGTGCCCGGTATCTGCTCGATACGATCCGCCTCGCGCAGCTGAGCTATCTGGGGGGCGCTTTCCAAAACCTCACGGGGTATTTGCACACAGCTTACCGGGCCCGTGGATTTGCACTCGCGGAGATGATGGACTTCGACGCCGCGCTCGACAACGCCACCAAGCTGGCAACCGAGCTCAAAGAGGGGCGCGATCCACTCGCCAGCGCCACAGGTGACTTGCGATTGGCGTATCGCTCGACCTTCGACGGAAAACTGGTCCCCTACCGCGTCTATGTTCCGTCGAACTATAGCAAATCCAAGGCCTGCCCGCTGATCACGCTCTTACACGGTGCGGGGGGCGACGAGAACAATTTCTTCGACCGCTACGAAGGCCGCTGGCCAAGGCTTGCCGAAGAGCGCGGCTACATCATCGTTGCGGTGAACGGCCGCGGCCCTTTGAGCGGCTATCAAAAGGCCAACGGCGCCGAGCGCGACGTCCTGGACGTCACCGCCCTCGTGCAAAAGGACTACAACGTCGATCGCAACCGCGTCTACCTGGCCGGCCACTCGATGGGTTCGGCTGGAACGTGGCTCATCGGCCTGACGCACCGCGATCAATTCGCCGCACTCGCTCTCATCGCCGGATCGCGGATGTCTTCGCTGTTGGAAACGGCTCTCAAATCGGGACCTAAGATCCCGTTGATTATCGTCGCCGGCGTGAAGGATGCCCTGGTCCCGGTCGCTGGATGCCGGGCGGTCGCGCAAAAGGCCAAGGAGCTGGGCTACGATGTCAAATATCTCGAGTATCCAGAAGGCGACCACATCTCTGTCGCGGTGACATCGGTCAAAGAGATCTTCGACTTTTTCGACGCCCATCGCCGGTCGCGAGACTCGGCCCACGGAGGCGACGGCAAAACCGACAAGCCGAAGACAACGCTCTCTGGCTCTTGGAAACTCTCCCTTGCATTTGCCGGCGGCGCCCAGCGTGGACCGCGAGCCCAAGCTGGCGGCGGGGGCTCCGGCAGGCGCGGCGGCCAGGGGGCGCTCACCCGTCAGATCATGCTGAATCTCACCGACAAGGACGGCAAGATCAGTGGCGATTTCGTCGGCTTCACAGGCAAGCCCGCGCCGATTCGGGACGTCAAGTTGAAGGAGGGTGAATTGTCGTTCAAAGCGCCCCAGCAAATGGGGCCGAACACCTTCACGATCGACTTCGTCGCCAAACTGTCGGGCGCCAAGATGCAAGGAACGGCGAAGATCGCGACCCCCGCAGGCGCAAGAGAATTTCCGTTTGAGGGCGAGCGGCTAAAGACCCCGACGGTGAGCGCGGCCGGCACCTGGAAACTACACATCGTGCTCAGGGAGGGTCCCATCTTTGACCCAACCGTCAAGCTCACCGAAGTTGGGAATGCTCTCAAAGGCGTTTACATCGGCGAGCAGGGCGAGACGTCGGTCAGCAACGCACTTGTGTTCGGCGAGGAAGTGACTTTCGACGTCGCTCGCGACCGCGACGGCAAAAAGTATCGGCTGCACTTTCAAGGAAAGGTCAAAGGCAACGCGCTGAATGGGACCGTGGACTATGACTTCGACGGAATGACCGGGTACGTCAGTTTCACGGGGGAACGAGCGGCAGCTCCGCAGGCGAGCGCAGACAAAACTCACTGACTGTCGAGCCGCGATTCATTCGGGAAACTGCTCAAAAAAACGACAAGACCTCCGCAGGTCCTTGGACCTCGGAGGTCTTGCGTGTTCGTCGCGGGAGACTAAAAGGCCTTGAAGCCTTCGACCAGTGCGTCCTTCTGCGGCTGCTCGTACATGTAGTCGAACCAGCCGATCATCATCTCTTCCCAGGTCTGGTCGCCCCAGGTCACTTCCTTCTTGGGGTCCGGGTTCGCCGGATTGGTCGACGAATTGTCGAAATGGGCCGTGCAGTGGATCTTCGTCCCCTTCGGCAGCCGCAAGGGCTTCTCAAGCCGGTAGGCCGTTTGCCACGCGAAGTCGTAGCGCGGAACGTTGAGGATGATCTCGGAATGCCCATCGGGGTATTCCGCGACGTACTTGAAGTCCTTGCCGCGCAGGTGCATGTGGGGCATGAAGGACAAGAGCAGGATGTCGCGAGGAATAATCCATTCGGATTCGACCTTGTGATTCGTCGCCCCGGGCGGAATTACAAAACTGTTGTTGACCGCGCCTCGCGTGTGAGCAATTCGCGTGGGCGGCTCTTTGCTCTTGTAGAACACAAATCCGACCTGGGACTTGTCCTTCGACTCTTTTCCATTGGGCGTATAGTGCATTTGCCAAATCAGTTCTGCGCCCGCGGGAACTTTGATGGCTGCACCCGGCGGCAGGAGCAACGGGATGTCGCCCGGAGCCTCGCCCACGATGACTCCATCGCCAAAGCCGCCTGCGTTCTGTCTGTCACCCACTTTCGGGTCACGATAGGAGACGACGATGTGGTGCACGACTCCCCGATTGCCCGGCCGGGCCTCCGCTGCCTGAATCCACACGTCTTCTTTGAAATGGGTCGGCGTGACGAAGTAGAGATAGGGGACGACGCCGGCGGCGGGCACGGTTTGCGTCTCGGGCAGCTCGAAGATCACGTCCGGCTTGCCGATGAGCCAACCGTCCGCATACTGGCGCGGCGCAGGTAAGTCCTTCTTGTCACCGAAGGGCTTTCCTCCGTTGAGCCAAGCAAGCAGCGCCTCTTTTTCTTCGTTGGAGAGCCGGCGATCGTTGGAAAACTTGCCGTAGTGCGGGTCCGCGTGCCAGGGTGGCATTCGGTCTTGCTCGACAACTTCGCGGATCGTGTCCGACCAGTGCACAGCATCATCAAAATTGGCCAGCGTGAACGGGGCAGCGGTCCCCGCGTGATGGCACGTCTGGCACCGGTTCTGCAAGATCCTCGAGACGTCCTTCGCAAAGGTGACCGGTGCGTTGTTATTGTCCCTGGCCTTCGATGGTTCGTTGGCGACGGCCGTGGTAGCGGCCACGAAGAGAGTCGAAGCAAAGATCGCACCTGGAATCAACCGACAGCGAAAGATTGATTTTCTCATGAGTCGTTTCACCTCACTCGGTTGTTCGAACCGTCTTTTCTTGCGCGCCCGATCAGGCAACCCTGGCACTCCGACTCGGGAATGGTGACACGCTTTCCGGCCAGCATCTCCGTCAGCGCGTCCTTGAGTTCCGTGTGAGTCGGAACCGCGCGCCGATAAGTGTAGCCGTACTGGTCGTCAATGCGTCCACGGTAACGGATCGTCCGGTCACCGTCGAGAAGAAAAACTTCCGGAGTGCGCCGTGCCCTAAACGCTTCCATCGCGCTCTGGTCAGCGTCCTTGCAGACCGGAAACGGCAGCTTGCGCTCGTTAGCATGGGCCACCACATCTGCGAACGTGTCCTGATCGTTGGAGTTGATCGCCAGGATTTGAACCCCCTTGTCGGCGTAGCGCTTTTGCATCTCGGCCAAGGTCGGAAAGTACAGGTTCGCGATCGGACACTCCGTTCCGACGAATACGACCACGATCGCCTTTTTGTTTTTGAACTCTCTCAAAGTGCGGACCCGTCCGCTCACGTCCTTGATCGCGACATCGGCGACTGTGGCTCCGATGGTTGGCGGAACGACCTTGCGCTCGCCCTCGGAGGTCGCGGTCAGAAGGAAGATCGCAATTGGAAGAACGAACCGAATGAGAATCCCCCCTCTTGAAGTCCGGACACAACTCAATGCTAGCAAAGTGCGTTCAACGGCGAAGCAGAGCCTTAATCCATCAATGGTTGCGGAAAGCAGCTCGGTCGCGAATCCGAGACCAACAAACGTTCGTTTTCCGATTTTGCCGCACCAATCAGGACATGGGCGAACGCCCTACGAACTTCCTGTCCCGAAAACTCGTTCGCGAAATCAAAACACCGGAAACTCGTCGCGTTGACGGTTTTCGGGTCAGTGGTTTGCGACGACTGGTCAGCATCGAGTTCAAAGGCGCCTCGCCACAAATCCGGTTGTCGTCGTTCGCCTGGCAGAAGAGGGGCCACGGCAATCCGAGGGCCAAAATCCTGAAGATCTTTCTGCTGCTGGAGTCTCCGCGTTTAACCCAAGTGCACGATAGCTAAGAAAAAGACGTCTTGGGCCGCCCCGCAGGGCGGCCCAAGCGATGGTTGATCATCCCTGACTCTCGTCCGTCGCCGGTCCCTTCGGTTGAGTCTGTTGCGCCCTCAGTCGCCGGACTACATCGCGCGCGACGAGGCGCAGCAGGCGTTGAAGTGGCTCGCCCTCGGTGGATGAGGCTGGTACCTGTTTAGCTTGCTTAGGTTGATCGTTCGTCACGTCGATTCTCCAAGGGTTTTAGCGCCAAAAAAAAACCCAGCACGATCGCTCATGCTGGGCTAACAAATTGGAGACCGCGACGGCTCAGAACTTGCCAGCATCCTCGAGGGGCTCGAAGCGATAACGACGATGGAGGTGCCGTCGAAGCTTGCAGTAGTCGACCGGCGGCTTAATCACCGCCACGTAGGGATCAGTCAATCCGAGAGCGTCCATGCGTCTTTGGAGCCCAGCCGCGTCTTGCGCGGCGGTGACAGTCAGACCGCATTGATCCGCAGCCTCCTTTTGCGTCATCCCAGCAGCCCGCAAGTCGCAGACGCGACGCCGAAACGCTTCCGGCTGCGGCGGATCGAACAAGTTGATAGTCAGGACTCGCTCAAGTGGCCGCTGCAGGGCCTGCTGAACCCTCTCGTCAGGCAGAAGGCGGGCAAGCTGTAGCCCAAATTGCGCACGCAGCACGATCAACCCACCGGCACATAGGCGAACAGGAAACACAACGATTTTTGGGATGATCAACTTCATGGCCCGGCCAAATTCAGGGCTTTCGCCAGCTAGGCCAGCGAACGCCGCTCGAGCAAGCCTTTTGAGTTCTTCCACAGGCGGGATCGAAATGCCATCCGAGGGAGCCTTCGCGAGCTTCTGAGTATCAGCTCGAAGTTGATGAAGTTTCTCTTCCAACTGCGCGAGATCTTCGCGGACTCGGGGGCTAGAGTCGCCGCCGCGAATGAATGCAACGAGGTTATCGATTTCCCGCTGAACCTTATGCTGGGAGGCGGACAATCTCGCTAGCTGTTCCTCACGATCACCATCGAGTCGCTTCGACTCCGCGGTGATTGCTTCAAACAGGGCTTCGTCAAAGTCCGGCAGCCGTTCGATTTCTTCGAAGACTGCGGCGCTGATTCGTTTGGCGGCCAACCGCCCGTCGCAACTCGTCCCGAGCCAGCAGCGATGAAGCTTAGCGCCCTGGCACATCAGGTGATCTGCTTCGCCATTTCCGCCCCAGAGATACGGACGGCCGCAGATGCCACAGAAGATGTGCTGCCCAGGCCACCGACTTCGTTTTCTGGATACGCCAGCCCGAGTGTCCTTACCGTTCTCCCCTTTGCGGCGAGACCGGTCGTATCGCTCGGCCAGAAGCCTGATTACTCGGTCGTATCGCTCCGCATCGATAAATGCGAGGTGCGGCACGGATCGGAACAGCTGAAGTTCCTGCGGAGCCTTCTCATTGCGATGCCGGCCAGTCTTGTTTACGCGCTTGCTGACGAGCGGTCCATCCCAAGACTTCTTGTCACACCATGGGCCAGTTACCACTCCCTTGGCGTTCAGCCAATCGCCGACCTCGGTGTACGGTTGACCTTTCTCCAAGCGGGTAAACCACTCGTCGTAGACTGGCTCCGCCTCCGGGTCTTTCCGCACGTCTGCGTCGCTCTTGGTATTGGCAGGTTTAATGTACCCGTACGGGAACGTCTGACAGACGCCGCCTTGCTCAAAAAGGTTGCGCAACGTGCGCTTGATCCGCTCTGAAGTGTCACGATTCGAGCGCTCATGGTGCCACGTCGAAATGAACGCGCCGTCTTGCCATCCGTCTTCGACGGTGTCGACTCGATCGTTGATTGCGATCAACCGGACATTGTGGTCGACGCAAATCTCGCAAAAGTCATAGGCTCGGCGGCGACGGCAGATTCGCCCGAGGTCCTCGGCAATCACGAGATCAACCTCTTCGCTCTCGATCAGGGCTTCAAGCTCGCTGAGCTCCTGCCGGTCCAGGTGTTCTCCGCTTCCGCGACTCTTGATGACCTTCCACGCGATTTGGCCGCTGTAGTGGCCCGCGAGGAAGTTCTTGTGCTTGGCAAGCTGGTCTTCCAGACTGCGCTCGTCCTGATGGTCCGTGCTAATCCTGCTTACCGACACGACCTTGAGGATGCGGCCATCGCGAGGCACAAAACCAGGATTCATTCGACGAAGCATTGCCTACACTCCCTGCGCCGGTTGCACCGAAACCGGAGGGGAGGGGACAGGTTGTTGGCTGTGGGCGTACCCGCCTAGCAAGGCTGTTCGGCGCCCCGAACAGCGAGTTCGGCAGCGGAAAACGGCCTGCTTTGCGAGATCGCGGCATGCAACAGCCGCATTCCTGTTAAGTCGTTAGGAAATGTGCATCGCCGGTCGCCCCGATTCTTAAAATGTAGGGTTTTTCGCTCATTTGGGCGTGCTTTCGGCCGGTTGTAAAATTTGCCGTTTTTTGTGGATTTCCTGGTCGCGAAGTGGTGGAATGGTATCGAATGGTACCATCTGACCGCGATCGGCTTCTGTCGCGGTTCGCTCGACCTGTCGGCGCAGATCGTCGGTCTTCATGAAGGCCGCGACCGACAGCAATAACGCGAACGCCGTTGTTAGCGTGTTAAGAATCGCTGTCCACTCGAACGCGCAGCGGGGATTGCAACGCACAAAATCGAACGCCGTCGGCTTCCCACCGGCCTAGACAACCTCAAGACGCTGAACGCGCCTCATTTTGCCTCATGAGGGCCATGAGCTTCCGAAGCTTCTTTTGGAGGTCGCCCGGTGCGAAGGGCTTAACGAGATAATCGTTTGCGCCGGCCTCGATGGCTGCGATCACGTCCTCGCGTCGGCACGACGCGGTAAACATCAAAATCGGAACCTGTTGATCGCGCTTGCGAAGCTCCTTGACGAACGTGAGGCCGTCCATCACGGGCATACTCCAGTCCGTAATGACGCCGTCGCAGGCACTCCGCTCAAAACGCTGGAGCGCGGTCTGGCCGTTTTCCGCCTGGATGATCTCGTCGTCCTGAAACCCAACTGCAATGCAGTTTCGGTGGACGACCACACGGCCAATCACAGAATCGTCGACGAGTAAAAGCTTCACGATCGCCTGCGGCGTTGAGGGAGAGAGACTTCAGCGTGATTCACCGGTATCGGTCCGGCAGCCGAGCCGTCCGTATGAGTGTTTCCATTGATAAAGCAAAATTGCACTTCAGCAGGTGCGGTCGCGTTGTCCGTGTTGGCTTGCCCCGGGCGTCAATCCGATAGGAGGCCACAGGAAACATCGGTTGCCGCACAGGCGTTACACGGTGTCAAAACCTGAAGCGTGCCTTAGGTCTGGCAGTTGGCCCGTTACAACCGCTCCAAACATTTTTGTCGAACGCTAGGGTGGATCGGCTGCGCGATTCGTCGGCCAATCGTGACAGTACTGCCATCGCCGATCTGCGTCCCGTTGCGAGGACCGTGGCCGGCTCGATCCGTTGATCTCACGCTCCGGTCCCCAATCCCTCGATCAATTTGACTTCGTCGGGCTCGAGGCGGAAATCGAAGACATCGAGATCCTCTCGCATGTGGTCGGCGTTGGTCGTGCCGGTCAGAATCATCATGCCAACGTCGAGGGCAAATCGAAAAACGATCTGGCTGAGCGTCCGACCGTGGTGTTTGGCGATCCGGACCAACTCGGGACGGGCCATCGCCTCTCTGTTGGCCGTCAGCAGCGAAAAGCCTTGATAGACCATGTCTGTGGCGGCGCAGAACTCGCGGACTTGACGATCCCATCCTCGGACTGCGTAACATCGATTCTGAACGAAACGGGGTCGCACGCGAGCTTCCTGACAGAGTCGTTGGAGTTGCTCGAGCGTGACATTGCTGATTCCGAGCATGCCAACCCGGCCGCTCTCATGGATCGCTTCCATTGCCCGCCAGGCGGCCCAATCGGCCGGGCCCAGACCGGTGCGTTGGGACGGGCCGTGCAGGAGATAAGAATCGATTTTTTCCGTTCGCAAGTGCTCGAGTGAGCTGGCGAACGATTGCTCGACCTGCCGCGGAATCGGCGCGTCAGGATCGTAGGGCAAGCGATGATCTTGCCCCGGGCGGAAAGTGAATTTGGTCTGCAGAAAAAGATCTTCCCGATTGAGCAGCCTTTTATTGACTGACGTGGAGATGGCTTGCCCGACCGCCGCTTCGTGATAGTGGCGGCGCTGGTTGGCTGTATCGACACCCCGGAATCCCTGCGTCAGCGCGAGTTCGGTCAGCCGCTGCGTTTCGTCCTCTTTCCAGGCGGTTCCATACAGAAAACGCGGGACCGCAATACCTTCAATGGACACACTTCGCTCGAGCATCGACGTCTCCGTACGTGATCACAGCGACCTGGCCCACGTCTCTCGCGTCCGAAGATCGATGGGGAGTTCATCGATCTGAATTGTCTCGGCAGGCCGCGCCACTCACAATGCGAGCAGAGGCCCGAGTGTAATGAGGTCCGACGCTGAAGAAGTCGGAGGCACCTGCTGCATGACGATTTGGGTGGACGCCGACGCCTGTCCTGGAGAAATCAAGGAGCTGTTGTATCGCGTTGCGAAGCGGCGGCAAATCAGGGTGACTCTGGTCGCCAACCAGCCGATGCGCACCCCTGCGTCGCCGTTCATCAGCAGTATCCGCGTCGGAGAAGGGATGAATGTCGCCGACCGCCATATTGTTGAACTCGTCGCAGCGGGTGATTTGGTAATCACCGCTGACATTCCCCTGGCGGCCGATGTGGTCGCCAAAGGGGGTCAGGCTCTCAACCCCCGCGGCGAACTCTACACCGAGGAGAACGTGGGAGCGCGGCTCGCCGCGCGGAATCTCTTGGATGAACTCCGCGGTGGGGGCTTGATCACAGGCGGACCGTCGAACTTCAGTCAGAGAGACCGACAGGCATTCGCGAATCAACTCGACCGCTGGCTGGCCAAATCACGCTAAGTCCGACGTGCCTGACGCTAGCGGGCGATGCAAAAGAGGTGCTTGTCGCCCCGAATGAAGAGTTCGTGATCAACGGGAGCCGGTGTGGCGCCAATAGTTTCATCCAGCTTGTTGGTGGCGACCACTTTCAAGTCGTCTGCATCGTCGATGACCGCGGTGGTGCCGGATCTGGCAGTCAAATAAATGTGGCCGCCGGCTGCGACGGGCGAAGCGTAAGTGTTGTCGAGTCCAATCCGGCGTCCAAAATAATGCGGCTTGCCAGTCGCCGCGTCGACGCACGAAAGCAGTCCCGTTTTTGCCTTGTGAAAATAGAGCCGTCCCGAGGAGAGCAGGGGCGAAGCCACGTCGGGCGTATCATGACTGAGTTCCCAGACGACTTTGTTCGTCCCCTGGATGTCTCCGGTCCCATCCAAATGGAAGGCGCCCAAGAAGGCGCCCTGGTACCCGCTGCCCACGATCACCAGATCATTGATGGCGACCGGAGAAGCGATCGGGCGCAAGGTTTGCCCGCCACAGCGCCACAGCTCTTTCCCCGTTGCCAGGTCGTAGCTGCGAACTGATTTCTGCCCGTTCATGACGACTTGCTTGTGCCCCGCATGTTCCACCACAAGCGGAGTGGCCCAACACGTTGGCTCCTGGCGAGTGGCCTTCCAGATGGTTTCGCCGGTCCGCTTGTTGAGCGCATAGAGCGCCGATGGCCCCTTGTGATCCCAGGGGACGAGGATCATGTCCCCTTCGAGCGTCGGCGAACTCCCTTCACCAAAGCCGAACAACGTGTCCATTTTTCCGAAGTCGTCTCGCTTCCAGACGAAATCTCCATTCATCGAGTAGCAAAAGAGGCCTCTCGAGCCGAAGTGGGCGTAAATGTGCTCCCCATCGGTGCAGGGAGAGGCAGAGGCGAAGCCGTTCGTTTCGTGAGTCTTTTGGTGCGGCGTGGCGACGGTGGCCGTCTTCTGCCACAGCAGCTTGCCGTTCTGCCGGTCGTAACAGAAGACTTTGAATTCGAGGTTCGGTAGTCCCCGCGTCACATCGCCACTCAGCGGAACGGCCGACGTCACAAAGACCCGGTTCTCCCAGACGATGGGCGAGGAAAGCCCCTGGCCGGGAACTTCGACCTTCCATTTGACGTTCTTCGTGTCGCTCCACTCAATCGGAGGCGAGGCATTGATCGCTATTCCATTTCCCGTGGGTCCGCGCCAATGCGCCCAGTTCTCGGCGTGTGCGAAGGACTTGAATGACGCGAAGACCAAAGCCAGACAGACAATAAACTTGAGAATGGGAACCTCCCGTTTGGCGAGCAGCATCTCAGATAGGGTAGGGGAGCGCAATTCAATACAAGCAGTGTAAAGGCCGGAAGCGCAAATTGGGAACGGCTTCCGCGCTCGAGATTGCGGCAAATCAGATTTGAACCACAAAGGCACCAAGGACACCAAGGTAAAGATTGGCTGAAAAGGGCTGCCCTTCGTCTCTTGGTGCCTTGGTGGTTCCTGAGCTTTGGTTCAAAACTGCGGGAGAAGCTCCGTATTGACCGCCCGATTACCGGAAGAGGTTCGTCTTCGCCAAATCGACCACTTCGTCGCCCCGGCCGTTCATCACAGCGCGGATCAAGTACAGACTGAAGCCGATCGCTTGTTCAGCCGTGATCGTGGGCGGCATCGACAGTTCCTGACGATTCACAATCACGTCGATCACGGCTGGACCGGCGTGCGAACATGCGCGAGACAATGCCGGACGGAGATCCTGCGGCTGCTCCACGCGGACGCCGAAAATGCCGGCCGATTCCGCGAGCTGCGCAAAGTTCGGATTGACCAGGTCCGTTCCATAGCCGATGTATCCGGCCGACTTCATCTCCAACTCGACGAATCCCAAGGAGCTGTTGTTGAAAACCACGACCTTGGCTGGCAGTTCGAGCTGTTTGAGGGTGAGCAGCTCGCCCAGCAGCATGGCCACGCCGCCGTCGCCCGAAAGGCTGATCACCTGGCGGTTCGGATAGGCGGCCTGTGCTCCTATGGCTTGTGGCAAGGCACACGCCATCGAGCCGTGAACGAACGAGCCGACCAGCCGTCGCTTACCGTTGAAGTGCAGGTATCGGGCCGCCCAAATGGTCGGCGTGCCGACGTCGCAGGTGAAGACCGCATCGTCGGCGGCCAGTTCGTCAATTACTTTCGCGACAAACTGCGGATGGATCGGCGTACGACCGGGTTCGCCGACGGCCAAGTCGTCGAGACCTTTGCGAGTCTGCTTGTAGTGCGCCAAACACGTGTCGAGATAGGACCGATCGGTCTTCTCGGTAAGGAGCGGCCGAAGAGCCGTCAGCGTGTCTTTCACCGTGCCAACTAGCCCCAGGTCAATCTTGGTGCGCCGTCCGAGTTGGTCGCCGCGAACGTCGACCTGAATCACCTGCGCTTTCTTCGGATAAAACTGCTGATAGGGAAAGTCGGTTCCCAGCATCAGCAACGCGTCGCAGTTCATCATGGCGTGGTACCCGGAGGAGAATCCGAGCAGTCCGGTCATCCCCACGTCGTAGGGATTGTCGTATTCGATGAACTCCTTGCCGCGCAGGGCGTGGACGATCGGCGCCTTCAGTTGCTCGGCGACGCCAATCAAATCCGCGTGTGCCCCATCGCAGCCGGCGCCTCCCAGAATCGTCACTCTGCGGGCGACATTCAGAATGTCAGCCGCCTTTCGCAGCTCGGAATCCGAGGGGTGAACGATCGGAGTGGCGTCCTCGATGCCCAGAGCCAACGGCGGCTCGGTGCAATTGCGAAGGGCCACATCTCCCGGCAAAACGACAACCGCGACGCCTCGCTTGGCAATCGCGGTCCGCATGGCGATCGCCAGCATCCGCGGCAACTGATCGGGCTGCGACACCAACTGACAATAGTGGCTGCAATCTTTGAACAACTGCTCGGGGTTGGTCTCCTGAAAATAGCCGCTGCCGATCTCGTGGCTGGGGATTTGGGCGGCGATCGCCAGAACTGGGACCCGGCTGCGATGGCAATCGAACAGTCCGTTGATCAAATGCAGATTGCCCGGCCCACAACTTCCCGCGCAGACGGCGAGCCCCTTTTGCAGATGAGCCTCCGCGCCGGCCGCGAATGCCGCCGCTTCTTCGTGGCGGACGTGCATCCACTCAATTTTTTTGTCTTTGCGGATCGCTTCGGTGATTCCGTTCAGCGAATCACCGACGACGCCGAAGACTCGCTTTACGCCCGCCGCAACCAGCATCTCGACCAGGACTTCGGCAACTTTGGCCATGCCTGTGCTCCTCGCAGTGCATGAACGCGCGACGCTGCGCGCGGCCTATTTTCTAGGGTGTGACAATGCCGCAACGGGGCCGCAGACACACCGTTTTTTGAATGGATGGTGTGCCTGCGCTCGCTACGCGAGCTGGTCACACCCTACAGCTGTCCGCCAATTAGACTAGCGGCCATTCTCCGCCAGGAACCAAGTCCTCCGTTCGGACTCGTCGATCCAGTTCTCGAGCATGCTGGCCGTGGCGATGTCGTTATGCCGATCGCAAACTTCGTGGGTCGCTCGCATCGAACGAACCAGGGCCTGATTGTCGTCGGTGAGTTCCGCCAGCATGTCCGCGGGAGCGACGAACTCGTCGTTGTTGTCGCTCAGTCGTTGTTCGCGGGCGATCTCACTGATCGAATGCAGCGTGGTGCCGCCGATCTTGCGGGCGCGCTCGGCGATGTCGTCGGTCATGGCGAAGATCTGGTCCGACTGCTCGTCGAGCAGCAGATGGTAATCGCGAAAATGCGGCCCGCTCATGTGCCAGTGAAAGTTCTTCGTCTTAATATACAGCGCGAAGACGTCGGCCAAGAGCTTCCGCAGCTCCTCACAGATTTCCTCGACTCCGTCCCGGTTGAGATCGGTCGGAGTTTCCAAAGCCTTGGCGACTTTCCCACGTGCTGCAGTCTTTCCCATCGCAAGGTCTCCTTTGCAAAGCGGGATTCTCGAGGGGCGCGACTTCTATGTCACCCGTTTTATGACCGGCGTCGTTGGGGCGTCAACTGGACCGATGAAGAAACGGCAATTCCCGCGAAAGGAACGGCCTTTCCTTAAAATCTCCGGCTCTGCGAGCATGGCGGCCGCACATTCGCTCGTGGTAAAAGACTGTCTCGAATAGCACTCCGACATTCGCGCGACGCAGCAGGTGACGCTCACCTGCGGAACTGGAGGACGGAGCATGGCCGCCCAGCAAACAACCAACCCCGCGACTTCACAAGCTCAAGCGCGCGGGATGGAGCTTTTGAACCGGCAAGGTTTGAACAAGGGAACGGGATTCACGGAAGAAGAGCGAAGCCGTCTCGGATTGCTCGGCCTCTTGCCGCCGCACATTGAAAGCCTCGACGAGCAAGCTGTGCGCGCCTATGAGGCTTACCGCCGAAAGGACGACGATCTCGAGCGACACATCTATCTCCGCGCGCTCCAAGACACGAACGAGGTGCTGTTCTATCGGCTGCTGATGGATCACATCGAGGAAATGACTCCGATCGTTTACACGCCGGTAGTCGGTCTCGCCTGTGAGCAGTTCAGTCACATTTATCGACGTCCCCGCGGCATGTTCTTGTCTTATCCGCTGCGTGATTCGATCCACACGATTTTGCGCAACCGTCCCAATGCCGAGGTGGACGTTATCGTCGTGACCGACGGCGAGCGGATTCTGGGCATCGGCGATCAAGGGGCCGGTGGAATGGGGATTCCGATCGGCAAGCTGTCGTTGTATTCGTTGATTGGCGGAATTCATCCGGATCGCACGTTGCCCATCGTGCTGGACGTCGGCACGAACAATGCCGACAAGCTCTCCGACCCCGAATATCTCGGCTGGCGCCACGAACGCATTACGGGACAAGCATATTTCGATTTCGTCGACCAATTCTTTCGCGCCGTGCAGCAAGAACTCCCAGACACGTTTCTGCATTGGGAAGACTTCGCGACGCCCCACGCGCGACCCATTCTGGAGCGCTACCGCAACGACTTCCTGACGTTCAACGACGACATCCAAGGGACGGCCGCCGTCGCGCTGGGGGCCATTCTGGGCGCCGTCAAAGTGGCGGGAAAGCCATTGAAGGACCAGCAAATCGTGATGCTCGGCGCCGGGTCGGCGGGGATCGGCGTCTCCGATTTCTTGCGAGCGGCCATGCGCGAAGAAGGACTGTCGGAGCAAGAGGCCTGCAGCCGCTTCTGGCTCCTTGATAAAGATGGCCTCTTGCACTCGGGACGAACGGATCTCACGCCCGAACAGAGTGTCTACGCGCAGCCGGCCGCGCGTGTTTCCAGTTGGCCGCGTTCGGCGCGGGGCCAGATTGGGCTGGCCGATGTAATCGGCAAGGTCGATGCCACGATCCTCATTGGGTTGTCGTCGGCTACCGGTGCTTTCAGCGAGCCGATCGTGCGGGAGATGGCTCGTAAGGCGGAGCGGCCAATTATTTTCCCGCTTTCCAATCCGACCTCCCGATCTGAAGCGACCGCCGAGAATCTGATTCGCTGGACGGAAGGCCGCGCGCTGATCGCCACGGGGTCACCCTTCGCACCAGTCAGCTTTGGGAATCGCACGTTTCGCATCACACAGTGCAACAACATCTACATCTTTCCGGCGATGGGGCTGGGTATCGTGGCCTCCGGAGCGCGGCGCGTGACGGATGGGATGATCCTGGCCGCCGCGCGTACGTTGGGCGCGCACTCGCCCGCGCTGCGCGATCCGTCTGCATCGCTCCTGCCGGCTTTGACCGACCTTCGAAAAATTGCCATCGAGATCGCGACCGCCGTCGGGATCGAGGCGGTGAAGGAAGGCGTTGCCCCGAAAGCCACGCCCGACGAGATTCGGCAACGTGTGATTGCCACCCAATGGACTCCGGCATACACCCCACTCGTGAAGTCATGAATCGACGGCACCTCACTTGCAACGCTCGCCTGTGTGCCTTCCAATAGCGAGACCTCGAACGTCGACCGCGTGCGTGTGGGACAATTCTTGGACGCCGCCGCGGCTCGCCCAAAGGAGTGCGAGAAATGGCAGAGGCTCAGAGCGAGGGATCGGCCGCCGCAGGAGCGAGCGAGCAGTCCGCCCGCAATTCCAGTGAGGTCCCGCGCCGTCCACTTGGCCGCACGGGAGTGCAGATTTCGGCCCTGGGAGTGGGCGGCCACCACTTGGGCGACTTTCCGACGGTCGATGGAGCGATTCGCCTCGTCCACGAAGCCGTCGACGCGGGCATCACGTTCTTCGACAACTGCTGGGAATATTACAACGGCAAAACCGAGAACTGGCTCGGTCGCGGCCTGAAGGGTCGCCGCGACAAAGTTTTCCTGATGACCAAAGTCTGCACACATGGTCGTAGCGGCGACATCGCCATGGCGATGCTCGAAGAGTCGTTGAAGCGACTGCAGACCGATTATCTCGACCTGTGGCAGATTCACGGCATCGTCTACGACAACGATCCCGAGCTGGCTTACGCGAAAGGAGGCGCAGTCGAGGCGCTCGACCGCGCGAAGAAACAGGGCAAGGTCCGCTTTGTCGGTTTTACCGGCCACAAGGATCCCACATTCCATCTGAAGATGCTCGAACTCGGCTATCCCTTCGACACGGTTCAAATGCCCCTCAATGCGTTCGACGTGAGCTACCACAGCTTCGAGAAGCACGTCTTGCCTGAGGTCAACCGCCGTGGCATGGGCGGCCTCGGTATGAAGTGCATGGGAGGAACGGCGGCGGCGATTAAGAAGGGCCTCGTCAAACCTCAGGAACTGCTCCGTTACGCGATGAGCTTGCCCGTGGTCACGACCATCAGCGGCATGAACTCGCTCAGCAATCTGCACGAAAACTTGAAGGTCGCCCGTGGCTTTCAGCCCATGACACGCAGCGAAATGGATGCGCTGCGCGCTCGTTGTGCATCGGCAGCTGCGGACGGACGCTTTGAGCCCTACAAGTCGTCGTTGCAATTCGACAATCCGATGACGCGGATGCCACACGGGTTCCCGATCGACGCGGCCCAAAAAGAAGTGAAAGAGATGTTGGCCGGGGGAACGGGGAACTGGTTCCCCGTTTAGAGAGGAACCGGCTCCGATTCGCCTCAGGAGACTCAGCGCGTGGATCAATGGGAACACCCGACCGACTTGGCTGATGAATTGTCGGAACCCAACCGTCGGCAATTCCTGCAAACAGGCTTGGTCGGCACGGGAGTCGCTTTGGCGGGATCGCTGAATTCGGCATCCGGCGCTCTGGGTGCGGCGAACGAAAATACGGAAGGCGGGCAGGGCATGATTCCGAGCAGGGCCTTGGGAAATACCGGCGCGCGAGTTTCGATTCTCGGCTTGGGCGGCTTCCACTTGGGCACCGTCAGTTCGTTCGACGAAGCGACGCGAATTGTGCAAGAAGCAGTCGACGCAGGCGTGACCTTTATGGACAACGCTTGGGAGTACAACCAGGGTCGCAGCGAAGATCTGATGGGCCGCGCGCTCGTGGGCCGGCGCGACAAGGTCTTTCTGATGACCAAGGTCTGCACGCACGGGCGGGACAAGCAGGTCGCGCTGCAGCAGTTGGAAGAGTCGCTCAAGCGATTGCGCACCGATCATCTGGATCTCTGGCAAATTCACGAGGTCGTTTACGACAACGATCCCGATTTGCACTTCGCGAAAGGAGGCGCGATCGAGGCGCTCGACCAGGCCAAGAAGGACGGGAGGGTTCGCTTCACGGGGTTCACTGGCCACAAGAATCCGGCGATCCATCTGAAGATGCTGTCGCACAACTATCCCTTCGACGCGGTCCAGATGCCGCTGAATTGTTTCGACGCGACCTATCGCAGCTTCGAGCGCGCGGTGCTGCCGGAAGTGAATCGCCGCGGCATGGCCGCGCTCGGCATGAAGAGTTTAGGAGGCGACGGACAACCTGTGATCCATGGGGCCGTCAGCGCCGAAGAGGCCCTGCGTTACGCGATGAGTCTGCCCGTGGCCTGCACGATTACCGGCATCGACTCGCTTGCTGTGCTTCACCAGAATCTGTCGATCGCCCGCGGCTTTCAGGCGATGCCCCCCTCGGAGATGGAGTCGCTGCGGCAGCGTTGCGCTCCACTGGCGGCTGACGGGCACCTCGAACTCTACAAGTCGACCAAAAGATACGACGCGGCAGTCGGCCGAGAGCAACACGGCTATCCGCCACCCGACGTCCTTCCGTATTAGAGGTAGCGGAACCCTCTCCCGGAGTACCGGGAGAGGGTGGTTATGACTCCGCCTCCAAGTGAGCCGCCGCTCGGCCGTGTGAGAGGGACAGAATTGCCCGTGGAACACGGCCCCGGCTGTTCTTACGATGGTGAGGATGGCCAAGGCGAGGAACCGGGCGAACTCTACTCTGGGGACTGACCGAGAATTTGCCGCGACGCGCTGGAGCGTCGTGCTCGTGGCCGGTCGCCGGTCCTCTCCCGATTCGCGGCGTGCCTTGGAGGCGTTGTGCGAGGCCTATTGGTATCCGCTCTATGCTTACGTCCGTCGCCGGGTGGGCGACGTCAATGACGCCCACGATTTGACGCAAGCATTTTTTGCTGAGCTGCTGACGAAGAACTATGTCGGCTCGGCCAAGGCCGAGCGGGGTCGTTTCCGCGCGTTTCTGCTGACGTCTCTGAAGCATTTTCTCTCCAAGGAACGTGAGCGAGCCAGGGCCCTAAAGCGGGGCGGCGGAAAAGCTCCGATCCCGCTCGACTTTGAGTCCGCCGATTCGCGCTATCGCATCGAGCCCACGCGCGGTTTGACAGCCGAGCAGATTTACGATCGCGAATGGGCCCTTGCGCTGCTGGGCCGAATTCTCCAGCGACTCGAAGCAGAAGCCGCCGAGGCGGGCAAGGTCGAACAGTTCGAAGAACTGAAGGCCTTTCTCATTGGCGAGCACGCCGGCAGCACCTACGCGGATGCCGCCGCCCGGCTGAACACGACGGAAGCCGCCGTCAAAATGGCCGCCAGCCGCCTGCGGCGACGCTATCGAGAGTTGCTTCGGCAGGAGATTGCCGAGACCTTGAACGGTGAGGAAGACGTCGACGACGAGATCTCCAAGCTTTTTGCCACCCTCCAGTTGTGAAGATCTCTGAGAAAGTCTTGTTACGCTTGCGCCTATTTCCGTCAGAAGAGGCAGCGAGAGAAAGTTGGAGACCCCCGATGACGGAAACACGAACCTGCCCCAAGTGCGGCGCACAGCTTTCGTCCGAGGCACCGGCCGGCATCTGCCCCAAGTGCCTGATGCAGGCCGGCCTGGGCGGCCAAGCGACCGCGGACCACTCGAAGGCAACCAGTCCGCCGTTCGCTCCGCAAGATCGATCCGCGGCCACAGTGCCACCGCCGTCTCGGCCAGCGAGTCCCTATCTTGAAACTCTCGCCCAGCAATTTCCTCAGCTCGAGATCCTCGAGCATTTGGGGCAGGGGGGAATGGGCGTCGTCTACAAAGCGCGGCAGCGCAATCTCAATCGCCTCGTAGCCGTCAAGATCCTCCCTCCCTCTGTCGGGGCCGATCCGGCTTTCGCCGAGCGATTCACGCGGGAGGCCCAGGCCCTTGCGCAACTCAACCACCCGAACATCGTCCAAGTTTACGATTTCGGCCGGACCGACGAATTCTTTTACTTCGTGATGGAGTACGTCGATGGCGTCAATCTCCGAGCGTTGATCCACGGCGAAAAGCTCGAGCCGGAACAGGCTCTGCGGATCGTTCCCCAGATTTGCGAGGCGTTGCAATTCGCGCACGACGAGGGAATCGTGCATCGGGACATCAAGCCCGAGAACATCCTCATCGATAAGAAAGGCCGCGTGAAGATTGCCGACTTCGGCCTGGCCAAGCTCCTGGGCCGCGGTGCCGAAGACTTGTCCCTGACGGGAACAGGTCAACTGATGGGGACCCTGGGCTACATGGCTCCCGAACAGTTGCAGCAGGCCCATTCGGTTGATCATCGGGCCGACATCTATTCCTTGGGCGTCGTGTTCTACGAAATGCTCACGGGAAAATTGCCGATCGGCCGCTTCGATGTCCCCTCCAAGACACTGCACGTCGACGTGCGTCTGGATGACATTGTGCTGCGCTCTCTCGAGTCCGAACCGGGCCGCCGCTATCAACATGCCAGTGAGATCAAGGAACAAGTCAACATGATCACAAACGCCGGCACACAGATACCGGGAGCCCACGAGCACGGGAAAAACGCCAACCGCCATGCCGCTGAAACATCATCCGATCACTGGGTAACCAGCCTCTTTGGCATCGAGCCGAAAGTGGCTCGGCAACTGGTTCACGTCGCCGCGGGCATCCTCGGGACGGCCGCCACGCTGTTGTTCATCTCGAGCGCCTTCAAAATCTTTCCGCGGGATTACGCGATCTTTGGCGGCATCGCGTGCAGCATCCTGGCCGGCCTTGTCGAGAGTTTTGGCGCGTCATTGTTTTCCGGCAACGAACAAGACGTCATCGCCAGCAATACCAAGCTGCAAGCAGCCCTCGCAATGAGCGCAGGCCCGCAACGAGACCAGACACTGCTCAAATTGGCACGAGAGTCGGCCGAGGAAGGCGAGAGCAACGTCGCGGCGGTGGCACTCCAGGCCATTCAGGATGCGAAGGTGCGCGACGAAGCGACGGCGGCTTGTGCGTTGGAAATCGCTGGAAATGAAGGGGCCGAGGCCGCGCTCCCCGTAGCCAGAATGATCGTGGACAACGACCGCCGAAATGAAGTGCTTCAACGGTTGGTAGAAACCTGAAGTGCTCCCCGCGATTCCCTCTGGGGCGCTCCGGCGGAAAAGCCCGAACAACCGGCAGAACAGCACCTGTTCGGCGTTCGGCTTGAACGGTGTAAAACGATTGTCCTGCCAATCCTGATGGTGTCGAAGTAGCGCGCACGCGCCAGCCGATGAAACCGGCGCGTCGGCGATTTTCGATATCTCCGGTGGGCCGTGCTCAATCGGGTCAGAGGGGGGGCGTCCATGATTCGAGTTTCAATCCGCTTATTCGCGACCATCCTCCTTTTGATCACCGGGTCGGTCTTGGCTCGGTGCGACGACAACGGCTTCGACAACGCGTTGTCACTGCCCGAGGCGATGGCACCGCCCCCAGCTCCCCCGAGCGCGCCCTCCGCCAGTTCTCCAACGGCTCCGATGCCCACGGTGACATCTGGCCAGGCTTGTGAACCTCTGACCCAACAGCCCGCATGCACTCCATCGCCTTTTGACGGTGATCTCTGCACACGACCTTACCTGTTGGGCAGTGTGTGCGGCGTGCGCGATCAGCTTGCCGCACACGGAATTACCGTCAATGTCGACACCTATCAGATCTATCAGGGGGTCGCGAGCGGAGGCATCACCGACAATTTCCGTTACGGCGGCCGCAACGACTACTTCGTAAACATCGACGGCGAAAAGGCCGGCCTCTGGAAAGGCTTCTTCATCACGTTGCACGGCGAAACCCGCTATGGCGACTCGGTGAACACCGACACCGGCGCGCTCATGCCCGTGAACACCGCCGAATTGTTCCCCAAGGCGAGTGGCGTGGAAACCGCCCTCACCGGCGTAAAATTCACGCAGGCGCTTTCGGAAAACTTCGTGACCTTCGGCGGCAAAATGAACATGCTCGACGAGTTCAAGATGCCGTTCACAGGTGCTCGCGCACTTGACGGCTTCTGGAACCTCCAGATGTCGTTTCCCGTGATCGTCGCGCGAACGGTTCCGTACTCGACCCTCGGAGCCGGAGCGGCCATCCTGCAAGACGGCGCACCCGTCTTCACCTTCATGGTGCTCGACACGAACAACACACCCACAACCAGCGGTTTCGACACCTTGTTCGATAACGGTGTGACGCTCTTTGCCAACGCCACTCTGCCGACGAAGTTCTTCGGAAAGCCGGGCTCGCAAGGCCTCTCGGGCACGTTCGGCACCGGTAACTACAACGATCTGTCGCCGACGGCGTACTTCGATCCCGCGCAAGGCCTTGTCATCACGCCGAATTTCACCCGCGATTCCTGGTCACTCTTTTACACCGGCACTCAGGCGCTGTGGGTCGATCCCTGCAACGCGAAGCGTGAGTACGGCGTCTTTACGAACATTGGCGTCGCCGACAATGGGCCGAGTCCGATCCGGTTCACCGCCAACGTCGCCCTCTACGGCGGCAGCCCGATCAGCAACCGCCCGCTCGATACGTTCGGCGTCGGCTATGCTTTTACACGCTACTCCGGGCCCGTTCGCGACTTCGCTCCAGTGCTCTTGCCGATCGACAACGATCAAGTGGTGGAGCTGTTCTACAGCATCGCCGTCACGCCTTATTGTCATGTGACGCCGGACTTGCAAGTCGTCCTGCCGGCCCGCGACCGCACGATTCCTCCCAACGCGCAAGACATCGACACAGCCCTCGTCCTCGGCATCAGCGCCAAAATCGACTTCTAGGCAGGGGCAATGCCCCTGCACCCGGTGCGGATTCGTGCTGGATCGCTATGACGCTGGCTGCCGCGGCCGCGTCGACCGAGTAACCGGGAGGCGGAGGGCAATCGCGTTGGGATACCAACGGCCGGGACTGGGTCGGGACAGAATAGTCGGTCCGGACCCGGGTCCCCAATTGCGCGAAAGTGTCCGGACCTGACCGCGGTTCGCCACAAGCATTTACCGAAAAGCAAGTTAGGACCTGCCACTTCCAGTCAGTTTCCCGCCGGTCCCGCTCTGAGACCTGACCGGCCCGCTCAGACCGATGGCGGGAACGTCACACGCCCCCCTATTCAGAAATTCATTCCCACCCCGCCGGGAATGCCGTTCCCACCGGCCAGCCTTTCAACGCTTCAGGACGGCAGCGGTCCCCAAGTCTATTAAGAGAACGCGTCCCGGCGCGACGGGATGAGACTCTTGGCCCGCCGAGGTATTTGGCCTACCGCGCCCTACGCGGACCGACACAAAAGACCACCAGCGACCCCTCAGATCCGCCTAATTTCATTGTCCGCTGTTTTGATTTTCGACCAAGATCAGTTTTCTTCAGATCTGGCGAAATTGCGCGCAGCAGGAGCTAACTGCGCTCACATCTCTTTCGTGCGCCGCTCGTAGGAAACGGAATAAGCCGCCGAGCGGGCTGCGGGGATAGGATCGTCGGTGAGATCGATGCCGTCCGTCAGCTTGATTGGGTCGAAGATCAGGCGTTTCTCGTCAGCCTCACTCGTGGGAGAGACGGAGTCGATTTGCAGGCGGCCCAATTCGACGAGGCGGCGCTCCGCGGGCCAGATGATCGTCGGGTCTTTGGTCGGGTCGCCGGGTTCGGCGATTTGCAGGTGGAGGCGAAACGTCGCCGGGCCCTTTGCCAAGCGGGCCGTGAGTTCCGTGCGCAGGAAGTTCGCGTCTTGCTTGGCGCCCTCTTCCGGCGTGAGGTACTTCTCTCCGGCGTCTGGGATCCAGCGATAGCGGCCGAAGCGGCTGCTCCCGTCGGCCGCCGTGAAACGGAACGCGTTGATGGCGTGGTACACCGCCTGAGCAAGACTGACTGGGACCGGCTTCTGCATCAAGCGTCCGATGAAGGCGCCGACGGTCGGATGGCTTTGGACAAAGTTTGGAACCGCGTCGGGGTTGGGCTTGCCGGTCGTCGGGTCGGGAAGGTTAGTCCGCAAGAAAGCCAAAAAGTCCTCGGCCTTCGGCACGAGGAACGCTTCGTTCGTGATGGCCAAGAGATCGGTCTTGCGACCGTCGGCCAACAGAAACTTCACGGCCAGGCCCCGGACGTCGGGGGCGCCGTCAGGTCCATTCGGATCGCCGCTGCCGTTGGAGAAGCGGAGAGTCACCGGAACCGATTGCCCCTGAAAATGGGCCGCTTTGCTGATCCGTTTGGCTTCGGGGCCGGCGACGAATGTTCCCGTGCAGACCACGCCTTTGGCATGCACTGTGCGAAAACCGGGATGCGGGCCGGCAATGGCTCGCTGCACGTCGACGATCTGTTCCGCCACGCTTTTGGCCGACGAAGAATCCGCCATGGATGCTCCTTTTGACAAGTTGAGCGTGAATTCAGGTCGCTGCATCCTACCCGCGACGTGGCCGCTAAGGATATGGGAGTCGAGAGCCGCGTGAACCTTATCGCCTGCCCACACGTTCACGGTGCGCGAGTCCAACAGATCGATCACGCCGATGCCGACGTGAATTTGCTGCCGAGTGAGTCGGGGGGTCCGCGGGTTGACAACACAATCCGCCCGGGTTTAGCGTCCAACGTCCAAAGACATTCGATGCCGTACGTGTGCTCGGAGAACTGCGACCATGGATCCGTTTGAGTCATTCAAGGCGGCACAAAAGGTCGGTTGGGCCCATTTTGCGCCGCTCGAGATGTTTACGACTACGGTCGCAGCTCAACTGGTGAAGCATGCCAGGGTGCACGCCGGTCAACATGTCCTCGACGTCGCGTGTGGCACCGGCGTGGTGTCCGTCACGGCAGCACGCCTCGGCGCGCGGGCGACCGGCCTCGATCTCACGCCGGCGTTGCTCGAGCGAGCGCGCGACAATTCACAGATAGCGGGAGTCGAAATCGATTGGCGCGAAGGAGACGCCGAGGCATTGCCTTTTGCCGACGCGGCGTTCGACGTCGTCACGAGCCAGTTTGGCCATATCTTCGCGCCTCGCCCTGAGGTCGCCGTTGCCGAGATGCTCCGCGTGTTGAAGCCCGGCGGGACGATCGCTTTCGCTACATGGCCGCCCGAACTCTTCATGGGGCGCATGTTCGCGCTGACGGCCCGCTATTCACCTCCACCACCGCCCGGCGCCGCGCCGCCGCAGCAATGGGGTGACCCCGGGATCGTGACTCAGCGACTGGGCAATGCCGTGAAGGATATTGTCTTCGATCGCGGCACGATGCGGGCCCCCGCGCTCAGTCCTCAGCACTTCAGAACGCGAGCCGAAAAGACAGTCGGTCCGTTGATCAAATTGGTCGAAACATTGTCTGCGACCGATCCGGACAAACTGGCCGCGTTCCGCCGCGAATATGAGAATTTGGTCGCTGAATACTACGAGGAAAACACCCTACGGCAGGATTACCTGCTGACTCGGGCCTCAAAGCTCTGACGAGGTAGTGGCTCTCGCTCGTCCGCAATCTTGGCTCTTGAGAACGGTGAAGGATGACGAGGCAACCCGACAAACGCGCCCTACGCCACGCGGCGAAATGGTTCTACGTCGCCGCCGCGACGCTGATCATTGGTGCGATTGCTGCCACCGTCGTCTACCTAGGACCGTTCCCGCCGCGCGTGGTGAAGATGAGCACCGGCACCCCCGGAGGTGCCTATGACGAGGTCTCGCAGCGTTATCGGGCCATCCTGGCGCGATCGCATGTCGATCTGCAATTGGTGCCGTCGGCGGGCGCCGTCGAAAATCTCAACCGGCTCGGCGACCCACGATCGGATGTGAGCGTCGGCCTCGTGCAGAACGGGCTCACCTCGGACGCCGAGTCGCCCAATCTGGTTTCGTTGGGCACGATCTCCTATGAGCCCTTGTGGCTGTTTTACCGAGGGGCGGCGCCCGGCCTGCACTTGGAGGGCCTGCGCGGCCGAAGAGTTTCGATCGGTCCCGAAGGGAGCGGTTCCCGGGCGATCGCTCTGGAACTGTTGTCGCTAAACGGGATCGGTCCGGGAGAGGCGAACCTGTTGCCGCTGCCGCTCACCGAGTCGGGCGAGCAACTGCTTGCGGGCAAAATCGATGCGACCTTTCTGGTCACGTCGTGGGACGCACCCATTGTGCGACGGCTGCTCGCCGACTCTCGCGTCGAGCTGTCGAATTTTTCCCGTGCGAACGCTTACGTTATGCTCGATCCGTCGCTCAACCGGCTGACGTTGCCGGCCGGTGTTGGCAACCTGGCCGCCGATCGTCCGCCGACGGACGTCACGCTCTTGGCGCCGAAGTCGAGCCTGGTCGTCCGGGACGATCTGCATCCGGCAATTCAATACCTGCTGCTCGACGCGGCGACAGAAGTCCATTCGGGTGCGGGGGTCTTTCACAAATCGGGACAGTTTCCAGCCGCCGAGCAATTCGACATCCCGCTCTCCCCCGAAGCGCGGCAGTTTTACAAATCGGGACGGCCGTTCCTGCAACGGTATCTGCCGTTCTGGCTGGCTGTGCTCGTCGGGCGGTTGTTAGTGCTTTCGATCCCCGTGATCGGTGTCGCCTACCCACTGCTGAGGCTGGTGCCGGCGGTCTACAACTGGAGCATGCGGCGACGGATTTTCCGGCTCTACGGCGAGCTGCGACTGATTGAGTTGGAATTGGCCGCGAAGGCTGAAAAGAGTCCCGAAGACCTGCTCGGCCGCTTGAATCATCTGGAGGAGCGCGCCAGTCACCTCCGTTTGCCGACCGGATATGCCGATTTGCATTACACGCTGCGGCAGCACATCGATCACGTCAAAGCCCACCTGCGTCTTTCGGCGGATTAACGCGGCCTGACGGTGCGTCCGCCAACCTCAATTTGAATGCTCAGATCGCGTTGAAGCGTGCATCGACACCAGCCTCGCAATCAGCATCGCGACGTACAGTGTCCCTGTGATGGCTTCCATCGTGGCCAGCATCCGGGCCACTTTTGAGACCGGAACAATGTCGCCGTAGCCGACCGTGCTGAGCGTCACAAAGCTGAAGTAAAATGCGTTGAAGCCGGTCATTAAGTTCGGCGTGTTAGGCGTCAAGGTGGAGGCGAACGCGTTTGGCTCGATGCTCGCGTCTAACACATAAGCCATCGTCCAGAGCAGTCCCAGCATTACATAAGTCGATGCAGCCGCGCACAACACGACGAACGTCACGACCGGCGCCTGCAGGATGTAACGGAGATACTGCACCAAGACAAAGGCCAGCAGGGCCAGACTCGGTGCCAGGTAGATCGCCTGCGGAAATCGGCCCGCGTCAAAGTGATGAACCCAGCGTCCGGCGATGGCCAGCAGCGCGATCGCCACCGCGATCCACAGGGCCGACCGGCGGTCCGAAACGGCCAACACTGCGGAGGCCATCACGAAGGTGAGGAGCATTCCCTCGATCAAAGGCCCATGCGCCAGGTCTTCGACAAACGGCGTTACAATGACCATCGCGAGCAGGGAAATCAGCAGCTCGAACGCGGACCATTTCTTGAGAACGATAAACCGGCGACGACGCGCCCTGCCGTGTGTTTCGACCGACCCGGACGAATCGCCTTTGATCGCCATCATCACTCCACGGAAACGACGCGGCATCCCTTCAGATCGGCGGACCCATTCATGGGTCCCGGAGACACGATACCGCTGATTGTCGCTCGCTTCCCCTTCGCGTCCTTATTTTTTCATAAGAGGGGCGGTCACTAAAGGTAAACGTGACCGTTTGCGATACGCGCGCAATCTTCAGGCGCGGGTAAGGGGTATTCACGGCGTGGCTCGCCTTTTTCACAAGGTCATGTTGATGGGTTTCCGGTGACTTGCAACTGCAAGTCGTTCGAATCCGGGATCGGCACTCGATCGGACTCGCGTACAAGCGGATTTGCGAGCGTTTGCGGACGCGTTTCTCCGAAGATTCTCGAACCGCGCGCGCGGCGCGATGGCGCAGTCGGAGGCGCGTCCAGGGGCCGCGAAGCTGTCAGCGGTGACGGCTCACCGCTTCAGCGAAAGCTCTTTCAGCCTTCGACAGCACTCGCTCGCTTGCGCCCGCCACGTCTCATTACGAGGAGTCGAAGTGCAGAGAAGTCCGACGGCTTCGCCATTCAATTGCGGATCGTCGGTCGGGTGAAAGAAGGCTTCGCTCAGTTCGAGCGAGAGTTCAGCGTCGACGATCGGGATTTGGAGCACGTCGGAGAGGTCTTTCGCCGTCGGTTGGCTATCGCGCTGTCTTGCTGACCCGAAAAACATTGCCCACAGCCAATCGACTCTTTCCCGAACCAGCCGCACGGGCCCTTCGAAACACGCGAATCGCCAATTGCTCAGAAGCCTGCCCCGATCCCGTCCGCACTCAACAAGCGAAAGCCCAACCCCGGCAATCACCCAACATGTGGCCACTGTCGCAAGGAATGCTGTCCCGCCAACTCCGAGGAAGTGCATACCTCTCATCATAAACGGCGCGCAAGGCCAAAGGCTGACCGTTTCGGTCGTTTCTCGGAGCGGTTCGCGGTCCCCAATGCCGCCAAGTCGCCACCCATATTTGTAAGAACTTTTAATCTTTCTGTCCGGTTTTGCTCCGGTTCCTGCTTATCCGGGGTACGCGAGATTTGGGCGTCAGTAACAAACCTCGCACTTAGCGCCTCGGCAAGTTCAAACCAACCAACGTCCGGGCCCAGCGGCCTGAACGATCACCAAGTCGCACGGACGCAAGGATCGACAAGCCATGAAAACCTGCACCGCAATCATCGCCACCGTCATTGCATTAGCTCTGGGTCAGTCGGCACGGGCTTTCGAACCGGTCGGCCCGACGCCGTCGCATACCGACCTGTTCTCGATTCCCCATATCTTTGCCAATAACAAAGGAACGTTCGAGGCGTTGGTGAAGTGCAAATCGACGACGCCTGTCGTCGCAACGTGGCGGCTGTTCTTGGAGAACGGCTCGGGCGGCTTTGTGAAAATCAAAGAGGGAAGTCTCACGTTGGCCAAGAACACGGCCGGATCGGTCAACGCCGAGTTCAATCGCACGAAGGAAGCCCAAACGCTCAAGCTGGAGGTCACCTCGACCTCGCCGAAAGCGATCACCACGAAACAGGTGACCGTCTCTTCCTCGAGGGTCTACGTGCTGAAGTACAAAACGAACGGCTGGGTCCAAGTCGCCTATCAGTTTCAGAAGACGACGAGCGAGCTGATCGGGACAGCCGTGAAAGAGCCGGCGGCCAAGTGCCGAAAGCTGGGATTCAAGACTCAAATTCGTACCGAGCATACCACCGTCCTGTTCGGCACCGACTCGTATCGCACGTACGCCGACGCCCGGCTCGACGACTTCAAAGAGAAGACCTTCGACTCGGCCAAGGAGCGGGACAAATTCGAGCGCGATCTTTACAAGCTCGTCCCTTCATTCACAGACGCCGGCACCGGTCTCACCACCAAGAAATCAGAGCATACCGTCACCAGTCAGAAATGAGCGATCGCTCATCGCTGGAAAACGAAAACGGCCGGAGCGATCCGGCCGCCGCTGATGCTGCGAAAACGCTCGACAGCAAGTTTCCAAGTTGCCTCACGCTCGGAGCCTTACGGGAAAAAGTGTTTAAGGGGAAAGTTATGAACGCGAAACATGGTTTGGTCGTCGGACTAGCTCTGACGTCGGTCGCAATCACTTGTGGCGCGGGGACCTCGTCCGCGGTCAGTAGCGTCGAAGCCAAAGTGGTGAAGTACGCACACTCTCAACTGGGAAAGAAAGTCGGCAGCGGCGAATGCACCGACCTCGTCATCGAGGCGCTGCGGATCGCTCACGCCAAGCCGGGTGATCTCTCCAACCAGACCGACTATCACTGGGGACACAGCCGCGGGCAGATTACGACCGGCATCAAACCCGGCGACATCATCCAGTTTGAGAATTGCGTCTTCAAGAAAACCACGACAACCGCGAACGGTGGCACGCGATCCTCCCAACAAAACATGCCGCATCATACGGCCATCGTCAGGAACGAAGACGGCCATCACGTGCACATCTACCAGCAGAATACGGAGGGCGACCTCGCGAAGTCGGTCGTGCACGAGGCATCGCTGGACCTCAGAACGTTGCAGCCCGGGGGACACTACACGGTTTGGAGTCCCATTGCGCTGAAGAAAACGAAGTAAGCCGATGATCTCGTTCGGTGAGCAGCCGAATGGAACCGCTCTTCAAGAGCGGCAGATTGACCCCGAGCGGACGAGCAGCCGCTCGGGGCTTTTTCGTTCACTTCACCTCCTCAAAATCCCCCGGCTTCCAATTGCCGTCGAAGGCCGGACCTTTGGGTCCGTAGATGCGGAAGTAGGCAAACCAGCCTTTGCCAGCCGCGGTTTTGATCCAGCGAGATTCTTTGCCCGCGGGTGCGGTCGGGCCGAAGTAGAGGTCGACGGAATCGCCCGACAGATCCTTTAGCTCGAACAGCGAGCGAAGGGCCGCCTTGTCTTGATCGGTTTGCACTTCACTGCGGGTGGCCGCGTCGTAAGCGGTGACCGACCAGAAGAGGCCGGCGGGCACGGGCAGTGGGACAGCAAGCTTGTAGCTCTTGCTGCCATCGAGATAGGCGCCGCTGCGATCGCGCGCAGCCAACCAGTAGAGGGAGCCGGCACCGGGCGAGCGGCGGAACATGGCCGGCGACGTGACGATCGCCTGCGCGAACCAACGATCACGGGCCTCGAGATCGAGGCCGCCCGGAGTACGGAAGTTGCCGTTGTCTGCCACAAAGCTCACCCACTCCCACTTCCGATCGTCCCACGCCGCGCGGTTGGGTCGGTTGCTGTCGAATGCCGAAACGAGCAATTGCTCGCGCCCCGCCTTGGCAGCGCGTTCCAAGATGTCTTTCATCCGCGCGTCCGGGGCGAACGGTTTGCCCTTCTCAATGCCGAGCGACATCAGCAAGCCCGACATTGCCCGGAACTCGGGCACCACTGGCTCGGCCTCGAAGACGTCGTGCAGCTTCTCCCAGAACTGCAGGTTGTCTTCCCAGCGCAGGCACGTGCCGTCCATCGGCTTCTGCGTGATATCGGTGTACTTCACGAGCTTGGGGTCGGCCGCGCTCGACAGCGGATAGATCTTGATGGAGCGCAGGGCGGCCATCGCTCCGACGACGTCGCCGTTAATCGGCAGCGCTCGAATCGCGACGAGCACCTTGTACGACGCCGAACGGCCGACGTGATAACCGCTCGGCACTTCACCTTTGTAGCCCGGCGGCAGGAGCAGATGCTTTCCGCCCTTGCCGGCGTCAGGCCCGGGCAACCCCATGTCCATGATCCAACGCTGATGATGATCGTCCGCCAAGGCGATGAATGGCCCCGGCGGCAACTCGACCACGAGCGGCCGATCTTTGAGGTCAAATGTTCCCGAGCCATAAGGCGTATCGGAATTCGCTGTGAAGACCACCTGCCGCGGCCCGGCCGACAGGATCATCATGTCCTCGTTGACCTTTTGGCCCAGTTCCAGTCCGCCGTTGAAGATGCCTTCGCACGACGCAGTCGGATACCAGAAGCGATAGGCCGTGACGGCCCGCTGAAAGTCCTCGGCATCGCGCGCGTTTTGTGACGCCTCGGGTGCGGGAAATCCGCCGCGCAAAGTTTCCTGGCCCGGTGCCACCGCAGACGCGATAAGAATCGCGAGGAGGATCGTTGAAGTTCGCACGTTGGTTCTCCACGTCAATGCGACGAGCGTTTTGGAGCATTCAAGGGCTAGCGAGTTGCAGGATCAGGGGACCGGTTCGGAGCCAACTGTGATCTGCGGGGCGGAGCGAAGTTTTCACGCGCGCATGATCTCGGGTCCTTTTTGAGAGAAACGGAGGAATCGTTCCCTCTGCGATTGATCGCGTGGCCCGATCTATTCCTTCGGCCCGGCCTCACCCGCAGCGCGGTTGAGCATGGGAAACGCCTGGCGCAGCTTCTTGCCGGCCTTGATTTCCCGGAGCTTCTGTTCCATCAAGTTCGCCGGATTGAACGAGGGCGGAGAGGAGCGTGGTGGGAATTCGTCGAACGTCGCCACGAACTTGAAGACGTCGTCCATCATTCCGTACGCCGATCCAACATGGTTCAGCTGCCAATCCCAAAAGGTATTGGAAGTGATGTCGGCTCGCTCGAAGGGATCCTGCATCAGGTTGAAGATCTTCTGCAGCCGCAAAGTCGTGAAGGGCTCGGCCCAGACCTGCAGCGTTCCCGGTGACCGCTGTTCCGAGAAAACGTACTTGTAGTCACCCTGTCGCAGGCCCACGAGCAGGCCATCGTCGTCCGAGTAGAAGAACGTGTTGCGGGCGCTCTTCGTCCCGTTGTTGTTTCCCGCGGTGCCGGTGACGCTCTTCAGAAACGTCGACTGGTCGTACCCGTCGAGATGGACTTTGTAAGTCTTGCTGTTGGCGTCGTAACCCTTGAGCAATTTGCCTTTGATGTCCGGTTCGCCAGCGAAGGCGCAAAGCGTCGGGATCCAGTCGTTGTGACCCATCAGCTCGTTGGTGACCGTGCCTGGATGAATCACGCCGGGCCAACGAACCAGGCAGGGGACGCGGAACGCCCCCTCCCAGTTGGTGTTCTTCTCAGAACGGAAATGTGTCATCGCGCCGTCGGGCCAGCTGTTCATGTGCGGGCCGTTGTCGCTCGAGTACACGACGATTGTATTGCCAGCGATGCCCATGTCGTCGAGGGCCTTGAGCAGCGAGCCAACGGTGTCGTCGTGCTCGATCATGCCGTCGATGTATTCGCTGTCGCCGTGCTTGTAGCGACCCCGGTGTTCCGCGCGGACATGTGTGCGCAGGTGCATCCGTGTCGTGTTCATCCAAACAAAGAACGGCTTGCCGTCGGCATGCTGCCGTTTCATGTAGTCGATGGCAGCGGCCGAAGTCTCGTCGTCGATGGTCTCCATTCGCTTCTTCGTGAGGGCGCCCGTGTCCTCGATGGTCTGTTTGCCGACCTTGCCGAATCGCGGATCGACGGTTTCGTCGTTCTTATCGCTCGCCTTGCACTTGAGGACGCCGCGGGGGCCGAACTTGGCACGGTAGGCCGGATCCTTCGGATAGTCGGGCAGCTCCGGCTCTTCCTCGGCGTTGAGGTGGTAGAGGTTGCCGAAGAACTCGTCGAACCCGTTGACTGTCGGCAGGCTCTCGTTGCGATCGCCGACGTGATTCTTGCCGAATTGACCCGTGCTGTAGCCGAGACTCTTGAGTAAGCCCCCGATCGAGGGATCGAGTTGACTCATTCCCATCGGCGCGCCAGGGAACCCGACCTTCGTCAGCCCCGTGCGAATGCCGTGCTGTCCAGTGAGGAAAGCGGCCCGACCCGCCGTGCACGACTGTTCGCCGTAATAATGAAGAAAGCGGAGTCCTTCTTTGCCGATGCGGTCGATGTTAGGCGTCTCATACCCCATCAGGCCGTCGCTATAGGCACTGATGTTGGTAACGCCGACGTCGTCGCCGAAAATCACCAGGATGTTCGGCTTCGATTTGCGCTGCGGGACGACTTCTTGCGCTTGGGCCAATTGAGTTGGGGTGGCCGTCAGCAAAGTGCTCCGGGTCGCGCCGCTGGAGCAGCGGGCCGGCTGATCCTTGGCGATTGACGTCGTCGCGATCTGCGGAATGAGGGGAGTCGCGCTCACTTTGAAGGTCGAACGCGTCGGGCCGCGACCGCTGGAAACCTCTCGCGCAACCGCGGCCGCTGTCGGCGCGCCGTTGGCCTGCTCGACCTTCGATCCGCTGCCAGACGCGAACACGTAACCGAGGATGGCTCCAGCCGTCAACACCGCCGACACTTGAAGTCGTGACAGACGCATGTCTGAGTTCTCCGTCAGGAAAGTCTGGAAGGTCAACGTTGTCTGAACTACGGATCTTTGGAAGGGATCCGCGTCGTCCTGATGTAGAGCGTCGAAACACCCGCCACGCGGCAGTGGCAGTGGCGGTTTGAACAGCAGATCAGCCGGCCCGCTGACTTAGCGGCAAGAGGGGAAAGCGCGGGTTACTGTCCCGCGCGCCGGGCTGAATTGCAATCCACGGCCGCGATGCCTTTTGCCCCGATGATTTCGGCAATTGGCGCGGCGACTGACGACCCATCGCGTCGAGTGAGCCGTCGCCGCTGTGAGCGTAAGAGAAGCTCAGAAATTAAACGCGACGCGAACTCCGGCGCCGTTGATCCAACCGGGCGTCACGCCGGGCACATCGCGATGTTCGGCGATGTAATTGAACTGACACTTCACGTTCGGGGTCAGGTACCAGTTCACCCCGGCGGTCCAGTCGGGAAGTGTCGGGTCTTCACTGACGGTACGGACACGGGTCGGGGGCGCAGACGGGAGCCATCTGGGGCGGACGGGTCGTGTCCACAGGCACCATAGGTTCGGGCGCGCGCTCGTACGCCAGGATCGCCGCAGGATAGCCCAACGAACGGAACAACCGGAACTGCGCTCGGTTATAGTCGTTTACGCTTTGGAAGTAGGTGTCGTACGCCTCGGACCACGACCTAAGCGCTGCGACCACTTCAAATGCTCGGCGGACTACGATCTCGACTCCGCCTAAGTGCTCGACTTTTCCCAACTCTGCAACGCTTCCTTCATACGCGAGTCGAGCTTCTCCGAGACCGTTCTCGGCCGAAGCAACGCGCGCTGTCGACGACCGCAACTGGACATGGGCTCGGGCGATTTCGGCGGCCACTTGGTCCTGGGTTCGGAACAATTCGATCACTTGTTGCTCGTGCTCCGAGCGGCGCTGGCGTACGAGCGCCCGGTTGCCAAGGCCGAGGTTTTGCAACTCCCACACCAGTCCCACGCTGACGTCGTCGCGGGCTAGGGTGGGATTCTCCGCGCCGTTGATGGTGGAGCCGAAGACTCCACCCATTAAACCACCAGGCCCCGCGGGGCCGGGAGCACCCTCCAACACGAGGCTGGGGAGCAGCGGGCGCATGCGTTCCTGCTTGATCCGAGCGAGCGCCGCTTGCACAAGGGCCTGCTGGGAGGCCAGTTCGGGCCGGGCGGTCAGCCCGATCGGGATGAGGTCGTCTACGGAAACCTGCGGCGAGACGAGCGTCACGCTCAAGTTCGGCGGTTCAAGCGGGACGACCGTCGCAGTGGGATCCAGTCGCAGCACTTGAGTCAAATTGGCGCTGGCCACCCCCCACTGCTCTCTGGTTGTAGCGATTCGATCTTCGAAACTGGCTCGCACGGCTCTGCCCCTGTGCAAGTCCGTTGATTGTCCGCTCCCCTGGACTTGAGCGATCAAAACCGGCTCCAACTTCAAGCCCTTCTCCAGCACGTCACGGCTGGCGGCCAAACGTCCCCGGGCCTGTTGCACGTCGAAGTAAGCTTCTGCCACAGCCAGTAGCGCATCGTTGCGGGCGGCCTGTACATCGCTCATCCGCGACCTGACTACCTGCCGGGCCGCAAGGGGAGCGAACAGGGCGTCCGTTGCCGCCACTCTTGCCGTAAGACCAGCACCCGCGAAGAACTGGTCCTTGGAGTTGTCGTAAAAGTTCCCGGACTGGCCCTGGGTCGCGCCGTCATGGCGGTAGTAACCTGCCCCGACGTTTAACGAGGGCAGCCACAGTACATTTGCCTTGGATAGCTGGGCCTGCGCGACTCCCACGCTCGCCTGCGCGACCGCGATGATAGTCGGCCGGGCACCCGCAAGTTGCAGGGCCGTCGCCAGATTGATCGGAAGCGGTCTGTCAGCCGCGGTCAACTCCTCTGAAGGCAACCGGGGAATCGCTTCACCTACCGAGAGGATTGGCCCGTGAAGAACATCGCGCTGATCCGCAAAGGTGCGGGGCAGCGCTGGCAGAGCACCCGCGGGCGGTTCTTGCGCTGCGAGCGGTGTTCCGTTCGAACCGCTCCCGCAAGCGACTCCGGATGCCAGAATAAACACCAAGCGATGCTTCCAGCTTCGCATGATGTGTGAGTCCTTTCGTCCAGACCTCTCAGCCACTTCCCGGCTCTTGGCTGTATTGATCGATGAGCGAGCCTGAGAGCGCGTTTACTCGGAAGAAGTGGGCCGAGCTGCAGTCTGGGAAGCGACACGTTCCCGGGCGGGAGTCGCGATAGCTCTGAATGGGCGAAGGGGCCGAGGCAAGGGAACACGGCCCGTCCTACGCTCTCCAAGCCATGTGGAAGCAAGGACTTCCCTCGCTATTCAAGTCGAGGCGAACGCGGCTGGATCTCGTGAGCAGAGCGTCAAGCTTTATTTCGGTCGTGCCGCTCAAACGGCGTGAACAGGGTGTGCAGGTTCAGCCGGAAAAGTCGGATGCGCGCTGGTGGCGGCGCGGTTATGCCGGATGTATCGAGCGCACGACTTGCGGTTGCGCGCGCTCGAAACCAGCGGGCGGCCTCAGCGGGACCAACGGGATGCTGCGGGGAAGAAATTGATTGCGTAGACCGCGAGTATGTGAACGAGCGAAATGCGTTCCGCGCGGAAGCGGTACTCTGCGAGATCTTGAATCGGCGATTCACCGCCGATATGCTGAATCGCGCATTTCTTTGCTTTCTGACTCGAAACCTCGAGTTCGAACGCGGGCTCGTCCGGTGAATGATTTTCCGGCGCGGACTTTGGACGGACTTACAATTCTGCACTGTTCTGTTCTGTCCAGGTGAGTCTTCCTGCATCGGACACAGGATCGGCCGCCTTCCGATGTCGGCGGACGAAACGCTCTTGGCCTGAGGCTCACTCATCAGGCGATCTCCTCACCGACTCGCCCGTTTGTCTTCGCTTCCCCAACGCAAACCTCGCGTGCGATTCGGAACACTCGAGTCGACCGCGCACTCCCATTCGTTCCGCTGAAGGAATTCATCATGCGAACCCGCGTACCGGTTCTTGGCCTGGCAGGCCTCATGGGCCTTTGCTTTGCCGGCGCAGCCCTCGCTCAAAATGCAAAACCCGCTTCGGATGAGGAAGCCGCAATCCGCAAAGGCGTGGCCCAGTATGCGGACGCCTACAACAAGCAGAAGTTCGACGAAGCCGGCAAGCACTGGTCCGCCGACGCCGAGTACATCAATGACGAAGGCAAGGCTACCAAAGGTCGCGACGCGATCGTCGAACTGTTCAAGAAGGGGCGCGTGGCCACGAAAGGCTATTCGCTCAAAGTCGATGTCCAATCGGTGCGCGTGCTCAAGTCCGACGTCGCTCTCGAGGACGGCACGGTCACGATTTCGGCACCCGATGGAACAACCGACAAAACGCGGTTTTCGGCCGTGCTCGTCAAGTCCGACGGCAAGTGGCAAATGACCCGCGTGCAAGACGTTGCACCGGTCGCCGAAACGGTCGAGCCCACTCCTTATACGCGGCTGAAACAGCTCGAATGGCTGGTCGGACGCTGGGAGGACGAGAACAAGGAGGCCGACATTCAGATGACGTGCCACTGGGGACCGGGCAAGAGTTACCTGATTCAGGAGTACACGATCAAACGGCCCAACCAGGAACCGCTCGCGATCACCCAGCGGATCGGTTGGGATCCGGCGAACAATCAGATTCGCAGTTGGATCTTCGACTCGAAGGGTGGCTTCAGCGACGGCACCTGGGAGCGCGACGGCAACAAGTGGGAGGTCGCCGTGACGGGCGTGCTGCCCGACGCGCGCACGGCCTCGGCGCGGCAAGTCTGGTCGTTCGTCGACGACAATCATTTCAAATGGCAAGCCCTCGATCGCTCGATCGATAGTCAACCTTTGGCTGATTCCCTCGTCACATTCCGGCGCGGAGCGCCCGATCAAACGGCCGCAGCCGAGACACGGTAGTCATCGACTCACAGTGACGGGAGCTTCCTTATGAAAAAAATCCAACTGACTCTGGTTGCCGTGTGCATCCTGGGTCTCTTGCAGCAACCGGGATTCGGAATCGGTGAACGCGGCGGACGTGCGGGTGGTGGCGGTGGTCGCGCCGGTTTTGCAGGCGGCAGCCGAGGAGGCGGTGGTGGCGCGCCGCGTGGCGGCGGTGGTGAAGCCATGCATCGAACGCCGTCATTTGGCGGTGGCGGCGGGGCTCCGGCGCGACCGGCTAATCGGGGCGGCGGAGCGGGCATGGTTCCGCACGGCGGCGCGGGCGGTGGGATGGCCAATCGCGGTCCGCAAGCCGGCGGCAACCATTTCGCCGGTCGCCCTGATTTTGGCGGCGCGAATCGACCAGGTGCCGGAGTGCGGCCCGGTGCTGGACAGCGACCGGGCGGTGATCGCGTGCCGGGTAACGTTCAACGTCCGGGTGCCGGCAACCAACCCGGTCAACGACCAGTAATGGGAAATCGTCCGGGCGCGGGTGGTGGCGGCGAACAATGGGCGGGCATCGGTAACCGTCCGAATCAACCGAATCGACCGGGACAGGGTGGCAGTGGAGAACGCTGGCCCGGAGCGGGAAATCGACCCGAGGGTCCGACTCGTCCCGGGCAAGGGGGCACAGGTGAACGGTGGCCTGGAGCTGGCACTCGGCCTGGCCAGCCATCGCGACCGGGTCAGGGAGGCAGCGGCGAGCGTTGGCCCAACGCAGGAAATCGTCCCGATCGTCCAGGGCAGGGCGGGAGTGGAGAACGATGGCCGAATGCCGGCAACCGCCCGAACTGGCCCAATCGTCCGGGGCAGGGAGGAAACGGACGCTTGCCTCGACCCGAGTACGTCAATCGCCCCAACGTCGGCGATCGGACGAACATCGGCGACCGCACCAATATCGGCAATCGCACCAACATCAACACCGGCAATATCAACAGTGGCAACCGCGGCGATATCAACGTCAACAACAACACGAACAACGTCGTCAACAACCACAACTGGAACGGCCAAGGAAATTGGAACGGTCGCGGCAATTGGAATGGCAGCGGCAACTGGAACAACAACTGGTCGGGTCGCTACGGCAACTGGAACCACGGTTCGTGGAACAACTGGTACCACGCGCCGGCCGCCTGGTACGGCGCGAGTGTGGCCTCGGGCTGGCTCGCGTCGCCGGGTGACTCGTACGTCTACAACAATCCGTTCTACGTCGCTCCGCAGCCGGTGGTTGTCGGCGCCGCGCCAGTCGATACGAGCTACAACTACATCGACTACTCGCAGCCGATTGTCATGCCGTCTCAAGAGGTCGCTCCGACCTACTCGGACAACGGCGCGGTCGCGGGATACGACGCGTACCCGCCCAGCGATATTCCCAACGATAATTCGGTCGCGCCCGCAGTCGCCGACGCCGGTCAGCCGCCCGAAGCGGCCAACGAACTGCCGTCGCAAGATGCTCAAATCTTCGAAGCGGCGCGCGGGGCCTTCAAATCGAACGATTACGCGAAAGCGCTGAGCGAAGTCGACCAGGCGATCAAGCTTCAACCCAACGATCCCATGCTCCACGAATTCCGTTCGTTGGTGCTGTTCGCCCAGGGCAAGTATCGCGATGCAGCGGCTGGAGCCTATGCCGTTTTGTCTGCGGGGCCGGGTTGGACCTGGGAGACGTTGCGCGAGCTTTATGCCGATCCGGAAACGTATACGCGGCAACTTCGCGTGCTGGAGGAATACGTGCGGGCCCACCCGAAATCGAGCGATGGCCTGTTCTTGTTGGCCTATCACTACCTCGTCCTGAACCACATTCCGAGCGCCATGAAGGAGCTTCAGAAGTTCGAGAAGCTTGTGCCGCAAGACAAGCTCGCACCGCAATTGATCGCGGCGTTCACGCCTCCGGCAGGAGAACAGGCCTCTTCGGATCCGCCGCCGGCTCCGTAGTGTCACTTACAGTCGTGTCCCTGCGAAGGGCAGTGCGAACGTCCGCCGCAAATCGGATTCTGATCGAAAAACCTTGGGCCGAGGAGTTTGTCATGGGTTTGTTTACCACGCTGGCCGAAATGGTTGTCACCGGATTCGGCAATCCTGACTCTACTCAGGCCAAGCTTGCCAATGCCGTCGTCAAGAAGTTTCAGACCAACGACGGCGGCGGATTGACGGCCATCTTGCAACAACTCGAATCAAAAGGGTTGGGGCAAGCGGTCCAATCGTGGATTGGCACGGGGGCCAACCAGGCGGTTTCTCCGGAGCAGCTCGAAAAAGCCCTCGGTTCGGAGCAGATTCAACAGCTCGCTGCGCATGTTGGCATCTCTCCGGAGGTCCTGCGATCGCACCTGGCGGAAATCCTGCCGAAAATCGTCGACCGCCTGACGCCAGACGGCAAGTTACCCGCGACCGCTAACGAAACTTGAAACAAGGCACGAGCCTGGCAATGGGCCGGTGCTCGATCGCCCCTGATATCCGTAACCCCTCCCGCAAATCATTCTTGAGAAAGCAGAAACATGTTACGTAAGCCGACAGTTGCCGTGTTATGCAGTTTGGCGATCGGATTGTTCGGGCTCTGTGCTCCCCGCGCGGAAGCCAAGGATTCCGAAGTCAAAGACGGGGTTACGGGAAAGGTCGTGACGGTCGACGTCGCCAAGGGGACGGTGACCATTGCTGACAGCAACAATCGTGAACGCACCTATTCCATCAATGAAGAGACGGTGATCGTCGGTCCGCGCGGCGGAGTGGTGCACAGTCGGCTCAAGGACCACCGATTCCACAGCGGCCTTCCGATCACGGTCGTGGCCAACGGCACCACGGCGGCCGAACTTCATCTCGGCTACGATCGCAAGGCCCGCGAAATGAAAGCGACGGCCGGATCGCCCAGGACGCGAGTTTCCGGTTCCTCGAAGTCGCCGAGCAGCACGCCCAACACGAACGATTCCGAGACCACGACTCCGTCGACCAGCCCGGCACCGTCCTCGACTCCCACCACGCCGGCGACCACCACGCGCACATCGCGGTTTCGTGGCACGACTGACTCTAAGCGGACGGCTGGCAAGGACGCCGCCAAAGACGAAGAAGAGGACGAAGACAGCGAATTCCCCGGCAAGGTGAAGAGCTTTGACCCGGCCAGGCGGATGCTGGTCATTTCGCTCGTTAACGGCAAAGATCGCTCGTTCCTGTTGTCGAACGACGTGAAAATCCTGGTCAATAGTCGGGTGAGCCGGAAAGGTTTGAGCGACCCCGCCCTTCAAGCCGGCGCGCCGCTGACGGTCATCACCGAAGTAGGCGGTCGCAAAGTCAAAGAAGTGAAGGTGAACACGGCAGTGAGCCGCCGAGTCAAGAAAGCCGCCTAACCCGGCTGATCCGTTCCGATCTCATTCACAGAGTTGTCCTCGCCCAATCGCATCCGGGAGTTTCCTCATGTTACGCCGCCCTGTCGCCGCTGTCCTTGCGTTCTTGTTCATCGCCAGCGCCGTGTTGGCCGCCGACAAGACCTACAGCGTGACGTTGATCAAGGTTGACGTCAAAAAGAAAATGCTGTTCGTCAAAGACGGGGAAGACAAGAAGGAATACAAGGTCGATTCCAAGACGAAGTTTCTCGGTCCCAAGGGAGGCCTTAGCGATGCGGGCATCAAGGACGATCGCCTGAAGCCCGGTGCGGCGCTGGAGTTGGTGGTGGCGGGGAACAACAAAACCGTTCGGGAGGTGCACCTTCCCGAACGGAAGTAGTTCGTCCTCTTAAGTTTGATTGCCACGGCTGAGCGGTAAACGCTCAGCCGTGTTTTCATTGCTGGCACCGGTTCAAGAGACTCATGGCCTTTAGGAGTGCCGCGGCTTCCACAAGATCCGGAGTCGCGAAACCCTCTTGATAGCTCTCGAAGACGGCCGCCAGGGCGCGGCGAGCTTCCTCGCTGCGACCTTGCCGTTTCCAGAGCCGGGCGAGACTCATCGTCGTCCGAAACTCCCAAGCCCGACTTTGTTGCTGACGCGCAGTCTCAATCGCGCGCTGGAAATACTCTTCAGCAGCGACGGAGGACGCGGACTCCGCTGACTCGCTTAGCAGCAGCTCTCCCTTGAGTCGTAACAGCTCCGGCTCGTGGCAGCGCTCGTCGTTCTTCTCGACGATCGCCAGCCCTCGATCCAGGGCGGCATGAGCTTCAGCGAAGCGGCCAAGCTGCAGATAGGCTTCTCCCAGAGTGCCGAACTGAAACGAGAGAGTTAGCTCGGCCCCGCCCGCCTCGAAGGCCGCAACACCTCCCAGCAGCAAGGGAATCGCGTCAGGCACCTTGCCTTCGAGCAAGAGGCCGCCCCCCGCGAAGAACGCGCCGGTCGCACGCCACAGCGCAAAGCCCTGCGCGGTTGCGATCGCCGTTCCTTCATGCGCCGCAGAGCGGACCTCGCTCCCAATCCGGCAGAGTTGGAAGAGCCATGCGGTGTGATGCATCGCGTAGGCCAGGCTGTACGGATGACCGATTTGTCGGGCCAGTTCGCACATTTCGCGATTGGCCCGAATCGCCTGGTCCGGATAGCCCTGGTGCCACAAGGCGACGGCGAGGTTGCTGCGGTGCGTGATGCCCGCGTCATGACTGGTGTGAACGGCCCAAGCTTTCGTCCGTTCCCGATCGTCGTAGTGTTCGACGGCGTCCGCAAAGCTCTCCCGAGCGCCGGCGAAGTCGCCGCGATGCAGCATCGTCTCCCCCCGCATGAACAGGGCTTCCATCATGATGCCCGGATCGTTCTGCGACTGAGCGAAGTCGATGCCCTCCACCGCGAGATCGGCACACAGCCGCAGGTCGCCCCGCACGGTGTGCCACTCCCAAATGCCGAGCATGATCGCGAACAGCTGCAGCGGCTGTCCGACCCGTTCACAGAGCTCGCGTGCCCGGCGAAAGACCGGCTCGACTTCGGGCGCGGCGTAGCCCCGCACCGCGACGTACGCGACGCCCAGCGGGCCGAGCAGCTCGAGTTCTTGGGCGTCGCGCTCGGTCGAAGGAGCGAGCGTCTCCAAGAGCGCGCGTCCTTTCGTGAGGTGGCCGATCGCCTCGATCTCGGCCGACCGCTGCCGCGAACGCAACCCCGCCGTTAGCCAATAGACGATCGCCTTCGCGGTCATTCCGGCTTCGGTGAAGTGGTGAGCCAGCAATTCGGGCTGCGTCTGTACCGTCTGCGCAAACCGCGCCTCCAAGACCTCCGCGATCCGCTGATGAAACTGCTGCCGTTTGCTCTTCACCAGCGAGTTGTACAGGGCGTCTTCGAGCAACGCGTGCTTGAACGCGTAACTGCACTTCGGCAGACGTCCCTTCTGAAACAGAATTTCCGCCTGCACCAGCTTCGTCAGTTCCGCCTGAAGGGTCGGCTCGTCGAGAGTCACGACAGCGGCCAGCAGTTCGTAGCTGAATTCGCGACCGATTGTCGCGGCCAGCTGGGCGATCTCGCGATCGCCCTCGAGCCGATCGAGGCGCGCCATGATCAGATCTTGCAGCGTCGAAGGGATCTCGTGCGCAGGCAGAGCGGCAATCGGTGTCCCCCCGGCTTTGGTCCCTTTCAACGCGCCCGACTCCTGCACCATCTTCGTGAATTCTTCCACGAAGAGGGGCACGCCGCCGGTTCGATCGTAAATCTGGTCGACCAGCTTCTCCGGCGCCGCGCTCTTTAATTTCTTCGCCATGAACTCGGCCACCTGGCGGCGATTGAGACGGTTCAAGGTCAGCGTTGTATGCTGCGAACCGACCGACGGCCACGGGGGCTGAAACTCGGGACGGAAGGTGAGCAGAGCCAGAATTCGCTCGTGCAATCCTTCGGCCAAAAACTTGGTGAGAAACTCTTTGGTCGAAGCGTCGACCCAATGCAGATCTTCGATGACGAACAGCACCGGCTGCCGGCTCGCCGCTGCGCTCAGCCAATCGGCCAGGGCTTGAAACATTTCCTCCCGCTCTCGCACGGGCGACAGTCCCAACGGGGGAAACCGCTCGTCGGCGGGCAGCGAGAGCAGTGAAGCAAACAACGGGACGGTGTCGGGTCGAGCGAGATCGTGCTGACGGAGATAGTCGATCAATCGATCGAGCTGCGCGCTGGGTGCCTCGTCGGGACGCAGCGCCAACGCTTGCTTGAAAAACTCGATCGCCGGATAGAGTCCCGTGTTCTGAAAGTGAGGCGAGCACCGCCATTTGATCACGGTCGCCCCTGGCGTCGCTTCGGCCTCGGCGGCAGCAACCGACCCGGCCGGCGATTCGCCTTCGGCACTCTGCGACTCGACATACTGCTCCAGCGTGTAGACCAGGCGTGACTTCCCCACGCCGGCTTCGCCGGGGAGCAGCACGACTTGGCCCATCCCTTCCTTCGCCTGATCCCAGCGATCCTGGAGCAAGGCGGTCTCATGATCGCGACCGGTCAACGGCGTGAGGCCCGTCGGACCGGCCGCATCCAACGAAGTTCGGTTGAGACTTAGGCCCTGCACTTCGAATAGTTCGACCGGTTCCGGCACGCCTTTGATCTTGCGGCGACCGAGACTCGCGCATTGAAAACGGAACCAGATCAGGCGATGCGTGGCCTCGGTGCAAATCAGCTGTCCCGGCTCGGCACTCTCGGCAAGTTTGAGTGCAACATTCCGCGCCTCACCTACGAGCGAAAAGGCGTCTTCTTTTTCTTCGACCAACGCCGGCCCGGTGTGAAGTCCGACCCACGGACTTAGTTCGAGCTGGTGCTTGTGTTGGAAATCCTTGCCCAATTCGTCCATTGCGGTCAGGAGATTGAGACCGGCTCGCGCGGCTCGGCGAGCGCTGTCCTCGTACGCGACCGGAAAGCCGAAACACGCCAATAGCCCTTGCTCGTTGCACTGCACCACAGTTCCATCGAACGGGCGCACGGCGGCCGTGCAGGCTTGCTGAAAGGCGCCCAGCACCTTCGCCTGGTCCTCCGCTTCTAGATTCTCCAGATACGCCTCGGATTCGAACAAGTCGGTGCCACAGATCAGCACGGTCACCTGGCGACGCTCGGCCTCACGAATGCGACGGCGCGACGAGGAGAAGTTCGCGGAAGACTGTATCGAGGACGACCGCGATGAGGCGAGCGGTGGAGCGTTTGCAAGTGAATGGGCGGCCGAGGACAAACCCGACACGGTGGCCCCCGAGGGAACCGAGCCCGTCGACATTGAACTGGATGCCGGAGCGTCGGGCTCGAGCACGATCGAGTGCCGAACGAAGGAAGACCCAGTCGAGTCGGAAGCCGCTTGGATCGCCCGCCGCAAGTCTTCGGCGAAATCTGACGCGGTGCCGTAGCGATCTTGGATCTTTTTCGCGAGAGCCTTGAAGCAGATGCGTTCCAACTCGGGTGGAAGGTTGAGAACGACCTGGCGGAGCGGTTGCGGCTCGTCGTCGCGGACCTGGCGCAGAAGTTCACGCGTCGTGCTGGCACGGAAGGGAACGCGCCCGCAAAGCATCTGGTAGAGCACTACGCCCAGACTGTAGACGTCGGTTCGCCCGTCGATGCGGTGGGCCGCACCGGCGACTTGCTCGGGCGCCATGTAGGACGGCGTTCCCGAGACGATTCCCAACTCGCGACCGCCGGCCGACGAGTCATCCAACGCCAGTCCGAAATCGACCAGCACGGGCTGGCCAGCCGATGTCATGATAATGTTGGCCGGTTTGACGTCACGGTGAATCGTGAAATGGGCATGCGCGTGAGCCAGCGCTTCGGCGACGCACGCGGCAATTCGAGCGGCCTCCGGCCAGTTCGGCGGGTTCTGCTTCAGCCGATCAGCAAGGTTCTGCCCGTCGAGATAATTCGAGACGATGAAGACTTGACCGTCTTGCGTCCCGACATCGTGAACCGTCACGATGCCCGGGTGGTGCAGTCGGGCGAGCTTCCGGGCCTCCTGCATCAGGCGATCGGCTTCTTCGCGCGGGACGTTCGGGCCGCTGCGCAGCACTTTGATGGCGACCGGGCGGTCGAGCTGCGCGTCGTGACCGAGATACACTGTCCCGAAACTCCCCGCGCCGAGGGCCCGCTGCACCGTGTACCGTCCGAAAGCGGGAGGGACGGCCGCAGGCACACTCGTTACGGGGATTTCCGAGCCCGCGATGAATGTCAGTAGCGCATCCTGATCGCTTGCCGACGAGCGGGCGGCGGGATCCGGCGGCGTGGCCCCTGAATCCAGAATGAATGAGTCTTGGGGCTCGGGGGGTGTGGAATTTCCCATCCGATTGGACGCGATCGGCTCCTGACGGTGCAGAAGCGGTGTCGGCTCTCAGAGGAAAGGACAGTGCGAGCCCGGCGAAACGTTCAGCGCGATTCGGCCCCGCACGTTCAGAAAGGACCGCGCGCCGGGACCTGATGTCCCAGACGCGGTCACGGACGATTTTCGGCCTTCGCTCGACAGTATAGCCGAGTCGGTCAACCCGGAACCATCGGCGCATTTTTCGACTTGCTTGGCCCGGAGACTCCTAGGAGCGTTGTTAACGCTTTTGAGAGGAAGTGGCATCGAACCCCTTTCGCTCCTCGCGGGAACGGCCCCCGATCGCTCGGTCGGGGCCAGAATTTTGTTGACCGCCCCTCTTTGGCCACGCTAGAAGGGAACAGGTGGGGCTTAGAGCCTGCAACTTGTTCAACAGTTCGTCTCGCGCGAGGTTTTCCCTTGAAATCCGTTTCCCGGAATTGCGCCGTCGGCAGCCGCAAGACAGTTAAGAATCTGACACAGTTAGCGATGGCGCTCACGTGTTTCGCGGTGGTTGCCGCGACGACCCATGCAGCTCAACCGGCCGATCCCAATTGCTGCCCTCCGGCCACGCCCAGCTACACTCAGTACGGGACGCGGTACTACGGCGCGATCGACCCGTATCCGATCGGCTACTATCCGTACGCCACCTCTTACGCCCCGGCCGCCTACGCCGCGACAACCGTCGCGGCACCCTATGCCCTGGGCTACTATCCGTACCCACCGGTTGTTGCCTACGCCGTTCCGGCTCCCTACGCGGTCGGATACTACGGCTACGCGGGCTATGCCGGCTCACGTTACTTCGGATTCCCCGGTTGGGGCTGGGGCCCGATCTATCCCTACGGATTCGGGTTCTGATCTGACGGCTGTTCAATGGAGGGTGACACGAAGGTCCGCCCTTCGAGCGCTTCTCGAAGCGCCGGCGCCAGGTCGGACGCCAGCCGTGACTTGATTACGTATCCGAGCGCGCCGGCCGCCTGCGCGGCGCGAACGTAATCCTCATCGTCGTGCACGGTGAGAAACACGATCTTAGCCCGCGTGCCCGAGGCGGTGAGCTGCCGGGCCGCCTCAATGCCGTTCAGGATCGGCATTGCGATATCGACGACCAACAGGTCAGGATCGAGACGCGGAGCGCCCTCGACGAGGGCACGGCCATTGTCGACAGTTTCGACGACATCAAACTCCGGCTCCAAGAGTCGAGTGGTCGCTACGAGAAAGTCCCGGTGGTCGTCGGCCAGCAGCACGCGAGCGCGCGCTGTCTCCTGGCCATCGAGACTTGTTGAAGGGAGTCCAGCCATGAAACCCCGCCGGCTCAGTGCCCCGCGGTCGGACCAGTGCCCCGCGGCCGGATACGTCGCGCGTCTGGCACTTCACGAAACGCTAACACGGCGTTGTCGGACACGCTACTGGCAAAACTGACAGGCTGATCAGCGATTAGCCAGTATGCAGGGCTAGGCCGACACCACGCCCTGTTTGAGTGCAAATTGCACCAGCAAGGCGCTCGATTTGATCCCGAGCGTTTCCATCATCGTGTATTTGTGGAAGGCCACAGTCCGGGGACTGATCTTCAATTGGCGGGCAATCTCTTTCATCGTGTGCCCTTCCGCCAGCAGCTGCAGCACTTCGCGTTGCCGCGGACTGAGATCGGAATTCGCCTGCGCAGGCGCGGGATTTTGTAAGCGATCGACCAAACCTCGAGTCGCCAGGGGCGTAACGTAGGACCGTCCCTCAAAGACCTCGCGGATTGCTTGCAGCAACTCCGAAGCGGCCGAGTTTTTGAGCAGATAGCCCGAGGCGCCCACCCGAAAGGCCTCGGCGGCGAGATCGGGATCCTCGCTCACCGTGAGGAACACCACCTTCACATCCGGCATGGTTTGCTTGAGTTGGCGGGCGGCGTCCAAGCCATTAAGCAGGGGCATTGCGATGTCGAGCACCACGATATCGGGACGAAGGTCGGGCGCGATCTCGAGCAACGCGCGGCCGTCTGCGGCAGTCCCGACGACGTCACATTCCGCCTTCAACAACTCTGCGAAGGCTTCTCGCAGAAGTCGGTGATCGTCAGCCAACAGGACGCGAGGACGCCTCATCGCCATTTTTCCAGAGTTCAGTGAGCCGTACTTCGATCATAGCCGCGACTGCACCGCCTGCAACGTGCCGTCCGAGATCGTCGGCGGGCGAGTCGCCTCGGTCCGTGCGGCGGTCAGGGGAATTCGAGCATCAATTCGCGTCCCACCTGAAGGCCGCGAATCGATCGTCAACGTGCCCCCGACGAGTTGCAGCCGCTCTCGCATGCTGACGAGGCCGAGTCCGCCGGTTCCAACGACCAAGCGAGGGTCGAAACCCGTTCCATCATCGGCAATCCGTAGGCAAATGGCTTCGATGCTCGCCTCAAGCTCGACCTTTGCCCGCCGGGCCCCACTGTGTTTGATCACATTCCGCGCCGACTCTTGCACGATCCGATAAAGGCAGGAAGCCGCTTCGTCGGAGATGGGTTGCGGAGCCACACCGTGAGCGAAATCGATCGAGACCCCGTGGCTGCGGCTCAGTTCCCAACAGAGGGCTCGAATGGCCGCCACCAGTCCCAATTGCTCGAGCTTGAGCGGGTGCAGTTGATGCGAGATGTTGTGGACGGACGTCGAGAGCTGCTTGACGTGGGTCGACAACTCGTCGATCGATCCGTTCGATTGGCCGGACGCGGCGGTCGATTTCTGGCGGAGCATATCGATTTTCACCGAGAGCAGCGCCAGGCTTTGGCTGAGGTCGTCGTGCAGCTCTCGGGCGATGCGCCGGCGTTCCATTTCTTGAGCCTGGATCAGCCTGCCGCTCAACATCCGCAATTCGCGCTGATTGTCCCGCATCGTCTCCTCGACCCGCTTTTGGTCGGTAATGTCGATACAGGAGCCGATGTAACCCTCGAACTTGCCGTCGGAATCGATGCGAGGCACGCCAATGTCGACGATCCAGCGATACTCTCCGTCGTGTCGCCGCAAACGATACTGCATGCGGAATGACTCGCGGTCGTCGAAAGCCTGACTGTAGGCCTCCAAGCATGACTTGAGATCTTCAGGATGGACGTCTGCCGCCCAACCATCCCCCAATGACAGCGGCAACGCGCGGCCCGTGAAGTCGAGCCAAGGTTTATTGAAGTAGGTGCAAGCCTTGTCCGTTCCCGACATCCAGATCATCACGGGAGCCGTGTCGGCCATCAGGCGAAAACGTTCTTCACTCTCGCGGAGCGCGATGTTGGCCCGCTTGCGATTAGCCAGTAACACGAGCAGGGTCGCGATCAGCAACGCTTCGAGGCCGCAGAGCGAGATCACGCCGATGATGGGCCACTTGTACAGACCCCACAGGCTCAGCTCCTTGAAGCGGACGACGCTGCCCGCCGGCAGACGCGCCTCAGGAATGCCCCAGCGCGCCAGTTGCCGCGCATCGAAGATGTAAACTGTCTCGCTGGCGGGCTGCGGGCCGATCTGTTGCGGCGTTTCTCCCGCCAGAATGCGGAGCGCCAGGGCACCGGCAGTTTTCGCTTCGTTCTCGAGGCTGACGACATGGCCACCCACGAGCCCGCGGCCGATGTACGACTCGCCGTAGCCGTAGATGGGAGCGTTCGACACTTTCGCCAAACGCTCGACCACGTCGGCAGGAACAAGGTCCTTTCCGGAGCCGTCCCGAAAGACGTAGAGGTAATAAGCGATGCTCCGCTCGGGGAGATGGGCCACCTTGTTCAGGAGGTCTTCCATGGTGAGCCCGGTCAAATAGACGAAATCACGTTCCTGCTCATAGGGGCGAAACGCTTTCCGCGCCTCGGCCACCCAATACTCATCGAACTTCGCGGTGCCGGCGACGACGAAGACGTGTTGCGTCTGCGGATGCAGCCGTAAGGCCACGTCCAATGTCCCTGTCATGTCCAGATTGATCGGAGCGCCAATTACATCGGGCGGCAGCTTGCGCGCCTTGAGTTCCCGTTCTTCAACGGTGCTATACACGATCGGCACGCCCGGAAAGATTTCCTGCCGATGCTCGAGGGCAAAATCGAGCGAAGGCGAAAGCCAGGCGACCACGAGGTCGACTTTGCGGCCGGAGTATTTTCGCCGCAAAAACTCAGCTTGCAGCTGCAGCAACCCGCTTTTCGCGGGCGCGGACAGTTCGAGGTACTCGTTGTAGACGTCGATCGTGTCAGCCGAACTGTTCTCGAAGACCGATCGAATTCCTTGCTCCATCAGGCGGTTTCCGACGGCCGCATTGCTCCCCTGCGGGTACAGCAGGACAACCAACCGGCGGCCATCGGCGCGGGCGGGGACCGACACGCCGACGACCAGCGCCAGCGCGGAAAGGAAGGGCAGGGCCCTGAGGACGATTCGCATGATGTGTCACTGTTGAAAGAAAGGCGTGCGAACCGCGGCTGGATCGCAAGATTTCGCCAGTTAGTCTCTCGATTGAGCGTCTTGAATCGATTCGCACGCCTGGGTATGCTGGCGGCGCATTCTCTGCGCCATCACCTCTCACCGAAGTGCGCGGGCACGTCCGGGAAAGACTCGCGGACGACGACATCGGATGGAATTTCTTTCCTCTTTCGTCCGCCGCAGTGGAAATTCGTTCATTCGCGGCTCGAAGGCACCGGTTCGCGGCCTCAAGCAAGGCGTGGTCCTTAGTCTACTGTCGGTTTTCCCCTGAAGGTACTGGTACTTTTCGCAGTGGCCGCTCGCCGCTCGAAAGATTACCGATAGTGCCATGCGAGTCTTCTCGCTTCAGTAGCCGGGATTCCGTTGCGCTCGTTTCAGCGTCGTAACGGGGCGCCGAGCGCAGGCCGCCAACCCCTGTGCGAGCGTTTACGTTTGAGAGTTTCATGGCATTTGGGATTGGGATCGCCTCATTGAAGGAGTCAACTCGTGGATAGTCTCGAAACGATCGCAGTCGGACGGGCTTTGGAGGTTCACGTCACCGGAAAATTGACCAAGGAATCCTATGAACGCCTTGTGCCGGCGGTCGACGCGCAGATCAAACAGTACGGGAAGCTGCACATCTTGTTTGTGATGCAGGATTTTCACGGGTGGACCGCGGGCGCCATGTGGGAGGATCTCAAGTTCGATCTCAAGCATTGGAAGGACATCGAGCGCCTGGCCGTGGTCGGAGAGAAGAAGTGGGAGCAGGGCATGGCCACCTTCTGCAAGCCCTTCACGAAGGCCAAGATCCGGTACTTCGACATCGCCCAAATCGAAGAGGCCCGGCAATGGATTGCGAGCGAGACAACGACCTGAACCCTTGATGACTGCTGAACCCTTGATGACTGCAGCGCCTCCGTGTGCCACTGCTGAGCTTGCTCACCAGTCACAAGATTGCTGAGTTTGCTCAGCAGTGCCTCGCACTGGAATCAGACATTCGCGATGAATCCCAAAGCCCAAACCAAAATGACCGACAAACCAAAGCCCAGCGTTGGCGCGCTGCCCGCGCGGCGAATCGGGCGCGTTGTCGCTCTGGGCATCGCTGCGTTTGTCGTCTCGTTCTTCCTCTTCAGCTTCGCGCCTCGATTTTTTGGTAAGTCACCGCCCTCCAATTCGTCGTCAGCCAAGCCGGCTACGTCGGCGTCATCAGGGATGGTCTGGATTCCCGGTGGCGAATTCACCATGGGGACTGATTCGGAAATCGGCTGGGCCGAAGAAAAACCCGCCCACCGCGTGCGCGTCGCCCCCTTCTGGATCGACGAAACCGATGTCACCAACGCGCAATTCCGCGCGTTCGTCGAGGCCACGAACTACGTCACGACGGCCGAGAAGCCCGTCGACGTCGCCGAGATCCTTCGCCAGAGCCCGCCTGGCACTCCGCCGCCGCCTCCGGAGAAACTGGTGCCGGGTTCGCTCGTGTTTCATCCGACGGCAAAACCGCCCAAGGATCTGCGGGACTTTTCGCAATGGTGGACGTGGACGTCGGGTGCAAACTGGCGGCACCCGGAAGGTCCTGCAAGCAGCATCGATGGCCGGGAAAATCATCCGGTCGTGCATGTCTCGTGGGATGACGCCGTTGCCTACGCGACGTGGGCCGGCAAGCGATTGCCGACCGAGGCCGAGTGGGAATTCGCCGCCCGCGGCGGCCTCGACAACAAGCCTTACGTGTGGGGTGACGACACGCCCAGCGACACCAACATCATCCACGCCAATATCTGGCAGGGCGATTTTCCGACCAAGAACACGGGCAAAGATGGATACGTCGGCCCCAGCCCGGTTCGAGCATTTCCCCCCAACGGTTACGGCCTCTACGACATGTCGGGCAATGTCTGGCAGTGGTGCGGCGACTGGTATCAGGTCGACCTTTACCGTCAGCGAGCCACGCAAAAGGTCACTCTCAATCCGCAAGGACCGGAAAAGAGTTTCGACCCGCGGCAGCCCTTCAGTCCGTTGCGAGTTCAAAAGGGCGGCTCCTTCCTCTGCAACGACTCCTACTGCAGCCGCTATCGGCCCAGCGCGCGGCACGGTTGCACGCCCGACACGGGCATGTCGCACATTGGTTTCCGCTGCGCGCGATCGGCTGACCCGAGCGAGAAGAGCACGCAGTAGGGCGACCCGACACGATCAGAGATTGGGGAAATCTAGGAATGTTGACTCGATTCGGACGAGTATTGGCCGCACTCGCGATCTTCACGTTGCTCTCCCTGGTCCGCCCCGCGCTAGCGCAGCCGGCGCCGGGCGATCCGCTGCCCTCGTGGAACGACGGACCGAGGAAGAGCGCAATCGTCGCTTTCGTTCATGAGACGACCGACAAGGGGAGCGCGAAGTTCGTCCCGCCCGAACAGCGGATTGCCACGTTCGACATGGACGGCACCTTGTGGGTCGAGCATCCGATGTACACGCAGGTGGTCTACTGCCTCGACCGCGTGAAGGCCCTCGTCAAACACAAACCGCACCTCAAGGATGTCGAGCCGTTCAAGACAGCGCTCTCTGGGAATCACGAAGCGATATTCAAGCTGGGCTGGCACGAACTGGGCAAACTTATCGAGGCCACTCTTTCCGGGATGTCGGTCAAAGACTTCGATCTCGAGGTCGCGCACTGGCTGGAAACGGCCCGTCATCCGCGCTTCAAACGCCCCTATACCGAACTTGCGTATCAGCCGATGCTCGAACTGTTGCGTTACTTTCGGGCCAACGGCTTCAAGACGTACATCGTGACCGGAAGCGGCCAGGACTTCGTTCGCGTGTTCGCCGAAAAGACGTACGGCATCCCGCCAGAACAGGTGATCGGGAGCGCCGGCGAGACGAAATACATCTACGCCAAGAACGGCGAGCCGGTGCTCATTAAAGAGCCGAAGCTCGCGATTAATGACAACAACGCCGGGAAGCCCGAAGCGATCCACCTGGTGATCGGTCGCCGCCCGCACGCGGCATTCGGCAACTCCTCGGGCGATCGTCAGATGTTGGAGTACACGGGAGCGGGCGCCGGCGCTCGCCTGATGATGCTCGTGCTGCACGACGACGCCGAGCGCGAATACGCGTACGGACCGGCCGACGGTTTGCCCAACAGCAAGGTCGGCACCTTCCCGCAGTCGCTCTACGACGAGGCCCAGGCGAAGGGCTGGTTCGTGATCCACATGAAGACCGACTGGAAGCGCGTGTTCCCGTTCGAGAAGTAGACGGGCCAATGTTCCGAACTGCCATCCCACGGGTGTCACACATGAATCGATGCCTGAAGATCTTCACCACACTGACTATCGGTCTGCCGGCTCTGCTGCTCGGAACCGCTCAACCCGTGACGGCTGAGCAGCCGAGCCCGGTCACAGCGATCGACATCGTGCTCGAGCCCGACGCCACGATGGTCCAGCACGCCACGGAGGCCAATCAGCGCTTGCTCAAGGATTTCCCCAAGGGCTTCGCCTTGGGCAAGTCGCATCACCCGCATATCTCCTGTCTGCAGCGGTACGTGAAGACGGCGGATCTCGACAAGGTGTACGAGGCCGTTGGCAAAGTCCTCGCCGAGGAGAAGCCGACCGCCTGGAAGCTGAAAGCGTACAAGTACTACTTCATCCCCTGGAAGGAAATGGGCCTTGCCGGGATCGTGATCGAGCCGACCGACGACCTCCTCAAGTATCAAAAGAAGCTGATCGACGCCGTCACGCCGTTTACCGTCGAGACTGGGACCGCGGCAGCCTTCGTCACGACGAACGAAGACCCCGACATCAACCAGCCGACCATCGACTACGTGGCGACGTTCGTGCCGAAAGAAACCGGCGAGAAGTTCAATCCGCACGTGACGATCGGCCTCGCCACGCAGGACTACCTGAAGAAGATGCTGGACGAGAAGTTTGAGCCGTTCACGTTCTCGTCGACGGGGGCGTCCGTTTACCACCTCGGTAACTTCGGGACGGCTCGGCAGCAACTCAAGACCTGGGAGTTGAAGCCCTGAGTCCGCTACTAAACGCGAGGGCGCGTTGCTGAGTACGACGGCACGACGCCACGTTCAAGACGACTTTTTGCTTCCGTTCGAGATGCCACTGGTGAAAGTACCGCGCCACGAAATCCGCGGCCGTCGGCCCGAAGTGCTTCGGGCCATCCGTTTCGAAACTGCAACAGGAGAACGAACATGCTGAGAAGTCCTCGAGCCCAGATGATCGCCGTATTGGCGATGGGTGGACTGGCCGGCTATGTCGCCGCGTCGAGTCGCATGGACGTGTTCCACAGCGCGAAAGCCGAGCCAGTTCTACAAAAGGTGAGTGAAAAACACGCGGGCGTTTCTCGCCAGTCCTCAACCCCGATGGCACTCACGATCCAAAAGGCCGTCGCGCAGCCCAGCGGAACGTCGAAGACTGCGGGACACACCTGCTGTTCCACGGGCTCTGCTCGCGGGCAACTCGTCGCGGTCAACAACGTCGACGCCAAATTGGTCAACCTTCAAGCCGAAGGCAAAAAGCCCAACATCCTGTTCATCATGGGCGACGATATCGGCTGGATGCAGCCGGCCTGTTACCACCGCGGCCTGATGGTTGGCGAAACACCGAACATCGACCGCATCGCGAACGAGGGTGCAATCTTCATGGACTATGTCGCCATGCAGAGCTGCACGTCGGGACGCAACGCCTTCATCACGGGCATGTATCCACTGCGCACCGGCATGATCCCGCCGCAGTTGCCCGGCAGCCCGTCTTACTTACGCCCCGGCACGCCTTGCATCGCCAAGTTTCTGTTGGACCTAGGCTACTCCACCGGTGAGTTTGGGAAAAACCACTTGGGCGACCATCCGGCGTCCCTGCCGACGGCGCACGGCTTCCAGGAATATTGGGGCTACCTGTATCACCTGGACGCCATGCAGCAAGTGAGCTTCCCAGACATCAACAAGACTCCGACCGTGCAGGGCATCGCGCCGCCTATGAAGGTTGAGCCAATTCCCGGAATTCCGGATCCTCCGGGCGCGATCGACCCTAAGGATGGCGTCTGCATGGCCGTCCCACGTCCAATCATTTGGATGAAATCGGGTGACGGCACCGCGGCGCAACAGATGGGCAAAGACGAAGGCCCGCTGACGCTCGAACGCTCGAAGACTGTGGACGAGGAGATCTCGTCCCACGTCATTGATTTCCTCGATCGCAACGACCCCAAGAAAACCAACAAGCCGTTCTTCGTCTGGTACAACCCGGCCCGCATGCATGTCACCACCGTCTTGTCCGACAAGTACATGGCGATGGTCGGAGAGCCCGGCGGCAAAGATTGGGGCGTCAACGAAGCCGGCATGAAGCAGATGGATGACAACATCGGCTATGTCCTCAAGAAGCTCGAAGACATGGGTCAGCTCGACAACACGATCGTCGTCTTCACGACCGATAACGGTGCCGAAGCGATTAGCTTCCCGGACGGCGGCGTGACGCCGTTCAAGGGCCAGAAGGGCGAAGCTTGGGAAGGCGGCTACCGCGCGCCCTGCGTCGTTCGCTGGCCGGGCCACATCAAGCCCGGCACGGTCAAGAACCAACTCTTCGCGGCTCTCGACTGGCTGCCGACGCTCGTTGAAGCGGCCGGTGGCGCGAAGGGCGACGAGCTGAAGAAGCAGATCGAAGCCGGACAGTATCCGGGCATCGTCAAAACGACGCTCGACGGCGTCAACCAACTCGCCTATCTCGAAGGACGGTCGGAAAAGTCGGCGCGCGATTACTTCTTCTACTTCTCAGGTGCCACACCTTCCGCGGTCCGCTACAAGAACTGGAAGATGTATTACAACATGTCGCAGCCGGGACCGGCTGGCTGGATCATGCCGCTCGTTCCTTTTCACTTCACGCTGGTCCAGAACATCAAACGGGACCCGTTTGAGCAGGCCGTCGGAATCGACCAGAAGACGGCCATGGGAATGGGCGGCGCATTGGGCGGCCCCGTGACTGCATTCCAATACGACTGGAACATGCTGCCGATCGGTCAGCAGCTCTGGTACAAGCACCTCATGTCTTACAAGGAGTTTCCGCCGCTCCAGGCGCCGGAAACCTACAACCTCGACGGCATTCTGAAGCAGGTGCAGCAGGCAAGCCATTCGAGCGACTGATCACCGAAGAGGTAAATAATTTCACCGCGGGCGCCCTTTGGGGTGCCCCCCGTGGCGGGCGACGAAGTTTTGGCATTCGGCCCAACGCATTGAGCCGAATCCTTCTCGAACTTTCAACTGGAGGACAGCATGTTCAGAAACACCAGGGCCCAGATGATCGCCGTATTGGCGGTCGGCGGGCTGCTTGGCTACGCAGCGTCGTCGAGCCGGCTTGACCTATTTCACAGCGCAAAGGCGGAGCCGTCCCGACAAAGCGCGAAGGAAAAAATGGGCAGTGCTTCCGCTGCGCTATTGACTGAATCAAGTGTCGCCTCGAAGCCTACTGAACACGCCTGTTGCTCAACCGGCTCAGCGAAGAGCCAACTCCTGGCGATGGGTACGGTGAATGCGAAGATCGCTAGCCTGCAGGCCGAAGGCAAAAAGCCAAATATTCTGTTCATCATGGGTGACGACGTCGGTTGGTTTAACATCGGCGCCTACCACCAGGGCATCATGTCCGGCAAGACGCCGAATCTCGATAAGCTCGCGCGCGAGGGAATGCGGTTTACCGACTACTACGCCGAGGCCAGCTGCACGGCCGGTCGCGCCAATTTCATCACCGGGGAGATTCCTCTCCGTACCGGTCTGACGACCGTGGGGCAGGCGGGCGCAAACGTCGGAATGCCGGCTAAGGCTTGTACGATCGCCACGGCCCTGAAAGCGCAGGGCTATGTCACCGGCCAATTCGGCAAGAACCACCTAGGTGACCTGAATAAGTTCCTGCCGACCTTGCATGGCTTCGACGAATTCTTCGGCTATCTGTACCACCTCGACGCCATGTCCGACCCGTTCTGGTACTCGTTCCCCTCGGACCCGGCTTTCTTCCAGACCTATGGACCGCGGAACCTCGTGCATTGCTGGGCGACCGACACTGACGACGACACAGTCATGCCTCGCTGGGGCAAAGTCGGCAAGCAACGTGTGGTGGACGAGGGACCTTTGCGTCCCTTCAAGAACATGGAAGGCCGCCAGCACTGGCAGGCTGGACCTCCGGGTTCAAAGCACGACATGGAGACCTTTGACGAAGTGTTGGTCGAAAACACCAATCGCTTCATGGACGATGCCAAGAAGAATGGCAAACCATTTTTCATTTGGCACAACACGACGCGCATGCACGTCTTCACGTTCTTGTCTCCGAAGTACCAGGAGACGATGAACTACCAGACCAACTACGGCCTGGAAGAGGCGGGCATGAAGCAGATGGACGATTCCATCGGCGCCATCATGAAACACCTGGACGACATCGGTGAGGCGGACAACACCCTCGTCGTCTTCAGCACTGACAACGGGGCCGAGGTATTCACCTGGCCAGACGGTGGCATGACGCCGTTCAAGGCCACGAAGGGCACCGTCATGGAAGGCGGCTTCCGCGTGCCGTGCATCGCCCGCTGGCCGGGCAAGATCAAGCCCGGCACGATTCAAAACGGACTTTTTTCCGGTCTTGACTGGTTTCCCACCATGCTTGCCGCTGCGGGCAATCCCAACATCACGGACGAACTCCTGAACGGCGTGAAGCTCGGGGATCGGACCTACAAGAACCACCTCGACGGCTACAACCAGTTGGACTTGCTGCTCGACAAAGGGCCGTCCAAGCGTCAAGAACTCTTCTATTTTGGCGGCCCGCATCTGGGTGCCGTCCGGATCGGCGATTTCAAGTACCAGTTCTACCAGCAACCCCAAGGCTGGCCCGGGCCCAAAGTCACGACGGACATGCCCACCATCGTAAATATCCGTCAGGATCCCTTCGAACGGACGCCGTCGATCGGTCAGCAGAGCCTAAACGATCTCGGCGGGGGCTACATGAATGACTTCTACGCGCGTGAGTTTTGGAGGTTTGTGTTTGTCCAGAAAGAGGTGGCTAAACTTGCGCAGACCGCAATCAACTATCCGCCGATGCAGGATCCGGCTTCGTTCAACCTGGATGCGATCAAGAAGCAGATCGAGGCGGTGATCAAGGCCCACCACGGCGATTAATGGACTCTGGTACTCGAGCGCCCATCAGGGGCGCTCGAGATCCCGCTCACGCCTCGGGGCTCATTAGAAATCGAAAAGACAACGCTTCTTGGACCGTTCCTACTGTACGTAGATCCCCCACACAAGCGTGCGTGGAATTAACTATTCCCTGCTCGACGCGACCTCGATATCTCGTTGACTTCGGCGCTCCGGCGCTTCAGATGATCGTGGCTTGCTGATGATCGGCAAGCGTTGGCGGCAGTGACTGCCCTTCTTTGCGTGAGTCTAACCGGACTGGATTCGTCCCATTCTATGTGAGCCTCGACTTCTCTTGGTCGAGCGGGCTTGAATTCCGGCTGAACCTTCGCAGCTTTGTGCTTTCGTTTTTGAGGCACAGCGGTCGGGATGGGCTTGTTGCCTCCGGGCGCACAAAACAATCGTAATTCCGTTCTCTAACTTTCTGCCCGGTGACATCGGCACAGCTCCGAAAGAGCGTCGTTAGTCATGAGAGGTGTTCTGCGTGGAGTCGATTGCGATTGGAGGGATCGTTTTTGCGTGCACCTTCGGCGGTGCGCTCGTGGGGATGATGTTGCGCGCGGTCCTTCCCGAGCATCATGTGAGCCCAGACTCGAAAGATGTCGTCAAGTTGGGAATGGGCCTGATCGCGACGCTTGCCGCTCTCGTTCTCGGCCTCTTGATCGCGTCGGCAAAGAGTTCGTTCGATGGACAGCGGACCGGCTTCCAGCAATTGGCCGCCAATCTCGTGCTGCTGGACCATGCACTGGCCCGCTACGGACCCGAAACGAAAGGTGCGCGGGAGGCACTCCGGCGATTGGTCGCCTCGAACATCGAACACCTCTGGCCGGGCGACGCTTCAAAGAAGTCGGGGTTGGGGGATTCATCACTGACGGCCAGCGGCGGATCGCTGATTGATCAAATTCGAGATCTTTCGCCCAAGAACGAGGGGCAGCGCTGGGCCCAGTCCCAAGCCTTGCAGATCACGACCGATCTTGCCAGAAGCCGCTGGCTCTTGATCGAGGAAAACGAGAGCGCCATCCCGACGGCGTTTCTGGTCGTGGTGGTGTTCTGGCTCACCGTGCTCTTCACAGGTTTCGGATTGTTCAGTCCGTTGAACCCGACCGTGATCTCCGCCCTTTTCGTCTGCGCCCTGTCGGTAGCCGGCGCCATGTTTCTAATCGTCGACTTGGACGAGCCCTTCGGTGGGCTGATTCAGATTTCGAGCACGCCACTTCGCAACGCCCTTTCCCTGATTGGCCAATAAAGAAGGCACGCACACGAGCCACGGAGCAGCCAAGAGAGGCCGCACTAAGTTGGGGCAGTCGGGTCGGAGTGTTTCCAGCCCGATCATTCAGAGTCCTACATTTGGAGAAAAATAATAATGGTGAAGAGCGCCAGAGCGCAGATGATCGGCGTGTTGGCGATCGGCGGGTTGCTCGGCTACGCAGCGGCGTCAAGCCGGCTGGGCGTACCCCGCGATGCCGACGCCGCGCCGACCCCACAACGCGTGGCCGAAAAGACTGCTGCCGCTTCGATCCCTGGGGTCGGATCCCGCGCCGATGTCGCCCCATTGCGTGGGTCCATTACGGTAGCCGATTTGAAGGCCGCCGCCGGCACCTGTTGCGCACAGGGCTCCGCCAAAGGACGGCTCTTGGCGATGGCCAACACGGCTGCGGCGCAGGAACAACCGGCCTCGGGCAAAAAGCCGAACATCATCTTCATCATGGGTGACGACATCGGCTGGTTTAACATTGGCGCCTACCACCGTGGCATGATGGCCGGCAAGACTCCCAATCTCGACCGTCTCGCTCATGAAGGGATGATGTTCACCGACTACTACGCCGAGGCGAGCTGCACGGCAGGTCGGGCCAACTTCATTACCGGCGAGTTGCCGATCCGCACGGGCCTGACCACCGTGGGCCAGGCCGGCTCTCCGCTGGGAATGCCCGCAGAAGCGCCGACCATCGCCACCGCGCTGAAGTCGATGGGCTATGCCACGGGCCAGTTCGGCAAGAACCATCTCGGCGACAGAAATCCGTTTCTGCCGACGGTGCACGGCTTCGACGAATTCTTCGGCTACCTGTACCACCTCGATGCGATGGAAGACCCGTCGCATCGCAACTACCCGCCGGCGCTCAAAGCCACCGTCGGGCCGCGCAACATGCTGCATTGCTGGGCCACTGACGTCGACGATCCGACGGTCGAACCCCGCTGGGGCAAAATCGGCAAGCAGAAAATCGAAGACGCCGGCGAGCTTTATCCGAAGCGGATGGAGACCGTCGACGCCGAAATTCTCGACCACGCGATCAAGTTTCTCGACAAATCTCGAAAGGACGACAAGCCGTTCTTTTTATGGCTCAACCCGACCCGTATGCACGTCGTGACGCATCTCTCGCCGCAATACGAGGCGATGCGCACGCCGGAGAACGGCTGGAGCATTCAGGAAGCGGGCATGGCGCAACTCGACGACGTGGTCGGCGCCGTGATGAAGTATGTGCAAACAAACGGCCTCGATGACAACACGATCATCGCCTTCAGCACGGACAACGGTGCCGAGAATTTCACCTGGCCGGATGGGGGGCAAACGCCTTTCGCCGGCGGTAAGGGCACGGCACTCGAGGGAGGCTTCCGGGTTCCTGCCATGATCCGCTGGCCGGGCAAGGTGCCGGCGGGCAAGGTCGAGAACGGGATCGTCTCCGGGTTGGACTGGTTCCCGACGTTCGTCGCGGCGGCTGGAAATCCCAACATCGTCGAAGAACTCAAGCAGGGTAAGCAACTCGGCGATCGGACCTACAAAGTCCATTTGGATGGCTACAACCAGCTGGACATGCTCCTCGGCAAAGGTCCGTCGAAGCGCCACGAGATCTTCTACCTCACCGAAACGACCATGAGTGCAGTGCGCATCGACGACTACAAGTACCGCTTCACCGATCAGCCCGGCGGCTGGCTGGGTGCGACGTTGAAGGTCGATTGGCCGATTCTGACCAATCTCCGCCTCGACCCGTTCGAACGGACTGGCATGTACAACGGCAAGGACAATGGGTCCATCGCCTACTACAACTGGTTCGCTTACGAGTTCTGGCGGTTTGTCTTCGCGCAGCAGGAGATCGGCAAGGCGGCCCAAACCCTTGTCGAGTTCCCGCCCATGCAAAAAGGGGCGAGCTTCAACCTCGAAGCGCTTAAAGCAGAACTCGAGAAAAAGATGGAGGCCATGAAGAGCATCCACGGTCAATAGATCGGATTATTCCCGGCGGGCGGCTCGCAAGGGCCGTCCGCCCATCGATTTTAAGCTGAAAAAGCGTCCTTAGTGTGTCTGCTACGTCCTGTCGCGCAGTTCTTCCCCCATGAAAAGCCTGCAAATCGTCAGCGCGCTGATCGAACTGGGAGCCGGATTGGCGCTCCTGAGCTACCCTTCGGTAGCGGTGGCGTTCCTGGTCGGTGCGCCGCTGGAGGGACCCGTTGCGTTGACGGCCGGTCGCGTCTGCGGGGCGGGGTTGCTGACCTTGGGTGTTGCCTGCTGGCTGGCTCGCGGCGACACGCAAAGCCGAGCGGCAAACGGATTGATTGCCGCAATGTTGCTCTACGACGTCGCTGTCGCCGCCATCCTCGTTTACGCCGCCATCGGAGATGGCCTCTACGGCGTGGCGTTGTGGCCGGCTGTGATTCTTCACACGGTGATGGGCGTCTGGTGTGTCGCCTGCCTGCGGCACAGTTCTCTGAAACTCTCTCTCTTGGAAATCAAATCATGAAACGTCCATTGTCGATGATCGTGCGAATCGCCTTTGTTCTTGCCATTGCCGAACTCGTTGGGGCCGCGGAGCCCGTCAAAGAGTCGGCGCCCGTTAAGGAAACGACTCCTGCCAAATCCCAATCTCCGGCCGAACTCGCGGTCCGCAAGGCGGCCTCCGACTTCGATCAAGCCTTCAACACCGGCAACGCCGACAAAGTCGCCGGTCTGTGGACTGCCGACGCCGAATACATCGACGAAGACGGGCAGCGCTATCTGGGCCGCGACGTGATCAAGAAGGAATACGCCGAGTTTTTCGCCGCCAATCCGCAAGCCAAGATCAGTAGCGTCACCGACTCGGTGCGCGTGATCAACGAGTCGACTGCGGTCGAAGATGGCCGCGCCATGATCCAACCGCCCCCCGCGGGAGCGCCGGGGTCCAGCCGTTATACGGCGATCTACGTGCTGAACGAGGGGAAGTGGATGTTATCGTCCGTCCACGACATGAAGGTTGCCAGCCCGTCCAACTATCACAAGCTGGACGACTTCGAATGGCTGATCGGCACCTGGCAGGCGGGAGAGGGAGACACGCGGATCGAAACCACGTGCCGCTGGATGAAGAACAAGAGCTTTGTCGAACGCACCTACCAGGTCACTACCGCGGGACTTCCTTCGGCATCGGGGACGCAGATTATCGGCTGGGATCCCGAAACGAAGCAGCTGACCTCGTGGAACTTCTCCTCCGACTCGGGTTACGCCAAGGACACATGGAAACCGATCGCGAACGGCTGGTGGTCACAGTCTTCGGGTGTGCTCGGTGACGGAACCAAGACGACCGCTGTCAAAGTTTTCCAAAAGTTGGACGATGACACCCTCTCGTTGAAATCGACCGATCGCACTTTGGGAGGCGTTCGACTTCCCGATTTAAAGGAAGTGATTTTCAAACGCAGCGTCAAGAAAGCCGGCGCCTAACAGTTCCCAAGCGGCATGTTGCCGCCCGAGATGACGAACACCAAGCACACATTGTTTTGAATCAATTCGCACACGCTTCATAGGGACAAAATCGATGATCAAGAATCTGCTGATCGGCACTGCGGCCGTGTTGACGTTCACTGTTGTTTCGCCCACCGATGTCCACGCTCGCGGCTTTGGAGGCACGCATAATGGTGGCGGCTATAGCGGTAGTCACTCAGGGAGTTACAGCGGCAACCACTATAGTGGCAGCCACGAAGGCAGCTACAACCGAGGCAGCGGTTATAGCGGCAGCCGCGAAGGCAGCTACAGCGGAAATCATTACAACGGCAGCCACGAAGGAAGTTCCAGCGGAGGCAGTTACAGCGGCAGCCGCCAGGGCAGCTACAACGGCAACAACTATAGCGGCAGCCACGAGGGCAGTTACAACGGCCAAGCGGGTGGCTATCACCCGAACGGAGCGTACGGCGCAGCGGGCGAATATCACCCGAACGGGGCCGCTTATGGAGCGGCCGGTGCTTACCACCCGAACGCTGCTGTCGGCGCGGTCGGTGCCTATCCCGCCGCAGCTGGAGCCTACGGTGCAGCCGCATACGGTGCCGCGGCTAACAACGCGGCGGCTGCGGGTTACTACAACGCACTTCCGTCGGACGAAGGCGTGTCACAGGTGGTGCCCGAGCAACCCTACGGCGTACCAGTCGGAGGAGTCGGCTACCCGGTCGGAGCCGTTGGCGTCGGCGGTGCGGCGTTTCGCGGCGGTGCCGGTGGATTCGAAGGTGATCGTGGCGGCGCTGCGGCATTCCGCGGGGGCGACGGTGGCTTTCGCGGTGGTTTCGGCGGCGGCTTCGGAGGGAGGATGCGCTAGTCGACGAGTAAGCGACGCATCGATCCCCTGTCTGCCGACCATACGGAATTTGGTCGGCGGAAGGGGCGGATCGCAAAACGGATCGGGACGAGCATGTCAGATGCCTTGACCGACAACGGCCAACACGGAACGAAGCTCCCCGCCCCGGGTGTCGAGAATTCTGACGTGTCGAGTGCAAAGACCGGCCGAGGAAGCGCTCTGCGTTTCTCAAAGCGACAGATTCTCCTGGCGCTGGGCATCGCGGCCATCTCGGACGCGGTGTGCGGATTTGTGGTGTTTGCTCCACCGGCTGTCTGGGCCACGGACGTGCTCACGGCCATACTGCTGTTTGCCGTGCTTGGCTGGCAGTGGCTGCTTTTGCCGGGGCTTGTTTTGGAGGCCATTCCTGGCCTGGGCGTGATTCCGTTCTGGCTGCTCGTGGTTGGTGCCATCCTCCTGTGGGGGACAGCTCGTCCGAAGTTCAAATGACCCTGGGGCAGCGCCGAACGAATCCTTTCGCGGAACAGCTCAAGAATGACGACGATCGACAAAGGAGAATGCAGTATGAAGACCTCAAGCCTTTCGAGGCTGACCACGATCGCCTTGGGAACGTTGCTCGGCTATATCGCCGCGACCGGCAACTTTGCGCCAACCTCAAAGGCTGAGGAGGGGACCGCGCCCACGACGGGCGCGCTGGGTTCTCCCGGCGGCACGACCACGATTGATGGAAAGTACGTTCCCAACCCCGCTTCGAAATTCGGCGGTGTCATCAACCTCAACGCCAAGGATTCCAAGCCCTATTGGCCGCCGAAGATCGTCCCGCCCAAAGGCGCGCCCAACGTGCTCTTGATCATGACCGACGATCAGGGCTACGGCGTGTCGGGCACGTTTGGCGGTGTGGTGCCCACGCCCACGATGGACCGAGTTGCCAAGGCGGGGCTGCGCTATACTCAGTTCCACTCCACGGCCCTCTGCTCGCCCACCCGCGCGGCTTTGATTACAGGCCGCAACCATCACTCCGTCGGCTTTGGCGTCATCGGAGAGATGTCCACCGGCTACCCCGGTTATGACTCCGTCATCGGCGTGGACAATGCCACTGTCGGCACGATCCTCAAGCAGAACGGCTTTGCCACCTCGTGGTTCGGCAAGAATCACAACACTCCCACTTATCAATACAGTACGGCCGGGCCCTTCGATCAATGGCCTGTCGGGATGGGCTTTGAGTACTTCTACGGCTTCATGGGGGGCGAGACCGATCAGTGGACGCCCTATCTCTTCCAGAACACAACGCAGGTCTTTCCGTGGATTGGGAAGCCAAATTACAACCTGACTACCGATCTAGCGGATGACGCCATCCACTACATGAACGACTTAAACTCCTCCGCGCCCGACAAGCCGTTCTTTCTCTATTACGTTCCCGGGGGGACCCACTCGCCGCACCAGCCCACCAAAGAGTGGATCGAGAAGTTCAAAGGCAAGTTCGACATGGGCTGGAACGAGATGCGCGAGCAAATCTTCGCCAATCAGAAACGCTTGGGTGTGATCCCTGCGAATACTCAGCTCACTCCCTGGCCGGATAGCCTGCCGAAGTGGGATTCGCTCCCCGCGGAGAATAAGAAGCTCTTCGCCCATCAGGCGGAAGTCTTCGCCGCCTACGCGGCTTATACCGACCACGAAATCGGCCGGGTAATTCAGGCCGTCGAGGACATGGGGAAGCTCGACAACACGCTGATCATCTACATCAGCGGCGATAACGGCACGAGTGCCGAAGGCACTCTGGTCGGCACGCCCAACCAGATGACCGCCTACAACGCCATCCTCGACATCCCCGTCGCCGACCAGATGAAGTTTTACGACGCCTGGGGCTCGGCAGGGACCTACCCGCACATGTCGGTGGCATGGTCCTGGGCCTTTGACACGCCCTTCAAGTGGACCAAGCAGGTGGCCTCATTCTTCGGCGGCACTCGGCAGGGCATGTGCATTTCGTGGCCTGGCCACATCAAGGATGCAGGCGGTATCCGCACTCAGTTCCATCACATGATCGACGTCGTGCCAACGATCCTGGAAGCGACGGGCATCCAGGCGCCCGTGATGGTCAACGGCATCGCCCAGAAACCGATTGAGGGCGTCAGCATGGCTTACACCTTCGACTCCGCCAACGCCAACGCGCCGTCCAGGCGCGACACGCAATACTTCGAAATGTTTGGCGCCCGCGCGATTTATCACGACGGCTGGGTTGCTGCCACGCCGCCGCCGGTTCCGGTCTGGCTCATGGGAACGGCCCAATTGCCCGACGTGGTCAATGGCTACAAGTGGGAGCTTTACAACATCGCTGAGGACTACTCGGAGAACAATGACCTCGCGGCGAAGAATCCCGACAAGCTCCGCGAGCTGCAGGAACTCTTCCTCGTCGAGGCCGCGAAATACCATGTGTTCCCGTTGGATAACTCAATCCTTCCGCGACTGATCACGCCTCGGCCCAGCGCCACCGCCGGCCGGACTGTGTTTACGTATTCGGGAGTGACCGCCGGCCTGCCCGTCGGCAACGCGCCCAGCATCCTGAACAAGTCCTACACCATCACCGCCGAGGTGGACATTCCCGAAGGCGGCGGTGAGGGAATGCTGAACACCCTGGGCGGCCGCTTCGGCGGATATGGCTTGTATTTGCTCAAAGGCAAGCCGGTGTTTCTGTACAACGGCCTGGATATCAAGCGGTTTCGTTGGGAAGGCAAGGAGGCGTTGCCCGCCGGCAAGCACACGATCGTCTTTGATTTCAAGTACGACGGACCCGGACCCGGCAAAGGGGGGACTGGCGTTTTGAAAGTGGACGATCAGGAAGTCGCCAACGAGAAAATTCCGCACACGATTCCGTTCCTGATGTCAATTGACGAAACCTTCGACGTGGGAATGGATCTCCGGACTCCGGTGGACGACCAGGACTACAAGGTGCCGTTCCGCTTCAACGGAAAGATCGTGAAGCTGACAATCAAGCTCGGGCCCGAGCAAATGACAGCAGCGGACCGCAAGGTTCTTCACGACCATGTCGTCAAGGCGAAGGACTAGTACGGGGTCAACGAGTAATCGTCGTTTTTCGCAGACAGCATCGAACAACAACGGGGAAAAGTCATGTCAGCAACCATCGGTCCGGGCATCGGAGCGTTCGACCCTGGCGTCCTCAGACGCAACTGGGGTTGGTTTCTCGTGCTGGGCATCCTGGAAATCGTCCTGGGAACAATCGCCGTCGGCGCCACGGCCGTCGCGACTTTTGCCACGGTCGTCTTTTTCGGATGGTTGTTGCTCGTCGGCGGTGTGCTGTCGGCCGTTCATGCGTTCTGGCGAAAACGCTGGCAGGGTTTCTTTCTCGATCTCGCCACAGGCGTGCTGTATGTGGTGGTCGGGTTTTTCATGGTCGCCGAACCCTTGGCGGCAGCGGCTTCGCTCACACTCCTCATCGCGATGTTTCTGCTCATCGGCGGCATCTTCCGGATCATTGTCGCGCTCACGGGACACCTGGAGCACTGGGGCTGGGTGCTGCTCAATGGCGTCATTACCGCCGGCCTGGGCATCATGATCTGGCGACAGTGGCCTGTCTCCGGGCTGTGGGTGATCGGGCTCTTCGTCGGGATCGAAATGATCTTCTACGGCTGGTCGCTCGTCATGCTGAGCCTTGTCGCCAAGGGGGCGGTTGGGCCGGCTGCGGCGCCGACGCGATAAATGCGGCAACTGGTCCCGTAGTTGTTTACGATGTCCTGACCGACACCTTGGAGAGCTGACGCACATGATCGCCCGAAGTCTGTTGGCAATCGGTTTCTCGATCGCTTTGATGGGAGCGGTGCCCTGCCTCGCGCAGGAGACGGGGACCAAAGAGATCGCCGAGGAAGCGCTTATCTACGGCTTCCCGATGGTGATGAACTACGCGGTCCTGAATCAGTACTTCGTCAACAAAGAATCGCCCGAGTACAAAACCGGGTTCAATCAGCTCTACAACACGGCCCGGGTCTACACGCCAAAGGACACGGCGGTCGTTACGCCCAACAGCGACACGCCCTACTCATTTTTCTGTGCGGATCTGCGAGCTGAGCCACTCGTGCTCTCCGTCCCCGAGGTCGAAAAGGGGCGCTATTACTCGGTGCAATTGGTTGACCTGTACACGTTCAATTACGGCTACGTCGGTAGCCGCACGACGGGCAACGACGCGGGTACCTACATGATCGCCGGCCCGAATTGGAAGGGCGAGACGCCCGAGGGGGTCAAGAAGGTCTTCCGATGCGAGACCGACTTTTCGATGGCGATTGTCCGCACCCAGTTGTTCAATCCCGCCGATATGGACAACGTCAAAAAAATCCAAGCCGGCTACAAGGTCCAGACTCTCTCCGCGTTCCTGAAGAAAGACGCACCCCCGGCCGCTCCTGAGATCACGTGGCCGAAGATCGACAAGGAGTTGGCGGCCCGTGATCCGTTCGCCTATTTGAACTTCTTGCTCGCGCTCTGCCCGCCGGTCGGCCCGGCGGACGTTGAAGTGCCGCTCCGTGCAAAGTTCGCGACGATCGGCATCGAGGCGGGTAAGCCGTTCCCCGTCGACAAGCTCAGCGCCGAACAAAAGGAGCGGCTCGAGGCGGGTATGAAGAGCGGTTACGAAAAGATCAAGCAGCACATCGCTCACTTCGGCAAGGATGAGAACGGCTGGCGCGTCACCACGTCTGGTTTCGGAGACCGGGCGGCCTACAACGGCGACTGGACGATGCGCGCCGCGGCCGCCATGGCGGGTATTTACGGCAACGACGCAGTAGAGGCCTTGTACCCGTTGCTCGCGACCGACAGCGACGGCAACAAGCCCGATTGCGCCAAGAACCGGTACACGTTGACCTTTCAGGACGGAAAATTGCCTCCGGTTCACGCCTTCTGGTCAGTGACCATGTACGATGGGAAGACGCAGCTTTTGATCGAGAATCCGATCAATCGCTACTTGATCAACTCCCCGATGCTGCCGGACCTGAAGAAGAATGGCGACGGCTCGCTGACCATTTACATCCAGAAGGACTCGCCCGGCAAAGACAAGGAGTCCAACTGGCTTCCGGCCCCCGACGGCCCGATCTACGTCGCGATGCGGCTGTACTGGCCCAAGCACGAAGCGTTCACCGGCGAGTGGAAACCGCCCATCTGCCAGAAGGTCGTCGACTGAGTCGGGCCGAGGTTGCGTTGACTCCAGATTCCACAACCAAGAATTCACAACACTAGTATCAACCGATTTGGAAAGACCAGTCATGCCCACGCAAGCTATGAAACGGCTGAGCTATTTGTCGATCGGTCGGCGGATGGCTCTGGCTTCCGCAGCGATTGCCTTTGTGACATGTGTCTCGGGAGCTGAACAGCAGCCGGAGAAAGAGGCCCGATCACCGGCAGCACAAAGCCCCGCCCCCGAGAAGAAGGCCCCGGCGCCAACCAATCCCAACGAAGCGGCCATTCGTGCGACGGCCGAGGCGTTTACCAAGGCGTTCAACGCGGGTGATGCCAAGGCGGTGGCCGCTCTTTGGACTGCGAATGGAACGGTCGCGGACGAAGAGGGGCACGTCTTCAAAGGGCGCAAGGCAATCGAGGACCAATACGCGGCGCTGTTCAAAGCGCATCCCACGGCTCGGATGCACGTCGCCATTCAGGCGATCGACTTTCCGACGCCAACGACCGCCGTCGAAGACGGCACGTCGCAACTTCTGACGAAGGACAACGAGCCGCCCACGGCTAGCCGTTACACGGTGTTGCACGTCCAGCAGGACGGCAAATGGTTGATGGCCAGCGTTCGCGAGTCGGCAATTCCTGTGGCCTCGAACTTTCCCCAGCTGCAAGAGCTGGGCTGGTTGACTGGCCATTGGGAAGCCAAAGCCGACGGCGTCACCGCGAAATCGGACATTCGCTGGATCGCCAACAAGAGCTTTCTCCAGCGCGATTTTTCGGTCTCGCGCGACGGACTCGTCGCGTCGTCCGGAACCCAGATCATCGGCTGGGATGCTCGCGGCGAGCAGGTTGTCTCGTGGACGTTTGATTCCTCGGGAGGACACGGCATCGGCGCCTGGACAGCGGCACCCGACGGATGGCAGATCGAATCGGCAGGCGTCACAGCCGAAGGAATTCCGACCCGGTCGAAGGATCACCTGGTCCGGGTGCCCGGAGAAAACAACGTCTTTGGCTGGCGCTCGGCTGATCGCCAACTCGGGGACGCCAAGCTTCCGGACGTTCCTGAAGTCGTTTTCGATCGAGTCGTCCCCAAGCGATAACCCAGCTTGCGATCGCGATTTCAACCGGTTGGACTGTCACTTCCTGCGAGCAAACAAAATAACTTCAGATACACGCTGAACCGGATTAAGGCGCACCCATGAATCGACTGACCTATTGCCTTGCTCTCGCTCTTCTCTGCTTGGTGTCGGAACCTGTTCACAACAAGGCCTTCGCCCGTGGCTTCGGCGGTGGCTTTCGTGGTGGTGGCGGTGGTTTCGGCGGGTTCCACGGTGGGGGGGGATTCGGCGGTGGTGGTTTTGGCGGGTTCCGAGGCGGTGGCGGATTTGGCGGCGGGGGATTTGATCGGGGTGGATTTGGCGGAGGC
>DASRXU010000225.1:0-7811 GCA_035687365.1 Planctomycetaceae bacterium | reverse complement strand
GTCGTTGCTAGTGGAGAAAATTCCCTTTCTGATGGGGAGCGTCGCCTTTTGTGCCGTGGCCGTGATCGCCCAGTCGCGGGGCCATTCCGTCCGCACGCTGGTCGAGATGCCGCTGTCGAGCCGAGTGTTGAACGCGATTTTGGCGGCGAGTCTGTATCTGCAACGAGCCGCCTTCCCGTTCGGTCTCGCGATCTTCTATCCGCATCCCGGGCCGACGTTCAACCTGACCGTGGTGGCTCTGGCGGTCGCGGTGCTCTCAGCGATTACCCTCTTCGCCATCGTCCGGATGCGACGCTGGCCGTTTCTCCTGGTCGGTTGGCTGTGGTTTCTCGGCACACTCGTCCCGATGATTGGCCTGGTTCAGGTCGGTGTGCAGCAAATGGCCGACCGCTATGCCTATTTTCCAAACCTCGGTCTCTATCTGGCCCTGGCGTGGCTCGTTCCCGCGATTGTCTCGAGTTTCTTCGCGGGCCGGCGCGCGTTGCCAGCGCTTGCCGGCGGCCTGGTCGCTGTCTACGCAGCGACGGCTTTCGTGCAAGTCGGCTATTGGCGCGACTCAATGACGCTCATCACACACTCTCTGGAAGTGACCGGCGAGAATGCGTTTGGCCAAACGATGCTCGGAGATGCACTGTTCGACCAATCGCGAATCGACGAAGCTCTCGCGCAATATCAACGGGCCATCGAGCTGGAACCTCGGGATCCGATCTCCCATGCCCATCTCGGCGACCGTCTGCACTACCTCAAACGTTTCGGCGAGGCCGCCAATCGGTATCGAGTCGCGGTCCAACTCGACGAGGGCAGTGCCGAGCTGCACGTTGGATTAGGCCTGGGCCTTCACGGTTTGGGCCAATATGAGGCAGCGAGGCGCGAGTTCGAGCGGGCCCTTGAACTCGACCGCAAGAGTCCGCAAGCCCACGCGGGCCTGGCTTTGCTCAGTCGCACGCACGGCGACTTCGAGCAATCGACCCTCTACGCCGAGCGAGCGCTGCAGCTCGACGATGAATTCGACTACTGTGAGCGACTCATCGCCTGGAATCTGTTCGACCAAGGACACCGCGAGGAGGCGATCGAACGCTTGCGACACGCCGCGGCTGCCGCACCCCGCGCCCCGGAAATCCATGCGGATCTCGCCCTGGTGCTGTCACTGACGGGCGAAGGATCGGCAACGATGCGACAATGACTCCGCCGGACCGATCGTTTCCAGATCCGTTCAAAGCGTGAATCGATTGGCCCAATTGAGAGATCCGTTTGCGGCCGGGGTACGTTCTCTGGTCACTCGGCCAAGGGCGGTCTCCGACACGAATCGATGCCGGGAAGAGAATTCATGCGCCCGCGGACCGAGATTACAGTACTTTAGACAGGACCACATTTTAGGTCGGGCCAACTTGCATCAAGGGAAAGTCGGCGCATGAACGGGGTGAGCGAATGAACCAAAGCAGCGGGCCCGCTGTGAGCCTCCGAGGCGTCACGAAAACTTTCGGCGCCCACACAGCGGTCAACAATCTCAGCCTGACGGTGCCGCGCGGCACTGTGTATGGCTTCATCGGGCCCAACGGATCGGGCAAGACCACCACGTTGCGGATGATCATGCGCATCCTGCATCCCGACTCGGGCGAGGTCGAGGTGTTGGGAGAGCACACCACGCTCGCCGCCAGCGATCGCGTCGGTTACTTGCCCGAGGAGCGCGGGCTGTACAAATCGATGACCGTCCGCGATGTGCTCAAGTTCTACGCCGCGCTCAAGGGCCTGCGCCGATCGCGGCCGGCCGTCGACGACTGGATCGAACGGATGGGCCTCACCGAGTGGGCCGGCAAAAAAGTGCAGGCGCTCTCGAAGGGGATGTCCCAAAAGGTCCAGTTCATTGCCGCCGTGGTGGCGAAACCCGAATTGGTCCTCTTGGACGAGCCGTTTAGCGGCCTCGATCCGGTGAATCTCGAAGTGATTCGCGACGCTGTGCTCGACCTGCGACGCCAAGGAATGACCGTGATCTTCTCGACGCACGATATGAACGTGGCTGAGCGGATGTGCGATTCGATCTTCATGATCTATCGCGGCAACAAGGTGCTCGACGGCACGTTGGATTCGATTCAGGCGACGTACGGCAGCGACACATTGCGGGTGCGGCTCAACGGCGACGGCCGCGTCCCCGCCCATTTGCCCGGCGTGCAAAAACTCACCGACTTCGGCCGCTACCAGGAACTGAGGCTGGCCGACGGGGTCGATTCCCAGAGCGTGCTGGCGGCGGTGATGGCCCACGGCCGCGTGTTGCACTTCGAGTTGGCGCGGCCTTCGTTGCAGGACATCTTTGTGCGGATTGCCGCCCCCGAGGCGGACGGAGGCGACCATGTATAAAGCATTCGTCATCGCCGGTCGCGAATACAACGCGGCGGTAAAAACCCGGGCCTTCTTGATCAGCCTGATCGTGTTTCCGATCCTGATCGGTGGCGCGGTCTTCATGCAGTGGATGCTCAGGGACCAGGTCGACACGAGCGAAAAACGATTCGCCATCGTCGACCGCACGCCGAACGAAAAACTCGTCGCGGCACTGACCAGTGCGTCCGAGGGCTGGAACAAAAACACGACCGACGAGACCGGCAAGCAAGTCCGACCGAAGTTCGCCGTCGAACGCGTCGCCCCCAGCGCCGACAAACCCGAGGCCATCGCGCAGCAGCGGTTCGATCTCTCCGAACGGGTCCGTCAGGGCACGCTGTTTGGTTTTATGGAAATTGGCGGACGCGTGTTCGAACCGGCTGACACAGCGCACGCCTCTGCGGGAGGCAAGCAACCCAGTTCGTCGCGCATCGACGAGGACGACACAAACTCCGCGCCGAATCGCGACGATCGGTTTGCGCTTCGCTACCAATCGAGCAGTCCGAATTACGATGCCTTTCGCAACTGGGCCAGTCCGGTCATCAACAAAGTCGTCAGGGACTCGCGTTACGCGGCCGAGGGTCTGCCCGCCGACAAGGTGCGTGCGGCCGTGCAACGGGTTCCACTCGCCAACAAGGGTTTGACGCAGCGCAATCCGGCCACGGGCGAGTTCGACGAGGCGCGCGATGACAATCCGATCGTTTCGTTCCTCGCGCCCGGCGGACTGCTGATGCTCATGTTCATGCTGATTCTCCTCGGCTCGACGCCGCTGATGCAGGGCGTGGTCGAAGAGAAAATGCAACGCATCGCGGAAGTGCTCCTCGGCTCGGTCAAGCCCTTTGATCTAATGTTGGGAAAGTTGCTGGGGCTGGTCGGCGTCTCGGTCACCTTGGCAGCCGTCTATCTGAGCGGAGCCTATTGGGCCGCGCATCACTACGGCTACGCAGAATTGGTCTCGATCCCGGTGATGGCCTGGTTTCTGGTCTACCTGGTGCTGGGCGTGCTGATGTTCGGCTCGATGTTCATCACCGTCGGAGCGGCCTGCACCGATCTCCGTGAGACGCAAGCCATGCTCTGGCCGGTGATGCTCTTGGTGATGTTGCCGATGTTTTGTTGGGCGAATGTCGTTCGCGAGCCGAACAGCGCCTTTTCGACCTTCGCCTCATTCGTCCCCAACGCAACCCCCATGCTGATGCTCGTGCGCGTGGCTGTGCCACCGGGCGTGAGCTGGTGGCAACCGGCGGTCGGAATGTTGGGCGTCCTGGCCGCGACGCTGGTCTGCCTCTACGCAGCCGGACGGGTGTTCCGTGTGGGTCTTTTGTCCCAAGGCAAAGCCGCGACGCCGCGCGAGATGTTGAACTGGGTTTTGCGCGGGTGAGCGGCCTTATCGGAGCACTGGGAGGAATTAGAGCCGCGACCGTGAGGGAGTCGGGCTATTACGCTCGGGAGGCTCGTGAGAACGGCGCTCGCTCACCAGCGCGCTTCGGGATTGGCGTCGTTGAAGACGGGTCGATGGATGAATTCGCGACGCATTGTTGGTGAGGGTACACGTTTCCCAAAGCGACAGCTCTGCTGTCTTTCCGGCGCGATCTAAATTAAGACGACGACAGAGTCGTCGGCTTGGGAAGGTGCACGCGGCAACGATTCCGTTGCTCGTACTCCCAAGTCGGACTCGCACGCGTGCGAGTCGGTGAGCGATCAAGGTTTACGTCGCTTCGACCCGTCATAGCCCGCTCCCTCACGGTCGCGGCTCCAAGGCCCGAAGACTTCTGATCCAAGCCGATTTTTCAGCGGGTCTTAACGCGTCCCGAACATCTGTGAGCCACAATTCGGACGATAAAAGGATTGTCGCTCCGCGGAAGTTCCGCTGGAGGACCTATGTCGGAGGTAAACACGACTCGACTTTAAAAATTGGAGCGTGAAGCCATGCCAACGAACCAAGGATGGGGGGTCGGCGGCGTTCGGACGGTCTTTATCAGCGACGTCCATTTGGGGCACAAGCACTCGCAGGGGTTCCAACTCATCCGCTTCTTGGAGGGCCTGCGGCCCCAGTCGCTCTACCTCGTGGGCGACATCATCGACGGCTGGGCTTTGGGCAGCCGCTCGGGTTGGTCGGACGCCTGCACCGACGTGTTGCGGCGCTTGTCGGAAATGGCCGACCAAGGCACGCAGCTCTACTACACGCCGGGCAATCACGACGCCTTTCTAAGGGACACGAGCGGCCTGCGATTCGTGACCGAGCGGTTCGACTTCGTCGAAATCGCGGACGAGTTTATCTTCGAGGCGGCCGACGGGCGGCGTTTCGTCGTCACGCACGGCGACCTGTTCGACGTCTTTGAAACGTCGGCCCAGTGGATCTCGGTGGCGCTCAGTGTGTTCTACAACTCGTGCCTCTCGGCCAACCGCTGGCTCAGCCGCATCATCGGTCGCAAGGGCAAGAGCCCGTACCATCTGTGTTCGATGGGCAAGCGAATCATCAAGCGCGTCGTGCGGTTCTTGAGCCGTTATGAGGGATCGCTCAGCGACTATGCCCGCCGCAAAGGCTGCGACGGAGTGATCTGCGGACATCTGCACACGCCGAAAATTATTGAGCGGGACGGCTTCGTCTACTGCAATACGGGCGATTGGGTCGAGCACTGCACGGCGCTCATCGAAGGCAACGACGGAACGCTTTCCCTGCTGCAGTTCTACGGCAACCGCGCATCAAGCGTGTCGCCTCCGCGGCCGATGCCGGCTCCTCGCTTCGAACGAGAAGCCACACCGACCCGTGGAAGCGAGCGCGAGGCGCTCGGCGTTGGCGATCGATCCTCGGACGACGACGCCTGGCACTCGAGGGAATCGCTCGTGCCGGCCTGAAGCCGGGTCGCTGGGCAATCCGTCAGGAGCGATCGGGAATTTGCGCAGCTCGATCGATGTCCGCCAGCGGCAACGCAATACTGCCTAAGAACAGCTGGTCGCCTTCCTTCGTGACGCTGAGCACGCACTCGTCGCTGGCCACGTGCCGAATTCCGTATTGATAGCGGCTTGGCTCGTCGGGAATTTTCCAGATCACCTTGCCGGCGTGCCGATCGACAATCCCCTGCCCGTAGACGAGCCAGCGCGTTTGGTTCGGGAACCACTCGAGCGGTGTGAACAAGTACGCGAACCGCGCGCCCACCAGCGTGCGCAGGTTGCCTCCAAAATCGATCCGCTTGACCAGTCGCCCGGTCGACAGCTCCCAAGCGACCAGGTGTGAGTGGCTGTTGTAGTTGAAGAGCGCGGCGACTTCCCGTCCGTCCGGCGAGAAGGACACGCACTCGCAATTCATCGGTCCGGCGGGCTCGAACGGAGGAAGCGGAACCTGCCCGACCGGACTTGCCGCTTCGGTGTCATAGAACCGCAGCACCTGGCGACTTTTGTCAAACACGGACAGATATCGGCCTCTCGGACTGATCGCCAGCGAATTGCGGTCGAACTGATTGTCGCGGGGAAACGGGTGCAACCATTTCCGCCACGGCCCGTTAGTCGCGCTGACCTGGAAGGGGCTGCCAAAGCCGCACGTCAGCAACCGGTCTGGTCGCGCCAAGGCTCCAAAGATCAACCCGGCCGTGGGAGCATGCTCGGCCCTGACGATTCCAGTCGGCCTCTCCGCAACGACGTCCCAGACCACGAAGTCGAACGGCTGCAACCCTTGCGTGACAAAGAAGCGGCCATCCGAACTCAGAGAGCTGAGCGGCCGAAAGTAGCCTTCCAGATTCTCGAACATGGTCTTCAGGCCGCGGGTGGTTCCCAAGCGGCGATTGGCGCGAAAGTCCCAAATCTCGCGCAGCTCGTTTCCGTGCCCGGCATGTCCCAGGGAGACCATCGTGCTGGGGGCTGAGGGAAAGATAATTTCCGGATTGGGTCCCTCGGGAATCGCAATGCGCACAGACAGCTTCGCCGGAATCGTCGGTAGCTCGGTCGGCGGATCCGCGGCGACCGTCCAGGGAACGAGTGGCACGGGCGGTCCGACGACCTCGTTGTGAGGGGCCCGATTCCGGTTTTGAGGGGCCCGATTGCGAACGACTGCGGGTATCGGTCGCGCCGGCGCGGGCCGATTCGGAAACCGCTGTTGGGGAGGATTCGCAAGCGGCCTCTGCGCCGGCGGCCCATTTGGTTGCGCCAGTTTGGCCACTCGATTCGCGAGAGAAGCGATGACAAAGATCACCATTCCCGCGACAGCCAAGAGGAAGATCGCGCCAATCCAAGCGCGACGCGTCGGCAGAAGCGCAAATTCGGCGTCGGGCGGACGGTCCTCGAGACTCGGCACGCGCATTTCGGCGCGGCAATCCGGGCACTTGATGAACTGGTCCGCTTGCGCGTTGTTCACCAACGCGACGCGTCCACAGAATTGACATTCGACCCGAATCGCCATCACCGGCTCCGCGGCGTCATTCTAACAGTGAAGCCCTGGGGTTGCCGCGACCCGGATCAACTAATTGGTGCCCTTGTTCGGCGCTCCGGGCACAACGGGCGCGCCCGCTGTCGCCGGCGCATCGGGGCGAGCCGCCGGCACGAAGAGGCATCCCATCCAGAAGAAGCTGGCGGCAAGCAGAATCGCCGCAGGTAGTGTCAGCACCCACGCCAGGCCGATTTTCCGGATCGTGTCGCCGCGCAGTCCCGAGTGATTGGCGGCCATCGTTCCGGCGACGCCCGACGAGAGGACGTGCGTCGTACTCACCGGCATGTGGGCAAAGTCGGCCAGGCCGATCGTCGCGGCGGCTACGATTTCCGCGGCGGCCCCTTGCGCGTAGGTCAGGTGCGTCTTGCCGATCTTCTCGGCGACCGTCACCACGATGCGCTTGTAACCGATGGCCGTCCCAACTCCGAGCGTTGTCGCCACACCGATCACCACCCAATACGGCACGAACTCGACCGCCTTCGCGAACTGGGCGTCGTCATGAGCCAGGGCGCGCCGTGTTTCGGAGCTCAGCTTCGACTCTTGCAGTGTGCGGCGAAACCGAAAGATCGCCTGCCGGATCGCCCATCGTTGTGACGGCGCAACCTCGGCCAGAGACGCTTTTCCTTCGAGTGCCGCGTTGATGGTTTCCATGTCGGGACGAATGGCAGCGGCCGCCTGCGGAGACTCTTTTTGAACGATGTCGGCCACGGAAGTTGCGGCCGCTGTGATCTCTCGCGGCAAGTCCTTCTCGTGCACATTGAGTGCGTAATGCGTCGGCAAGAAGCCGATCAATACCAGCAGGATCAGCCCCATTCCTTTTTGTCCGTCGTTCGAGCCGTGGGCGAGGCTGACGCCGCCACAAGTGCCCAGCAATGTCCAACGGATCCATCGAGGGGGTGTCGCTCCTTCGACGGGTGGCTCGTAAAGTTCGGGGGATTTGAAAATCCGTTTCATCAACAGCAGCAGACCAGCCGCACAGCAGAACCCCAAGATCGGCGAAATCAACAGAGCCAGAGCG
>DASRXU010000224.1:0-14726 GCA_035687365.1 Planctomycetaceae bacterium | reverse complement strand
ACGAGATCGCGGTCGTTGAGAGTTTGCATCGGCTCTTCCTCCATCACGATCTCTTCCCTTTCTTTCTTGGCCGCCGCTGACTGTCCGGGGCTCGCGCCGCCGCCCGAACTGGGGCCGGAGGGCGCTGGGACGGTGATCGAGGCTTCCGGCGACGATTCGATCGAGCCGGATCGCGAGGTTGTCGTCGCGCGTAACATCCAGAGCGCCCAGATCGCAAACAGTCCCAGTCCGACGGCGCCGCCCCACTGACTGAACAGCGACGTCACGGTATTCCACGTCGAGGGAACGATCGTCGGCGGCGGTTCGTGAACCGACACGAACGAGCTCACCGTGATCGATTTCGGATCAGGATTGGGAATCGCACCGGCGACGATGTTTTTCACCGCTTGCTCGGTTTCGTCTTTGATTTTTTCAATGGTCTTGGCGCCCCCCTTTTGCCCCGGTGCGCTCTTCTGCGACTCGAGCGCTTTGGCGTAGTAATCCTCGGGGACCAGGACCGACACCGTGACCACCTTCGGCATGGCGGGCAGACTCTTGATGTAAGTCGACTCGCCGCCAGGGCTCCGCGTGACGGAGTTGTTTTCCTCGGTCAGCGAGCGGTTTTGCATGTTGGAGGCAGCATTGGAAAGCGACCGAGGCTGGTTGGAACGCAGACCGGGCTCGGCCTGCACCGGCTGTTGGCGGAATGATTCAGTTTTCTTCTGCTCGCTCGTTTGCTGTTCGATGCTCCGCTTCAGATCGTATTTGACGGTTTGCGTCGTCGATTCCTGGATGGGATCGAGTTCGACGTTGACTGTAACGACGATCTCCGGCGAGATGTGGGTCAGCGCGTTTTTGATCTTCGACTCGTAAAGCTGCGACGCTTCACGCAGCAGGGCGAACTGTTTGCCGTTCAGCGGATCGTTTTCAGATTCCGGCGTATACGATTCACCTTTGCGTTGGTCGTAAACTGTGACGTCGGTCGATTTCAGATCGGGAATAGCGAAGGTCACGGCGTCGCGAAGTGCCTGGATTTGGCGCGTTGTGAGGTCGTGGCCGGCACGCGGCTTGACGATCACGGTAGCCCGCATCCGTGCGTCTCGCGAAAACCGCGACTTGCCGGACGTCGCCGGCGACCAGAGCACGTCGGCATCCTCGAAGTCGGGACTGCCTAAAATCATCTGCACGAGGTGCTTGGTCAGCAGGGCTTCGCGCGTCTGCTTGAGGCTCTCGGCCGAGGTGAGGAAAGGATTCGTGCTTTCGAGTTTTTTCTCGAGTTCCTCGGCCCAGTGCGTCGGCAGACTGCCGGACTGCAATAGGGCCGCGTTGTATTTTTCGACATCGCTCGCTGGCGCGAGAATTTGCCGCCCCTCACTACGGAACTTCGACATGCCGGCGTCTTTCAGTGCCTGTTCGGCATTGCGCAGTTCGTCGTTGGAAAAGACTTTCCCGTAAGACAGGGGGATCATCGTCGACGACGAACCGTTCCAGGCGAAGAACAAAAAACCGGCTGGGATCAGCAGCGCAATCGCGGCAAAAGTAATCCGCTGGCTCGGGGCGAGCGAATTGAAGACCGCCAAGAACTGTTCGAACGTCCGACGCATGCCAGGTCCCAAACCGTGAATTGATGTTGCTGAACTCGGGAGCGTGATTTACCGCGGTGGGCAGACCCCTGTGCTAGCGATCACATCTGCATCTGTTTGATCTCGTTGTAGGCGTCGAAAATCTTGTTGTGGACTTGGATCATCATGCGTAGAGCAAGATCCGCCTTTTTCATTTCCGTGAGCACTTCGACCTGACTGATGTTGCCGCCCGAGAGGCTCTTTTCCACGGCCGATTGCGCGGATTGATCGAGGGCATTCACCTGCCCCAACTGCTGCATCAGCAGGTCCGCGAACATGGGCGTCTGGCCCGGTGCAGCGGAGCCCCCCTGCAACGATCCGAGCAGAGAAGCCGGGGACATCTGCGTGTTGAAAGCGCTAATGGAATTCGTCATTTCCTGGTTCCCGCTTCGTCAGTCGTGATTCGTTTTAGGCCAGAATCTTCAGGCTGAGGTTGTCGATTTGCTTCGTCATATCGATGGCCACGATGTTCGCCTGGTAGGCTCGGCTCGCGTCCATCGCGTTGACGAACTCGGTCGTGAAATCAATGCTCGGGAAAGAGACATAACCCAGTTTGTCCGCGTCGGGGTGTCCGGGCTGATAGACACGGCGCGGCGGCGTGGTGGTATCGACGTTGACCTGATAGGTCACTCCGGGCGAGCCCGCCCCGGAGCCGTTCGATTCGGCTGCGGCGAAGGTCACGAACCGCCGCTGAAAGGGGGACGGCTGGCCCTCCGCGTTGCGCGTGGTGTCAACGTTGGCGAGGTTGTCGGCAATGGTGTTCATCCGCTGTCGTTCGGCGACCAAGGCACTCGTGCTCACGTCGATAGGGTTGAACATGGCGTTCGGCTCTCAATTCGGGTGATTAGACCTGTTCGCGGATGGCTGCTTGCAGCATGTTCATCTGCGTGGTCAGCAGGGTGATTGCGAAACTCTGCATGGAGAGGTTCTTGGTCATTTCCATCATTTCGCGTTCGATGCTGCGGTTGTTGTTGTCTTGAAAACTCATGCTGGGCGATCCCACCTCGCGCGCTTGAAGCAGTTCAGCCGGAAGCCCGGCAGGACCGACCGACGACTGGTCGGCTCGGGCCGTGCCTCCGTGGATCGCCTCGCGAAGAGCGCGCTCGAAGTCCTCCACCGGCAGGTCTTGGCGCCGGTAGTTGGGCGTATCGATATTCGCAACGTTTCCTGCGAGCACCGTATTACGGTGCTCGCCGAACGCGGCCATCTTTTCCAACAGTGGAATCGTTGTCCCATCGACGATCGAGGGCATGAGCCTATCCTCTGCAAGAGATCGATCAGGCGGCGCGCGCCAGGCGGCGATTCGACCCCGGCCCGCCGCGCGGCGGATAACCGTACTCCCGCAGTTTCCCGGAAAGCGTGCGGATGCCAATCTTGAGCAACCGGGCCGTGTGCTCCCGGTTGCCCTGGCAGCGCGCGAACGTTGTTTCGATGAGCTTGCGTTCCATCTCTCGCAACGAGAGAGCGGACGATTCCTGTTGGTCGGCCGCCGGCTTGGCGATCCACGGCTGCAGCATTTCGGCGGTCAACAGGGCTCCTTCGTCGAGCGAGCAGGCTCGCTCAACGACGTTCTCCAACTCGCGAAGATTGCCCGGCCAATCGTGCGCGCGGAGCACATTGAGACCTTCGACGCTCAGGCGTTTGACGGGCTTACCCTCGACGACGGCGAGATGATTGAGCACATTTTCGGCCAGGATGCCGACGTCCGAAGAGCGCTCCCGAAGCGCGGGAACGTGCAGCGAGCAGCCGCTCAACAACTCGTACAAGCTGGCTGGAAATCTTCCTTCCTGAACCAGGACCGCGAGGTCTGCGTGGGTCGCCGCCATCACGCGAACGTCAACCGGTCGCTGCTTGCCGGTTGCCAGGCAGGTGTACGATTGTCGCGACAAGATTCCGGACAGTTTTTTCTGAATGGCGACCGGCAGCAATTCGACGTTCTTGAGGAGCAGGCTACCCCCCGCGCACGTGGCCAGTCGCCCTGCGGCTCCGACTTCATTCGGATCAAAACTTTCAGCTGCGGATTCTCCCAACAATTCGCGCTCGAGGCTTTCCGCCGAGTGGACGCGGCAGTCGAGCACAATGAAGGGGCGCGTCGCACGGCGGCTCGCCAGATGAACCAGTCGGGCCACCTGCTGAGTCCCGGCACCGGCCTCTCCCTGGATCAGCACGTGGCCGTCGGCATCGGCCGCCTGACGAACGGCTTCCCGCAGGGCGACCGTCGTTTCCGATTGGCCGGCGATTTCATTCAGCACGCGAGACTGCAGTTGGCGCTTGAGCGAGCGGTTTTCGGCCTGCAGACGGGCCTTCTGAGCGGCGGCCGCCAGCAATTTGCCGAAGAGGGCCGGGGGACTATCGGGGGGAACGATGTCAATGTCCCACGTTGCGTCCGAGCCGGTGACGTCCCGGCTTTCAGAGAGCCTCACGAGCTGGGTGGCTCCATTTCTGTTTTGGATCACGGAAGCTAGTTCGGCCACCGCAGCGTCATCCCAAGAGATATCGACGAGGCAGATCTCGAAGGGGCGCTCGGCCAGCCGCTTGAGGGCCGTCGGCTGATCCGCGGCGACGTCGACCTCGAAAGCGGTTTCGCCTGCGTCCGCAATCATCTGGAACAAAGGGGCGGGTTCGCCGCTGCAAAGCAACAGCCTTGCGGTCTGCGCGGACGCTCGCTGAGGTGCGATTACGGTCATAAGAGTCGATCCGTCGAGTGGTGAGTAAAAACGAGAGGTGAGAACGAACTGAAATGCTGATTGAGAGAGGCGAGAGATCGAAATGAATTAGCAGCGAAATCGAATGGGTGATTGGAAGAGTTGAAGTGCGAGAAGTGGTGGAGAATTGCGTAGTCGGTGGTCAGACGGTGAGAGCGTCTGATCAGCCGTTGGTGTTCAAGAATCGGTGATTGAGAGTGGGACTGCTGTCGGCATAGACCTGGTTGACGTGGACTCCTTGCGAGACGGCCTCGATTTGGCGGCGGGTGTTCTCCCGACGCACGCTGAGGTGTTGGGTGCCCTGTTTTTCACTTTCGAGCAGTTCGGCGAGGATGGTTTCTGTTTCCGCGATCAATGATTCGCAGTCGTTGCGAGTAGCTGGCAGGCCCGAATCGCGCAGTGACGTCCACTGCCGGCTCAATTCGGGGTAGCGGCGTTTCATTTCGTCGAGGCGGCCGAGAATGCGTTGCTTTTGAGCCAGTGTCGCCATTAGCTGCGTGTAGTCGGCCGCATCGATGAATTGGTGCTGTCGTTGCGACAGGTCCAACAGATCGCGGCAATGCTTGCGGCGATGCTGCAGGACGTCGCGAATCTCTTCGAGGGTTAATAGGGCCATTAGAATCTCGTGGGAAACAAAGAGGCGATCGGGGCGCCCGGCCGTTCCGATGTAGGTTGGGGGGTGAGTGCGGTCGAAGACGCGTTGGCGGCCGGCGGCGGGGTGTTTTCGCGCTTGGGTGCGTCACGTAGCGCTCCTGCCCATTCCAGCCAGGTCCGCCACTCGTCGCGATTCATTAAAGTCTTGTCCTGAGTGAACGACTTCTCCGACAGATTCTTGTGAATCAACATGGCCTGGATCGCCACGCCGCGCGCATCGATCGGCTTGCCGAGGCGGTCGTAGCAGTTGGCCATTTGGATGTAGGCGAGGACGACATTCGGGTCTTCCACGTAGCGGTTAGCCGCACTCGTGTAGGCCTCAATGGCCTTCTCGAATTTGTTCATCGCGTACAGATTGTGAGCCCGCTCGAAGTAGGCATCCCGCAGCATGCGCTGACCCAGAAGATCAAGCAGGCCAGCCGTCTCCTTCGATTGCAGGGACTCGATCACGATCTCGAGTTGATCTTGGGCCTCGTTCAGTTGCCTTTGAATCTCGGCCTGCAGCTCTTTTCGCGCGTTGTCAGTTTCCGCCTTCTTGAGTTTGTGTCCGGGGAGAACGGCTCGATTCCGCAGCGCCTTCGCCAGGAGAAATCTGGCCTCCGGCGCCTCCGCACGATTCGGATAGCGTGCCACAAACTCCTCGAGACGTTTGATCGAATCGTCCAGCCGTTCGTAGGCGGCAGCTGGCCGTGGTCGCACCTCGTCTGATGGAGTAGCCGCGGCGCCTTCGGCCGCCGGTTCCGCCTTCATCGTCATAGCGATCTCGAACTGAATTCGACCGAGGGCAAACAAAGAAGTCTGCCACTCGTTGGCCGACGGATCGAGATGCGGCTCGTGCAAAACGCGCTGCCAGGCCGCGACCGCTTTCTCTGGGTTGTTGCGCTCCACCTCGCAGGCCCCGACGAGGTACATCGCGGCAAAAGCGGCGATGTCGCTGGGGAACTCCGCGAGAACGCGCTCGAAATGATCCAGGGCTTCGTTGAAGCGGCCCAAGTCCATCAAGATCTCGCCGCGACGCACGTAAGCCAAAGGCAGCCGTTGTTTGGGCTGAGTATTGATGTATCGGGTGACCTGCACCAACGCATTCTGAAAGTCGTGTCCCCTGCGATAGTGCTCGGAGCTGATCCAAAGCACCTCGGGGTATTTGGGAGATTCATGCAACGACTCGGCTAATTCCGCGTGGGCCTTGCCGCTGGTCTTCCAGCGTTCCAAAAGCTCCGGCTCGCGCTGTTGCCGCACGACGAACGGGCGTTGGGCAATCTCGGTATCGACTTGAGCCGCCCACAATTCGTTGGCCGTCGCCACACGTTCCAAGGCCTCGAACGCATCCTTTGGTGGGAACAACGGCCGCATGTGCCGCGCGAGCTCGACGGCAAATTCGTAGGCCCGCGTGCGCTTGAAGTCTTCGAACGCTGCCGAGGCAAAGCGGCGAAATTCGGTGTGCTGCAGCCAGCGGTTTGTGAAGCCGCTGGAGCGCACCCGTTCTAAGGCTTTGACGTAGGCGTCGAGCGCTTCCTCCCACCGTTGGGCTTTTCGCAGCAGCTCCGCTCGGCGGACGTTGCCGGCCAAACCTTCCGCACTGTCCGGATAGCGGCGGACGACGTCGCCGTAGCGTCGCAGGGCGTTCTCGTAGTCCCGATCTGCTTCGTACGAAACGCCGAGCAGATAGAGTGCTTGTCGCGGATAAAGGCTGTCGAGCCCGGACTCGACCGATAGCGATTCGAGATCGGCTCGAGCCTCCTTGAAGTGGCGTTCCGCGATGTTGACCTGAGCGCGAATCAACACGCTGGCCTGCCGGGCCGACGCTTCGTTCGAGACCTGACTCATCGCCGCGCGGGCTTGCTCACCGTCGTGCAAAGCCACGAAGGCCTGGGCTCGGCGTAGCAGAGTGCGGTCGCGCTCGGCTCGGTCGAGATTCTTCTTGGACAGTACGGCCTCGTTCAGCTTGATCGCTGCCATGAGAGACGAGGGAGTGTGCACGTCGAGATATTCATCCTCGAGGGTTGCTGCCGCCGCGAAAAACTCTGGGGGTGGCGTCGGGGCCTTGTCGGCCAGGAAGTCATTGACCACACGCTGAAGAGGTGGCTGCGCGCCCGGAACGTCACCGATTGCATGGCAGGCGATTCCGAGCGTGAATTCGCAGTCTAAGCGGTGTTCGGCGTCCACACTGGAAACGGCTTGTTCGAGATGGGCGGCTGCCGAGCGAAATGATTCAAACCGTTGCCGATCGGTCTGCTGTTGGGCTTTGCGAAATTCGACGATTCCCAGGATGTACGGCACGGCGCCGCCGAACTTGGGGTCGCGATACCGCAGCGCGTCGAGTTCCGAGGCGATTCGCCGAGCTTCGACGGTCGCCTCTGCATTATCGCGATCTTTCAAGCATTCGAGGGCCCGCGCAAGCAAAACCGGGGGATCAGGGCGCGTTTCGTGGAAGAAGTACCAATAGGAGCCGGCGCTCAGAAGCACCAGTGCGCCGGCAGCACCCGCGATGGGCCACTTGAACGCCTTCAGGACTGCGAGGGCTCTGCCAACGGCTCCCGGCGCAGCGGGAGTCGGCGACGACTTGTCCGCAGTCGGTTTGGAATCGCCGGGTTTTGACGCTGGCTGGGCCATGGACGCCCTGGAGGGACGCAGACAACCTCGCCCAGGTGGTCACCGGCGGCGAGCGAACGGCGGACCCCAGCAAACGCCGATTGCGTTCGCGCAGTCCAGAACCGTTCGGATCGCGCCTGATTGGGGGCGATTCGGCTGCGGATTGGAAATTGAGTTGTTGGAAACTTGAAGAGAAAGGAGAGAGGCGGGTGTGATATCGGGATTGAGGGTTTCCTGTCAACAGGAAACGGTCGAAAAACCGGCCGAAACTGCGCATGGCAGTCTCGAGCGGTTTTTGACTTCACGTTTGCCCACTGTCTACAGGCCGTGTGGCTATTTGCACAGAGGCCTCAAATAATGAGATCAGCCTCTGGTGCTCGACGTTTGCGTGTTAGCCAGAGGGCCGAGGCGGCTGTCTTGGAGACGAAATGACCGATCTCAATTTCCAGTCGGAGACTTGGGCCGGCGAATTTGGTCGGGAATACACCGACCGCAATTCCCTGAGTCTGGCCGAGGTCGAAGCTCTCCATCTGCGAATGTTCGGACTCACCAAAACACAGATCAGTCGCCCATTTCTCGATCACCTCGACCGTTCAATCCGCATACTGGAGATCGGATCGAATATCGGTTCCCAACTGAAGATCCTGCAAGCCATGGGTTTCCAGTCGTTGTGCGGGCTGGAACTGCAGCAAGGCGCGATCGAAAAAGCCAAAGCGGGGACGACGAATATTAACTTCATGCAAGGGAACGCGCTCGATGTTCCCTTCAAGGATGGCTTCTTTGATCTGGTGTTCACCTCCGGCGTCTTGATCCACATCGCTCCGGACAATCTGCGGCAGGCCCTTTCCGAGATCTATCGCTGCTCCCGACGCTACGTATTTGGATTTGAGTACTTCGCCGAGGAAATGACGGAAGTGACTTACCACGGTCGGCAAGCGATGCTGTGGAAGACCGACTATTGCAAACTGTACCATGACCAGTTTCCCGAGCTCTCCCTGGTCAAAGAGCAAAAGTTCAAGTGCCTCGATAGCGAACTTGTGAATTCGATGTTTCTGCTGACCAAGTCTTGAATCGCATTCTGTGACTGAGACTTTGCCTGGTTGTCGCGGTCCGCACCGTTGGCCGCGCCGCGCTCGAATCCTACAATCCGGGCGCGGTTAGCGCAGGTTTGGTTGCTGCTGTGAGTGCTGGTCTGCGCTGGAACTGGGAATTCGGTTTCAGGAGTTCGCGCGGTGAAATTGGCGCATCGGCCGGTGGTTCTCATTATTCGAGACGGATGGGGTCTTAACCCGGCGGGTCGGCCTGGGATGGAACGCGAGGCGGACGCTACACTGATGGCCCGTACGCCGGTCAACGACGCGCTGCGTGCGACGTGTCCGCACGCCACGCTCGATCCCGGTGGCGAGGCGGTCGGATTGCCCGCCGGTCAAATGGGCAATTCCGAGGTCGGGCATCTGAATCTGGGTGCCGGGCGGATTGTCTATCAAAGCCTGACTCGGATCACCAAATCGATTCGCGAGGGCCAGTTCTTTGAAATTCCCGTCTTGAAGTCGCTTGTCTCCAATCTAAAGACGAACGGGGGCCGGCTGCATCTGATGGGCCTGTGCTCTGATGGCGGAGTGCACAGTCATATCGATCATCTCTACGCCTGTCTCGAGTTGGCCCGACGCGCCGGTCTCTCCGAAGTTTACGTTCATTGCTTCATGGACGGCCGCGATACATCGCCGACGGCTGGGGCCGGCTATCTGCGACAGCTCGAAGAGCGAATGAAACAGCTCGGCGTAGGCACGATCGCCACGGTCATGGGTCGCTACTATGCCATGGACCGCGACAATCGCTGGGACCGCGTGGCCGCGGCTTACAACGCGATGGTTTTGGGGGAAGGAGACCAGAGATCGAAACCCGCCGAGGCGGTCGAAGATTGTTACAAGAACGGAAAGACGGATGAATTCATTCCGCCAACAGACATTCGGATGACCCAAGGCGATGCCAATCGGCAACTCGTGCGGGACGGCGACGGGATCCTCTTCTTCAACTTTCGATCCGACCGGGCCCGCCAGTTGACGCAGGCCTTTATGCAGGACGACTTCGCTGGCTTTGAACGCAAGCGGCGGCCGAAGATCCAGTTCGTCTGCATGACGGAATATAAGGACACGTTCCACCTGCCGACGGCCTTTCCGCCCGAGCTGCTTACGAACATCCTGGGCGATGTCCTCGCTGCACACGGCCTCAAGCAGCTGCGGATTGCCGAGACAGAGAAATACGCCCACGTCACTTTCTTTTTTAATGGTGGCGTCGAGGAGCCGGCTGCGGGCGAGGATCGTGCGCTCATTCCCTCTGCCAAAGTGGCGACCTACGATCTCAAGCCGGAAATGAGCGCCGCCGAACTGACCGCCGAGCTGATTCGTCGTCTCGAGTCGCAGCAGTACGACGCAGTAATCTGCAACTACGCCAACCCCGATATGGTCGGCCACACCGGCAGCATTCCGGCAGCAATCAAGGCGGTCGAGACCGTGGACGCCTGTGTCGGCGAAGTCGTGGACGTGATCCGGGAAATCGGTGGCGTTGCGCTCATCACGGCCGACCACGGCAACGCCGAGAAAATGCGTGAGGCCAATGGGCAGCCGCACACCGCGCACACGACTTTTCCGGTCGAGATCTTCTATGTGGGCGCCGACCAAGCTCGCTGGAAGCTTCACTCAGGAATCCTGGCGGACGTCGCGCCGACGATGCTGCATCTCCTCGGGTTGGAACCGCCCGCCGAAATGACGGGGCGGTCGCTGCTCGAGGCGGCCCAATAATTGCAATTGCGCACGTGGCGACTCGATTCACATTCTTGAGCCAAGGTTGTGGCGGACCCGTGTGCGGCAGCAGATGAATCGCCTTCGGAGCCAGGTGTGAGGTTTCCCCGTCGTTTGGAAGCTGTTCCCGGACGGTTGTCGGATCTCATCGTCGGCCATCCGCTGATCGTGCTGGCACTCCTGCTCGCCACCACGGCAGTTGCCGGCTACTCGGCTCGCAAACTTCAATTCGACTTCAACCCCGACTCTGTTTTCAGCAGCGACGATCGTGAGATCGTGTATGCCGGCGAGTTTCGGCGCGAATTCAACTACGACGACACGGTGATCATTCTGGGCCTCGAAGCTCTGGGAAAACAGAACGTCGTAACCGCGGCCGCCCTGACCTGGCAGGCCCAAATGGTCCGCGATCTCGAGCATGTCCCTAAGGTCAAACGCGTCGAGAGCTTGATCTCGATGCAGTCGTCGCGAATCACCTTGGGACTCTCACCAAGAATTTCGTACGAGCCGATCATCGATGAAATTCCCGTCACCGAGGAGACGGCCTCCGTGCTCCGCGAACGACTGGCAGAGACGGAGTTGCCGTTCGGCTCGCTGGTCAGTCGCGATTATCACATGGCCTCCCTACTCGTGGTGTTCGACGCGACGGACCAAGATTTCGACGCGATGCGGACGATGGTCCAGCAGGTCGATGCGACACTCGCCAAACACCCGGTGCCAGCGGGTTACAAGGTCCTGGTCAGCGGCCTGCCCGTGTTGCGAGTCGGCATCGTCGAAGACCTGCAGAAAGACCAGGAACGGCTGATGCCCCTGGCGGGCGTGCTTTACTTGATCACGCTCGCATTGGCGTTTCGTAGCTTCTCGGGGAGCTTGCTGCCGCTGTTTGCGGTTGGACAGGGGTTGATTTGGACGTTCGGTGTCATTGCGTTCCGCGGGCAGCCCCTCAACATCGTCAGCAATATCTTGCCCTGCATGTTGCTGATCAACGGCGTCTCAAATTCGATTCATGTGCTGACGCGTTATTCTGAGGAGGCGCGACCTGGAGTTTCACGGCGCGATGCCGGACGCAGAACAATTCGCCAGATGTTGGTGGCCTGCCTGGGGGCATTTAGCACGGCGGCGGTCGGGTTTTACGTCTTGAAGACCGCCAGTTCGCCCGTTCTGCAAGAGTTCGGGACGCAAGCCGCGATGGGGCTCTTGTTCCTGTATGTGTCTGTGATTCTGACTCTCGGATCGCTGTTGCCGTACTTTCGTCCGCCAGCCTTTCAGGAGGTGCGCGTCTGGCAATGGCTCTCGACCGGACTGGCTCACGTGGGGCGAGCGATCGTCCGATGGCGCTGGGCCACCGTCGGGGGATTTTTTGCGATTGCCGCCGTCTCACTGTGGTGTGCGCGATCGGTGAAAGTGAATTCTTCGACGCTAGAGACGTACGACGAAGATCATCCGGCCATCCAGACTCTGCATTCGCTCGAAGAGCACCTCTCGGGCCTGCTGCCGCTCGAGATCAGTCTGCGCGCCGACACGCCTGGGCTGTTTTATCGCCCGGATATCTTCCGCAAGGTCGGCGAACTGCAAAAGTTTGCCGGCGAGCAGAAGGCCGTGCTCTTTGCACGCTCGTACATCGACTACTTCAACGAGATTAACAGCCGCTTTGCCCCGGACGAGAAGCTATCGCAGGAGTTGCCGCGCATTGACGAAGAAGGGGTCCGCCGCATCGAACGGGGCCGCAACTTTCTGGGAAAAGTCGCGGAGGAAATGCGCTATCACGAGTTCATGTCGGCCGACGACACGCACGCACGGCTGTTGCTCAAGATTCGCGACGTCGGCACGCGTGACACGTTGGTGTTGGTCGACACACTCAAAAAGAGAATGGCCGAGCTGTTTCCGGAGGGTTCAGGCGTCACCTACCGACCCACCGGCGATGCCTACGTGAGCGCGCTAGGCCTCACGCAGATGATTCACGAGCTGCTGTTTTCAATTCTGACAGCGGCGTTCGTGATCTTCGGATTGATCGCCGTCTTGTTCCGCTCACTGCGGATCGGGCTGATCACCATTCCCCCCAATGTGATTCCGTTGGCGGTGACGTTCGGATACATGGGGTTGCGGCGGTTCGATTTAAATGCGGGGAACGTGATCGTGTTTACGATCAGTCTGGGAATCGCCGTCGACAATACGATTCACTACATCCTGCGTTTCCGCGAAGAATACGGACGCGATCCCAACATGGATCGGGCCACCTGGAAAACACTCATCGGCAAAGGACAGCCGATGTGCCTCTCGACATTCCTAACGGTGATCGGGCTCGCCGTCCTCTTATTCTCTGACTTCCTGCCGACGCGGCGATTTGCCGAGCTTTCAATCGTGACTCTCACTGGGGCGCTACTCGGAGCACTGTTCCTGCTGCCTGCCTGCGTCGCTGTCCTCTGGAAGCGCCCCAGCCCCTCCGACGGGCCTCTTGCAAGCGAGCCCGATTTGCTGCCCATCGCCATGAAGGGGCTGCCAAGTTGACAGCTTGTTAACTTCGGCGTATCGCAGTGCATTGTCGCAACATTAAGTGTCAGTGTGACTTACGATTCAATGGCTGACGCGGCACATTGATTGCTTTTCATAGGCGCCGCGGAGATACTTTTGACTGGCGTGGCAGTCGCACGGCAAATTTCCTGAGCCCTCACGACGTCGCGAGCCAGTCAAGGTGGGCGGACCGAAGGTCAGCCGAACACCGGTGCCGAGAGTTCCGTCAGGCGCACCAGTGAGTTCCATAGGCATTATCGCGCGGAGCGGTCTTTTCGAGCCCGTTCTGCCTATCGCACTGAGGAGAAGCTGTGGCGAAACTCTTGAGTTTTGACGAAGAGGCGCGGAAGAGCCTGTTGGAAGGCGCCTCCAAGTTGACGAAGGCTGTGAGCAGCACTCTCGGCCCGCGCGGACGCAACGCGGTGCTCGACAAAGGTTGGGGCGCGCCGAAGGTGACCAAGGACGGCGTGACCGTCGCCGAAGACATTGAGTTGGAAGACCCATTCGAGAACATGGGAGTTCAGCTCATCAAGGAAGCCGCCTCGAAGACCAGTGATATCGCCGGGGATGGCACGACCACGGCTACGGTCCTGGCCGAAGCGATGTACCGCGAAGGTCTCCGCTTTATCGCCGCTGGGGCCGACCCAATGTCGCTCGGTCGCGGCGTTCAAAAGGCCGTCAACAGCATCGTCGAAGATCTGAAGAAACTCGCCAAGCCGGTCGAGGCCAAGAACAAAAAGGCCATCGAGACCGTCGCGACCATCGCCGGCAACAATGATCCGGAGATCGGCCAAATTCTCGCCGACGCCCTGATGAAGGTCGGCAAAGACGGCGTCATCACCGTCGAAGAGGGCCGCCACGTCACGACGCAGGTCGAACTCGTCGAAGGCATGCAGTTCGATCGTGGGTACCTGTCGCCGCACTTCGTCACGGACGAAGATCATCAAGAGTGCGTACTCGAGAACTGCCGCATTCTGATTTACGAGGAAAAGATCAGTTCGGCCAAGACGCTCGTGCCTCTGTTGGAAAAGGTCTCCAAGGCGAATATTCAGCTTTTGATCATCGCCGAAGACATCGAGGGCGAGGCCCTCGCCACGCTCGTCGTCAACAAGCTGCGTGGCATCCTCAAAGTGGCAGCCGTCAAAGCGCCCGGCTACGGCGACCGACGCAAGGCCATGCTCGAAGACATTGCGGTGCTCACCGGCGGTAAGGCGATCTTCAAAGACCTGGGGGTCAAGCTCGAAAACGTCGAGATGCAGGACCTGGGTGTCGCCAAGAAAGTGCTGATCGACGCCGAAAACACGACGGTTATTCAAGGCGCCGGGTCGAAGTCGGCCATCGAAGGCCGAACCGAACAGATTCGTCACGAGATCGAGCAGACCGACAGCGAATACGATCGCGAGAAGCTGCAAGAACGCCTGGCGAAGCTCGCCGGCGGCGTTGCACAAATCCGTGTCGGTGCCGCGACCGAAACGGCCATGAAGGAACGCAAGGACCTGATCGACGACGCGTTGGCTGCGACGCGGGCCGCGATTGAAGAAGGGATCGTTCCCGGCGGCGGGGTCGCTTTGCTGCGTTGTGGCGAGGGTATCAAGAAGCTGCAGCTTACCGGAGACGAGGCACACGGTGCCGCTATTGTCGCCAATGTTGCCAGCATGCCGCTGCGGTTGATTGCTCAGAACGCGGGACTCGACGGGGCCGTAGTCGCCAACAACGTCCGTAAGTCGAAGGACAAGAATTACGGCTATGACGCCATGGCCGACCGCTACGGCGACATGTTCGAGTTCGGCATCGTCGACCCGACGAAAGTCGTGCGGACCGCGCTCCAAAACGCAGCCAGTGTCGCCTCGCTGCTGATGACGACC
>DASRXU010000223.1:0-54164 GCA_035687365.1 Planctomycetaceae bacterium | reverse complement strand
CCCGTCCCGGTGTTCGAGTCCCGTCCCGGTGTTCGAGTCCCGTCCTCCGTGCCGACTCGCCTTCGGCGATTCGACACGTCGGACTACTTGTGGCACCGGGGCTTGCCGTTCCTTGGGTCAGTGTCCGGACCCGATTTAGGTCGGGTGGTTTGGGCAACTCGCCTTAGACCGTAAAGACGCGCCAGGAATTCGACCCCGCAGAGATCTTAGCCCCCCCAGGGGGCGACAGAAAATAGCCCAGGGCGCGAGCCCTGGGAAACGGATTCAACAACAGGATTTGAGCCCCGCAAGGGGCGACAGAGATTCGACGAGCGACCGAATGTCTCTGGCGCCCCCTTACCGGGGCTTTGCAACATTTCTCGGCATCTTTTCCCAGGGCTCGCGCCCTCGGCTATGCTCTACGGCCCCGGGGCCAAGAGTAAATGCCCATCGAATTGCCGGACGCTCTCGACTCGCTGCCCGAACTGCGATGCAGCACTAGGGTCCCCAAATTCCGGAAGTACAGGCCGAGCTCGAATTTGCCGCCAACCGCGCGCACCCGCGCGCTCGCGCAAAATCCGCTCTCTCCATTCAGCCACAAAAACTCAAATCGGCCAAGATCAGTTTTTCGACCGTCGGCCCGGGGTGACCGCCACTACAACTTGTCCCGGCCGCGAAACGGCAATAGGTTTGTCGGAGCGGCCATAGTCCGGACGTGTAGCCGGGGCGCTCACACCTCGCGAAGGCTCTGGCTTTTCCGAGCCGGCATGCCAGGAGGATGGGGAAGTAATGCTCGCACCGCATCTGAGGCAATGGGAGTCGGAAGGACGGTACCTGAAGACCGTCCTGTTCCAGCACAAAGTCTTCTGCAGGGAAGTCGGCAACGTCTCCGCGCCGCCGGAGCGGACCTTGTTTCTGCTGCACGGCTTCCCCGAATCCTCGTTCTCCTTCCACAAGGTGGTCGGCGGGCTCGCTCAGCTCTTCGATCGCGTCGTGCTGTTCGACTTCCCCGGCTATGGGCTCAGCGACAAGCCGCTTGCGAACTACACCTACTCGTTGTTCGAACAGGCGGACGTCGCGCTGCAGGTGTGGAAAGAGCACGGCGTGACGGGCGGTCACGTGCTGTCGCACGACATGGGCGACAGCGTGCACACCGAGTTGATCGCGCGGCACGTCAGCGGACTGCTGCCCGCGTGGCTCTCGGCCGGCTTCAAGAGCTTTACCTTTACCAACGGAAACATGGTGCTCGATCTGGCACAGCTGCGGCTGGGTCAGAAGGTACTGCTCGGCGCCGCCGGGCCATTGTTCAGCCGGCTTGCCAACTGGCGCGGCTTCAACCGCACGGTGCTGACCGCGCACGGTAGTGACCGGCTGTTGCCGGAAGACGTCGAGCTGATGTGGGCCAACGTGCAGCTGCAGGACGGGCACCGGAAGAACCATTTGGTGATCCAGTACCTCAAGGACCGCATGCGCTTCGAAAAGTCGCGCTGGCTGCCATCGCTTTCCCTCGTGAAAGAGCCGGTACACATCTGCTGGGGCGACGCCGACGCGGTGTCGCCGGTGAAGGTCGCTCGACACCTGAAGGAGCATGTCTGCCCGCGCGCACGGCTGACGCTGATGCCGGGCGTGGGGCATTTTTGCCAACTGAGCGACCCGGACGTGTGGCTCGCGAGCGTGGCCGCGTTTTACAACCAGGAGTGCGGGCTCGGCGGAGCGACGGAGGCAGTCGCCTAGCCACATCATCGCCAGAGGCGACCCAATAAACGCGGGGTGGTGGCCGGGGCGCTTCGCGGAAGCCCCGGAATTTGCTAGCTCCGAGAATGAAGGCACCGGGGCTTCCGCGACACCGAGCGCCCTAAAGACGGCGAAAAGACGCTAGTGCAACCGGCCTATTCGATAAGGGCTTTGCGCCCCAAAGTCGCGAGCGTGTTGCTCTCTCTATTTCTCGGATAGCGCCGATATTTAAGGTTGCGCTATCTAGATCGTCATAGATGTTTTTTCTGGATGACCTATTTAGGCTATTGCATATATCGCTCGCGGCAGAGATTCTTACGATATGTTCTGGAACTCGTTGCAGCGATTGCTTGTAGATGTCCTTTCATAGGTTCGTCAGAGATATCGCAGGCACGTCACACTAGCAGCGGCGCTCTTACACCGGCGATTTGACCGGGGGGTAGCGTCGTCGGGCGTTCCAAATTGCAATTTTTAACCAGGAGATTCATGTGAGTATGCCAATCTCTCGACGTCGTTTCGTTCAGGGCATAGCCGCGGGCGCATGCGCGCTGGGCCTGGGACGCAGTGCGTTTGCGCAACCTTCGTCGTCGTTGCGAATCCGGAAAAGCGCGCTCGAGTTGCCGCCGACCGATCAAGTTTTCCACCAATACGCCGATGCGGTGACGGCGATGCATGCTTTGCCCCAGAATGATCCTCGCCGCTGGCTGCTCCAAGCGCGAATCCATGCAGACCATTGCCAACACGGTACGGCGGGTTTTTTGCCCTGGCACCGACATTACCTCAACCAATTCGAGCAGATTTGTGGCGAGCTCATCAATGACCATACGTTTGCTCTGCCCTACTGGGATTGGACCGACAAAGCCGGAAAGCTTCCCGATCCCTTCTTCGATGTGGCCGCGTTGAATGTCACGCACTGGAACGACGACGGGCAATATAATGGGGCTGCTTGGGGACCAATTAACACAACCAACATCCGCGCGATCAGCAAGGGGTTTGGCGTGCAGAACGACCCCACAAACGGGGGCGCGTTCACGGCACAAAAGATCCAGTCGATTCTGCAAGAGACCGATTTCGATATCTTCGAAGGACGATTGGAGGGAGAACCCCACAACACAGGGCACATCGTCGTAGGGCAGCCCGCAAACGGACAGGCGGGGCACATGGCCTCCGGGTTATCGCCCCTTGATCCCATTTTTTGGTTGCATCATTGCAACGTTGATCGCTTGTGGGCTCAGTGGCAGCTCGCTGGAAATACGACCCCTCCCATTCAGGGCAATTATAACGGTGACTTCGTTGATGCCACGGGGCATCCTGTCAACGTGACCGCGGCCGGCGCCCTGGACTTTCACGCGCTCGGCTACTCCTACGAGCAATTCGAAAATCCGCGGAATCTTCTCGATATGGCAGGTCTCGCGTCTGCAACAAGCCATGCTTCATTACTTGCGTCGTTCACATCTCGCGAGCACATCAACAACAACCCGGTCACAATTGGCTCGGTGGCCCAACCGACTAAAGTCAATGTAGGTGTCGCGAAGACCGTACCAATCCAAGTTTCGGACTTAGCGGCGCAACTAAAGGGCGACCGGACGACTCTCGGAACCAGTTTGCCGAGTGTGGCAACGCAAAAAGCGCAGGGCCTCAAGGCAGACATGCTGGTGGACTTTGGGCGAGCAAAGCAAATTCCTCGCCAAATCTTGGCCCGTTTCAGAAATGTGAAGGGCAATTTTGAGCGGCCGCCGGTGGTAGGGGTGTACGTCAATTGCCCGTACCTTGCACCGCAAACTCCCTGGAGCGACCCCCACTACGCCGGAACATTCACATTTTTTGGCTCTCACGCGCACGATCACGACGCTGGCCACAACTTCGTTGTTGATTTAACCGGCGCGCTGCGTAACATTGATTTGCGGCATGCCAATGACCTGAGGGTGCAATTCATGGCACGCGGTGCGGCTGCCAGCTTCGAGGTTGGTCAAATCGAGATTATCAGCGCGTAGCAACGATCCGCCGGAATTTCGGCGACTCGGTGATGCTCGGGCGCCGTCGTCCGGAGCTATCAAGGTGTGTTGGCGAACTTGGCTTATTTACGCAGTCTGGATGGGCGCATTGGCCGCTATGGACCAACCATCAAACGGGTCGGGGCCGTTCGGTCACGGTCATAGTCGCGTTGAGCTGTTACGCGTGGTAGATAAGGGAGGCGATGCTGGAGATGATCCGGTACTTTGCCTTTACCAGCTTCCCAAAGGGAGCGATGCTGCCCAATTCCGAAGACTAGCCGTTACGATGGCCGTCGAGTCCACCGAACCAACCGAAGATTATTACGTCGATCTCTTCGCCGTGAAGAATCCGAAGGCGCCAAAGGACCAAGTTCACCTTGGGCGCATCGGTGTGGTCCCAGTTAGCAAGGGCCAAATCCCTCCCATTTATACCGATGTTCCACTGTCAAAGGCGTGGATTCGGCGCGATGGGAACGAGCAGATCCTACTCGGATGGAAGATCTTGCCCGGCGCAGTGCCGCGTCCTGTTCCGAAAGTCAGATTGCGGATCGATAAGGTAATAGCACTCCCTAAATAGCAGCGCACGGCATCGGTTGCTCGGTTCGCCGCGCACCGACATTATGGCGAATCTGGACGGCTTCTTCGCGAGAGGATCTAAACCCAAATATCCGAAGTACAATCCCCGCCCGGGAAGCGAATCTCATGCGCTCGCACCGGGCCGGTCGGTTCTTTGCCGAAGTCGACGAGGAAGTTCTCGTTGACGGTCAGGCTGCCGTCGGGGTTGCAGTCGAATTGCATCAGGTAGGAACCCTGCTTCCCGAGGTCGGGGTAGAACTGGTTGTCCCAGCTGCTGTAGAGCGAGTTGGTCATGTAGAGCCGCTTGCCGTCGAGGCTGAGGTTGAGCATCTGCGGGCCGCCGTTGAGTTCGCGGCCCTTCACCGAGCGCTTTTTGCCGAGCACGCCGCCGACCCAGACTTGGGCCGTCAATTTCGGATGGGCCGGATCGCTGACGTCGTAGCGGCGGACGTCGCCGTGCAGCCAATCGGAGAAATAAAGCCAGCGGTCGTCGAGCGAGAGGACCAGATCGGTAATCAAGCCGGGGACCGGGAACGGCCAGCCCTTTTGCTCGACTGGGTCGACCTGGATCACCTTCTCCGCTTTCCACTCGTCTCCCGCCTTGTGCCAGTGCCAGATCGAGCTGCTGAGGGCGGCTCCGACGAAGCCGTGCGTGCTTGCCGGATCGTGATGGAAGCGGACCTCGAGGGGAATCAGCCCCGCTTCGCCTAGGTCGACCGTTTTGACGATGTGGCGTTTTTCCCAGTCCCAAAAATTCAGATGCTTGCCGTACTTGCCCGCTTGAACGTCGGGCGGTTTGAAGCCGCCTTTGATGGTGTTCGGCGCGCCCCACTCACTGCTGACCATCACGTTGTGGCGCGGCTGATACCAGAAGTCGTAGTTGAAGGTCATGCCGCTCTTTTCGGGATCCCAGCGGCCGGCGACGTTGAACTTGTCGTCGAGCAGCAGAAACCCGCCGGGAAGGTTCCCCTTCGCGTCGCCCAGCATCGAGATCATGATCTCGCCCGTCGACAGGCAGTGCACCGTATGCGGCCCGGTGAGGTTGGTCTTCGAGATGATCTCTTCGGGGGGGATCACTTTGTGCATTTTCGGATGGCGCGGGTCGGCGACGTCGATCACGTGAATGCGGGTCGACTTCAAGCCGGGCACGATCAGAAAGCGGCGCATGTGTTTCGCGTCGCCGTGACAACTGCTGCACGCATTCCAGCCGAAGTGATGCAGCTCGTCGCCCAGCTCGGGCATCGGCACGCGTTCGATCACCTGCGAATAGGTCGAAGAGGCCGGGTCGACGTCGACGATCGCGAGAAAGTCTGGCTTCTGCTGCGGCGTGGCGGCATACGTCGCGGTGACGAACGCAATTTTCTCGCGCTCGCTCTGCATGGCCGCCTTGGGCGACGCGTAGGTCGCGTGAGCGGAGCCGGTTGGCTCCTGATGATGGTTCGCCGCCACCCCATGACGCGGAAGCGTCGATGTCGCGGCGGCGGCAACTGCAGCTGTCAGAAAGTCACGTCGACGCATGATCGTCCCCCTTACTCCTGATGCTGCCGATGTAAGCGGTTCGGCGAATCCGGCAGAAGTTGCAGAAATGGTTTCACGGGCATGATTTTCAATAATCCACCGACAGATGCCATCTCAAGTGCTCAGCTGACGCTCGCTTTAAAACGCTTTGGAATTCGCGCAAGTCTTCCATCACTCGAGGCGATTCGGAAACCGCATCCGAATGGTCGGCGAGGTGCGCGAGGAGTCGTTCGACGGTCTTGAGGCCATCGTCGGCCTCGAACCACGTTTCGGGCGGCAGATCCAGTCCGTCGAGCCCGGGACCGCCCGACTCTTCGTCAAGCAGATCGGCGACTTCATTCGGGTGCGCCGAGAAGAATCCCATGAGCGGCCGCACAGTCAGCCGATTCGCCAGCGCATCCAGTTCGTCCGAAGCCCGGTCGAGATTTTTCCCGTTTATATAGGGATCAAATCCGGGAATCTCCCGTTCGAGCACGATATAGAGTCCGCTCATGAAATGCCCCCCTTTGCCGGCACAAAGGTCCTGGAGCAGCCGGTTCGCCGCTGTCAGGCGGCATTGTACGCCGCCTTAGCTCTATCGCAACACGCCCGAGCGGAAGCGCGCGCTTGCTTTCAGGTCGTCGATCCGTTGAGCCAGAAAACCGGTAGTTCCGTGTCCCCCTCTGGGTTAGACTCGATGTGTTGCGCGACTTGCGGGCTCTGGACTGACGATGATCCGTGGAAAGCCAATCGGCCAACAATTTGGCGAGTGCGCCGTCGGCGAATGAACCGGCGTCATCTGCTGACACGGTACCTTTTGCCCGTTTGGTGATTCGCACGCCCGACGGTCAGTCCGTTCCTAAAGACATCCTGCGACCCACCACGCTGGTCGGTTCAGTCGGCCCGTGCAACATCGAGTTGGTGGGCCCGGACGTGGCCCCCGCTCATTGTGTGTTCGCCATCGATTCCGGCAGTCTGCGCGTTCACGCATTGCGAACAACCAGCGGCACCTGGTTGAACGGCGAGCGCGTCGAGATGGCTCCGCTAACGGCGGGCGACGTGGTTCGCGTCGGTGAGTTCGAGTGTCTGGTCGAGACGAATCTGTCACGGCGGGCCGATTCAACCGACTTCGCCTCGGGCACTGCCCGCTTAGTAATCGCCGACGGCGCCGGTGGCAGCATCGTAAAGGACGTCTTGCGTCCGACGACGCTGTGCGGAAGCCGCATGGGCTGCAACATTCAGTTCGCCGGTCCCGAAATCGCGGCGGCCCATCTTGTGATCACGGTGTTTGCGAACCAGTTGCGGATTCGCGATTTGCGCAGCCGCTTCCCGACGCGGGTCAACGGGCGAGCCGTCAGCGTTTGGACGCTGGCCGACGGCGACGAGATCGAAGTCGGCCCGTACCGAGCACGAGTCGAGACGAGCTTGCAGCGACCGGCCGAAAATGCAGAGGACCAACTCGACCCGCGCTTTGGCCCTTCTGCCACTGTTCTGAGCCAAGAGCGTGAGCAGCTTGAGCGGGAGCGAGCGGAACTTGCCGCCGAACGCCGGGCCGCCGAGATTGAGCGGACCGACTTGACGCGGATTCGCGCCGAAGTCGAGCAGGAACACAATCGCTTATGCCAGGATTCCGAATCGCTCGCGGCCGCGCGTCGCGACCTGGAGAACTCGCAAGCCGAACTCACTGCCCAACGAGCGGTTCACAGCAGCGAAGTCGAGACACTAGAGAAAGGACTCGCTGCGCTCGCCGTTCGCGAGCAGAGAGCTCTTGGGGTGAAAGCCGACCTCGCCGAGCAGCGGTCACAGATTGAGACGGCTCGGGCCAGATTCGACGCGGACCAGAAATCGCTCGTCGCCGCTCGGGCGGACCTTGAATCAGATCGTGAGTCGCTGCTATCAGAACGAAATGCCCTGGATGCCGACCGGAAGACGATCGGGACGCTGGAGACCGAAGTCGACGCTCGCGCACGGCAAGTGGCCACCTCGCTCCAAGAACTCGAGCAGCGGACGACTCGCCACGGCGAGCGGGAAACGGAGTTTCGAACGGCGGAAAGCCGGCTCGTCGCGGCCGATCAAGAGGCGCGGCGGCGGGAGGAAGACTGCCGTCAACGCGAAGAGGACTGCCGGCGTCGCGAGGAGGAATGTCGCCTGCGCGAGGCGGCCCTCGACTCGGGCTCAGCGGGATTGGCTTCGGAAGCCGAACGGATTCGGCAGCACAACGAGACGGCGACGCATGAGCGGGCTGCGCTTGATCGCGATCGGGAAAGTCTGACGGCCGCGCGTGCCCGAATTGATGCCGATCGAGCCGAATTGACTGAGCTGCGGCGACAGCTCGACGCCGATCGTTCTGCCCTCGGCGAGGCGCGACGCCAGCACGAAACGGACCGTCAGGCGGTCCAAGCCGAGCGAGTGGCGTTCAAAGAGGAGCAGAAATCCCACGAGGCCAAAGCCAAGGAGCAACAACGCGTCGGACGACAGTTGGCCCAGCGGGAGAAGGACCTCGCGGAAAAAACGAACGCCCTCGAAACGCGCCGCGAGGCCCAGGTCCGACTCGATGTTGAGATCGCCGCCCGCCAACAGGACGTTGAATCGCAACAGTCCGCCGTGGCCGAGCTGCGACGGACTGTCGAAACTGAGCGAAGCCACCTTCAAGACGAACGGGCCTCGGTCAAGAAGGAATCCGAGCGTCTGTCGGCGGAAGCGTCCCTTCAGCAAGCGACGTCCGCAGCGCTGCAGCAGCAGCGTGACGAGATAACGTCGCGAAACCACACGCTCGAGGAGGCCAGCCGCCGTCTCGCACTCGATCGCGACAAGCTCGCCAGCGATTGCAAAGATCTCGAACAAGTTTCCACGACACTGGCGAAAGCGCGGCAAGCCCTCGAATCGGACCAGAGGACGCTCGCCGGCGATCGAAGTCGCCACGACCAGGCCGCCACAGCCCTCGCCGGCGCACAGAAGATGTTCGAGTCCGAACGAAAACAGTTGTCGAACGACCAACGTCAACTCGAACAAGCCGCGGCAGCACTCGCCACTCGGCAGAAGGCATTCGACACCGAGCAACAAAGATTCACGGCCGAGCAAAAGCGGGTCGCCGAGGACTCTGCGGCACTCGCCGCACGGGCAGCCGCCCTTGAGGTAGAAGCGACCGAGTTGTCGGCTCGCGGCGAAGAGCAGTCGCGGCTCAACGCAGACCTGACCGAACGCGCGCGGCAGCTCTCGGCCGAGGAGGCTCGAGTTGAACAAGCGGCCCGCGAACTGGCGAAGCGTGCCGACGATCTAAACTCTCAGGAAGCCGCCTTAGCCGTTTCGCGCCAAGAGCACACCGTTCAACACGAAGGCCTCGAATTGCGGCGGCGCGAATTCGAGCGAGCCGCAGCCGATCTCGCTCGCGATCTGGCCGCACTCGAGCAGGAACGGTTCGCGATCGAAGCGCGACAGCAGAACTTTGAACAGCAGCAAATTCGAATCGACGAACACCACACAGCCTTGCAGGCCAGCAAGGCCGAAACCAGTCGGTTGCGCGAGGCCATCGAGCGCGACCGAGACCAGTTGGACGAGCATCGGACGAAATTCAACGCTACACAGGAAGCCCTCGCCGCACGTGAGCGGGCTTTGGAGCAGGAACGCAAGCGGCTCGAATCGGTCCGCGCTGAAATCAACGGGCAGCACGTCCGCCTCGCAGAAGATCGTGCGGGGACCGAGGCCGCGCTCCAGGACTTGGCTAGGGCTCAACAAGAACTCGACGAGCGCGAACGCCGCCTGACCGAATCCGAAGTCGACTTGTCGACGCGGCAAATCACGCTCGCGGCCGACGCTGAGCACATCGACGAGGAGCGGCTGCGCCTCAAAGAGTGGTCCCGACGGCTGCGCGAAGAACAGGCCTTTGCCCGGGCCGCCAAGAAGCAGTTTCAAATCACCATCGACGAGTTTCGATCGGAGAATCGTCGTTTCCAGATGGCCATCGGCGCGATTCGCGCAGATCGGGACCGCCATCGTCGCCGTCGCGTCGGCTCGAAGCAGATTGCCGAAGACCGTGAATTGGTCCAACTGCTGCTTGCCGAGGGGATTGTGGACGAGGCCCAAGCCGAATGGTTCACCGACGATCAATTCGGCGACTCGGGGCTCGGCGGTTACGAGATTGTCGATTTCCTCGGACGCGGCGAAGAGACCTGGATTTGCGAAGCGCTCGACCCCGAATCGAAGCAACGAGTCGCCTTAAAAATCCTCGCTCGGTCCCTCAACTTGCAAGCGGCGGCACGAGACCGCCTGGCTGCCGAGGGCCGTGTCGGTCAAGCGATTGCACATCCCTCCTTGGTCCGCACGTTGGCCGTTGGAACCTCAGACGAGGGATCGTTCTTGGTGATGGAACTCGTGCACGGGATTTCGCTCGCCGAGCTGATCGCCTTGCACGGCAGTCTGACCTGGCGCGAGGCTTGCAACTACGCCTTTCAGGCGGCCGTCGGGTTGGGTGCGTTGCATGAGGCAGGCATCGTGCATCGCGGCGTTGAGCCGGCGAATCTCTTGATCGAACGGGACGGCGGATTGAAGATTGCCGATTTCGGCACGGCTGACGCGGCCTTTCTGCACGAGAATCCCGATCAAGTGTCGGTGCCCACTTGGGCTGCGACAGCTTACGCGTCCCCCGAATTACTTCTGGGCGACGAACCTATCGACGCGCAGTCGGACGTGTTCAGTCTTGGATGCACGATCTATCACGCGCTCAGCGGCTCTCCCCCCTTTGGGGAGCCCGCTCGCGGCAAGGGCGGTCACTCGTCCGCGGCGGCCGCGACTGCTCCGCTGGGGTCGCTCGATCCCGATCTGCCTGCGGATGTCACGCGAATCGTCAAGAAAATGATGGCCTCCGACCGACGCAAGCGATTCGCCTCGATGCAAGAAGTGGCCGAGGCGCTCGGCTCGTGGGCCCCGCGTCAGCAAGCCTATTTCGATCGGCCCGCCATCGTCGCCCAGCGGGCTCTCGACGTTCGTGCGCAACTGCGAGCCGTCGCGAGGCAAATCGCAGAACGTCGGCCAACGGCGGAGCCGGAAACCGCTAACCCCTAAGGACAAAGACATCTTCTGCGGCTACGAATGCCAACATGGGCTCCGACACGTAGAGTGACGCACGCGTCGCTCGTCATCGCGGCGCGGCTGACACCTTGACTATGGCCGGCGGAATCGTGAGCATCCAAGGGCGCACCTGGGTCTCCAGTGCATCCGTTCGTATTTCGGCAGTTCACTTTCTTACCCCACGACGAGGTTGCCATGAGGAAAGTTGCATTGATCGTTGCGGCGATGGTTGCGTTCCCAGTCATGGCCCAGGAACCGACCCGGCCGGGGCCGGAGCACGGGCAGCTCAAAAAGAAGGAAGGCGTCTGGGAGACAACGATGAAGTTTGGCGAGCAGGCGTCCAAGGGGACGGCCACCTTCAAAATGGAGTTGGGCGGGCTCTGGTTGGTGGGATCGCTGGAGAGCGAAATGTTCGGTCAAAAATTCTCCGGCCGGAGTATGGACAGCTACGACCCGATGAAAAGTACGTTAGCCTATGGTTCGACAGCATGAACACGTCGCCGGTGGTCATGGAGGGGACTTACGACAAAGAGAAGAAAACGCTGACGCTGGCCGGCGAGGGCCCCGGACCAAATGGCCCGGCGACGAAGTATAAGTCGGTGACCGATACGCCGGATGACAACACGGAAGTCATGACCATGTACATGGGCGACGGCAAAGACCCGGCTTTCGTTGTCACGTACAAGCGGAAGAAATAGGTCCCGCCGCACCGAGGGGTGATCTTACGCTCTCTACGCGGGCGGTTGCGGCTGCCAATAGAACTTGTAGCGTCTCCCAACCGCATCCGTGTAAAGGAGATGATCTCTTGCATGTGGCGTTGAAGTGCGGGACGGCGTTAAAAACCGCGCTCCAGCCGGTGGTCGCATTGCCCTGGATCGTTCGCTCTTGCGCGAGTTCGGCAGGCGTGCATCGCTCCAGGGTCTCCTTCGCCGCGGAGAAGCTTGATTGCGGTTTTCGACACAAGTCCCGGTGACGGTTCGGCAACATCAGGGTGCCGTTGGATTCAGCGAGCGGCTCTAAAACAGTCGACCGTGTGATCATTCACCAATCCGACGGCTTGCATGTAGGCGTACATAATCGATGAACCGACAAAGCTCATCCCGCGCTTTTTGAGATCCTTCGAAAGCGCGTCGGACTCAGGAGTGGTTGGCCGGACGTCTTTGAGCGATTTCGGCCGATTGACCTTCGGCTTGCCTCCGACGAAACGCCAGAGATACGTGTCGAACGATCCGAATTCCTTTTGGATCGCGAGAAAGACCTGCGCGTTCGTGCGGGTCGAGAAGACTTTGAGCCGATTGCGAATGATGGCTTCGTTCTTAAGCAGGCTCTCGAGCTGCCCATCGGCCATTCGGGCGACCAGCTGCGGATCAAAACTCTTGAACGCCTGGCGATAGCCCTCGCGCCGCTGCAGGATCGTGTACCAGCTCAGTCCGGCTTGAGCCCCCTCGAGGATCAGCATCTCAAACAACTTCTGATCGTCGTGGACGGGCTTGCCCCACTCTGTGTCGTGGTACTTCACGTAATCCGGTTTATCGACCGGCACCCAGCCGCAACGGGTTTTGTCTGCCATTCTGTTGCCTTCGAGCTCGAGCTTGCGTCGATTTGGGAATCGCTTCATCTTAATCGGCGCGAGCGTGGGAGCTAAGCAATGCGCCAGAAACGCGACTGCTTTGGAGCCGCGACCGTGAGAATGTTTTGCATCTAGGTCGCAACTCGCCGAGACGGCTGCAGTTGGACCCGTCGAAGATGGAATCATTGCCGCGTTCCGTGTGCCTCGCTAGGACTTCCCTCGTTGATTCGTTCATCTGGATTTCGCAACGACTTGCGCCCGAGATGCAAAATGTTCGTGGGGGAGCGGGCTATCGACCGCTGGCCTCATAACCCGCTTGCTGACGCGCGCGGCTCCAAGAAGCCACTGGCGGTCGGGTGGCACCGGCGGCTTGTCCGCCAGTGGCTGTTGGGGGACGGAAAGCAAGACACTGGCGGACAAGCCGCCAGTGCCACCCATTCTCAGATTATTAAGCCCCACCGGGCCGCGGTCGCTGAAAACCGCGGCCCGGCTAAGCTCGAAACTACAAGACAGCGCACCGCGCCTGCCGTGAGGCCTCACAGCAGGTTGACGATGCGATCCGTCAGGCCCTTCTCGCCGACAACGACATTCAGCTTGCCGGCGCCCGCGATCTTCTCCAGGACTTCCAGCTCACGCAGTCGCATGAGCGTCGGGTTGTCCGCCAGCAGCTTGGCCGTGTTGGCCTGGCTGCGAATGGCCGCCGTCTCCTCACGGCGGGCGATCAGGTTGGCCTCGGCGGCCTTCTTGGCCTCCGTCACCTTGTTCATCAGGTCCTTCATGTCGCCCGGCAGGATCACATCCCGGATACCCACCGAAGCGATCTCCAGACCCAACTCACTCGCCCGACGGCGCACGCCCTCCTCGATGTCCTTCGCCACCGCGTCCTTATCCGTGAGGAAGTTGTCGAGCTCGCGCGCACCGATCACGCTCCGTAGCACAAGCTGCGTCTCGCGATAGAGCGCCTGACGGAGGTCATCCGTCTGGCTCACGGCCTGCCGCGCGTTCACGATCTTGTAGGTCACAACGGCGTTCAGCCGCAGCGTGACCTTGTCGGCCGTCATGATCTCCTGACCGCTGACGTCAACCATCGTCTCGCGCAGGTCGACCTCGACCACCAGGGCCTCGGCCGGACCCTTCCAGAAGGCGTACTCGCCCGGCGCCAGCGTGTCGACGTAGCGACCATCGACGAACAGCACGCCCACGCACTCGCGCTTCACCGTGCAGATGTCGAGCAGCCGCTGCGCCGTTGCCGAGCGCACGATCACCTTGAACTGGTCGTGCTCGAAGCGCACCTTCCGCGCGTCGAGTACCTCCACGTCGACCTGCTTCTGGCCCTTCCAGTACGCGTACTGTCCGCCGGCCAGAATGTGGGCGAAGCGACCCTCGATCCACACGAGGGCCCGCTCGTAGTCCTTGAGGTCAAGAACTACCGCGCGGTCGCCGAGCGCACCCGACTTCACGATCAGGTCGAGCTTGTCATGCACGAGCCACGTGTCGCGGCGCGAAACGATATCAACCGCAACCTTGAACAGCGGGTCGATGAACCAGTGCGTACCCTTCTCGAGTACGCGCCGGAACTCGCCGTCGCGGAAGTAGAGACCCATCTGGTAGCTGCGGATCTTGTAACGCTTGAACACGAACATCACCCACCTCCTTCTGGGAGGATTTCTTATTGCGGGCTAGCCGCGTCGGGTTTTACCGATACCCATGCAGCTAGCCTGCATGAGCCGCCTCTGGCGCACCGCTTACTTCGTGCGCGGCTCTTTGAAACATCAAACAGGAAGATAAAGACGCCGTCAGAGGGAAAAACGTTCGCCGATCACACGCAAAAATGCGGAAGACGCTTGAGCCGCAGGCTCGATCGGCGTCGACGCGTTTCGAGAATCGCTTTCGTTCGGTGGCGTACCCCCGAACCCATCAGCGATTCCGTCCACGCGCCGTTGCCGAGCGAGCGTTCCGGCGGAATCCGCGCCCTACAGGGCATCCTTGAGTGTTGCCCGGGCACACGCCCGACCCGATCGCGAAGAGCCGCTTTCGCGGACCTCCGCTCGCTGCCGAGCATGGTGGCCCAAGCCGATCGAACACACGTCTCCCTCCTCGGGCGTTGTTGGGAGGCGTTCCGGCCTCAACGTCTCGGTTAACAGCCGAGTTGCTTGGTACGGGACTCGAACCCGTGACTCCAGATTTCACACTCTGGTGGGATTTGGCGACGCCGTTTTAGAACCCATGTCCGGAACACAGAGAACCAATCCGCGATGCCGCTAGGAACGGATCCCGGAACTCCCCGCGCCGCTGGACGGACGGCACCAACCGAGCAAACCTGCAAGGAGACGCCGGTGGGAGTCGAACCCACTCAAAGCCGCTTTGCAGGCGGCCGCCTTTCCGTCTGGCTCCGACGTCGAGTCTTGAATTCAAAAAACGCCCCTCGAACTCCTGCCTTCGAGGGGCGTCGTTATCGACACTTCACCGCTTACTCCGTTCGCGGTTTCTCGAGAACCACGCTCTCGACCTCGGCCACGAAACGACCCTCGTCACCGCTCAGAAATGCGGCCATCACGTGGAAGACCGCGTCGCTGAATCCGCCGACGTTCAAAATGTCGCTTCGCTCCGGGGCCTGCGTCGTGGTGTACGGCTGCACGTCGATGCAAATCAGCTTCGGCCCCGGGATGTCGCCACCCTGCAGTCGAACCTGGTTCCGCACGAACAGCTGCCACTCAGTCATCACGCCGGTCGATCCGTGCGCTCCGTGAACGTACGGCAGACCGCGGCGAATCCAACTCTCGTTGTCGCTGACCAACACGATTCCCGCGAACTTGCGTTGGCGGTAGACCTTGTTGGCCTTCGCGATCGGCATCGAACAATCCGTACCACCTCCTCCGAACTTGGCCAGCCGCTCCGCCAGGCTCAAGATCGAGTCCGACGGGTCAACGTGGGCCTCGAACGCCTGCGTGTCAAACGGAACGACAACGCTCTCCGGGTTGCGACGCAGGATGGCCGCCGCCACCAGGGCAGCGACGTCCACACAGCGCATCTTCGTCGTTGCTCCCCGACCGCGGTTTCCCGTAACCGGCGACTGCATCGACCCCGACACGTCGAGACCGATCACCACCGGCCCCGGCAGCTCCGGAACATTTCCGCAAGCAATCTCGGCCGCCTTGTGGAGCGCACCCTTAATCGCCTTCGGCAACGAGTCCGATGCATTCATGTACGCGGCGAAAAACTGGTACGGAAACTGGCGCGACCGGCGGATTTCCTTCTCATCCGTCAGCCGGTTGGCCACGAGTCGCACCGAGTGCGCGTCCTCAAACACACCCTGACGCAGCAGCGTGTTCAGGTTCATCCGCAGTGCCTGCGGACCCATCGTCCGCGCGAAAGCCGTCCAAACCTGCGGTCCCTTGGCCGTGTCCGCCAGCAGATCCCACCGCGCGTGCAACCGATCCAAGAGCGCAACCTGCTTCTCGGCCGTCTGCGCGGCGCGGAACTGCTGAAGCAGACGAACCTGCTCCGGCAGGTCGCTTTCACCCGCCGGCGCCCACTTCGCCAACTCCTTATCCGTCAGCCAGCCGAAGAGCGCCCGCCGAGCATTGTCGACCGGCTTCGGCCGCGCCAGGCGCAACACGTCGCGCAAGCTCGGATCCTTGCCGATCGAGGCCGACAACATCGTCTCCGGCGACGCCGTGTTCAGCCAGCGCTGGAACGCGCGCTGCACCGAGCTCGAGAGGCTCTTCTTGCCGAACTGTCCCGAGCGGATCATCTGGAACAGCGTGCGCAGCACGCGGCCGTTGTCGATCACCCGATCGAACACTTGGTGGAAGAGAACCACGTCGCGCGACGCGAGCGTCGCCGCCAACGCTGCCGGCATGTCCTTGAGGAACGCCCGCTCGCGGCTGTAGATCGCCAGCTTTGCCAGGAAGACGTTGTCGTCCACCTGCGCGATCAGCGACTTCAGCGTGTCGAGCTGCGTCTGCGCGTCGGCGTAGAACGTGCCGTTGAAACAACCCGTTGCCGCCAGTTGTGCGAGCGCGTGCTTGTGCGACAGCGCGTACGCCGGTCCGCCGGCCTCGTTGAGCTCGAGCGCGCGCGGCACCAGCGCCTTCAGGCTAGCGAATATTGACTTGTTTGCCATGACCCGTCTCCTTGCTGTTTGCGTCGGAACGTTGCGAAATATCCCGACGAGTCAAACGGACGATCTTCGAATCGTTGTTTTCAAGAAACACTCGACGAGGTTTGGCCAGAGTTACTCCGAGCCGGCTTAGTGAAAAGCCGACCCGAGTGAGATTCGAACTCACGAGGACCATGGACTCCGAACCGGCAGTCGAGCGTCTATCGCAACAGCGAATTGAAAGTGAACCGACGAAGGTGTTGGCCAGAGATTCGCGCTCTATCCAACTGAGCTACAGCCTCGAGAAACGTAAGCGAGGCTGGTGGGATTCGAACCCACGACCGCGGGTTTTGAAGACCATGTACTCCGAACCGGCAGTCGGTCCACTTTCATTTCGTAGTTACACACAAGTGACCTCAACGAGGGATTGACGAGACATCGTGCCTTGCGGCACACCTCCAAGGGTGTTGATGTAGTCCCGTCGGGCAGTTGAGGTCACGTTTCCTAAAAATGTCCTCACCAGGATTCGAACCTGGTCCTCGACCTTCGCAGGGTCGCGTGCGATCCACCACACTCCGAGGACAGTTGGAAAATCATCGCTGTCAGTACCCCGCCGAGGATTCGAACCTCGTCCGGCAGCTTCGAAGGCTGCCATGCGATCCAACACACTCGCAGGGCGTCTCGTTCACTCACGCAAAAAACTAACCTCCCCCAGCTCACGCTGGGGGCTCGTCGCTGAACCCAAATGTCTCGACCTGGATTCGAACCAGGACCAGGACCTTCGGAGGGTCCGATGCGATCCGTTACACCATCGAGACAAGCACGAGCGCGAGGAGTCGAACCCCGTGAAGCGGTTTTGGAGGCCGCCGGCTCTCCCAGGAGCACACTCGTATTTCTTTGTCATTCCTACCGTCAGCACTTCACGTCGATCGAGCGACATTTGTCAGCACCCGATCGGCTTCGATCTGCTCAAGCTCCTTGCTCGACGGCGGATTGTGAATGGGATCGGGATGATCGAACCTGCTCGACCATAATTTTCTTCTCCAGCAATCGGCGAATTCCTGTGCCTTGGTTTCGCTGGCAAATCGCCTGCGGTGCCGGCGTGCCTTCGGGTCAACCAACTGCAAATGTCCCAGTTCGTGAAGAAACACGTCGTACAACATGAACCTTCGCACGGCCAACTCGGGCCACTGCCACCCACGCTTTGCTCCGAACTCGCGCGGCGACCGACAGGCCCAAAACCTGGTCAGGCTGACGCGCTGCGGTAAGGCGCAGATCGCGATCTCGCGGCGCCCGCCGTTTACGTAACCGAGTACGCGGCAACCAAATCCCCTGTCGTTGAAGTGCACGGCACGAAGCCCTGCCCAGACCTGGGAAGAAATCCGAGACAGCAATACCCGCACGTCTTGCTCATTGAGATAGTGTTTCCTCCCGACACCAGTCCTCGAGTAGCTGAAGCGAACCCTTTCCAATTGGATGATCCTCCGGCTCGGCGCGACAAACGCAGTCGCGCCGAGCCAAAAATTGCTCAACTTTCCAGTGGCACGTTCCAATACGCCTCGCTGATGAACTTCGACCAACTCTCGATCCGCTCGCTCGTCCGTGCATAGAGCGGCTTCCAAGCCGGTCGAACCGGCTCACAATGCAACTTCATCCGGGCCTGCGCCGGCGTACGGTCGGCCTTGCGCTTGTTGCAATCAATGCACGCCAGCACGCAGTTCTCCCACGACGAGACGCCCCCTTGCGAGCGCGGCACTACGTGGTCGATCGTCAGCTCGGCTCCGCCCGGCTGACGTCCGCAATACTGGCACGTCCAATGGTCCCGCTTGTGGATATTGCGCCGGCTAAAGCTGACCGCAGCCGTCGGCACCCGGTTGTACTCGGCCAGCACAATCACCTCCGGCACGCGCAGCGTCGACCGCACGGCCTGAATGAAGTCGTCCCCTTCCGCCGGGCGCAGGCGCGCCCAGTCGGCCCACGTGTAGAGCCGAAAGTCGAGCGGGTCGACAACGCGGGCCGCCTCGTTCCACAACAGCACCAGCCCGCGCGCGACCGTCGCTACGTTTACCGGCTGCCAATTGCGATTGAGGACCAGCGCCGGCCGCTGGAGGGTTCGCGATGACATTGTTATTCACCTTTCTAAACCAGGGCGTCTGAACGGAGTCGAACCGTCACCTTCTGGCTCACAACCAGACATGCAAGACCGCTACACCACAGACACCGTCCAATGGACGTCGGGTGGCTGGGGTCGAGCCGTAGGCGAGCCCCCAGGTGTTTGCGTTCTGGGGGCGGCGGAGACGCCGACCCCAGCCACCCGATGATCAATCAAATTGCCTCGACCAGGACTCGAACCCAGAACTCCTTGTTAGAAGCAAGGAATGATTTCCGTTTCACCATCGAGGCGCGCCGTTTCATTCCAGGCGGAAGGCAAGGGATTTGAACCCTCATCCGCACAAGGGCGGAACCGCCTTAGCAGAGCGGCCCGGCCAACCGTATCCGGCTACCTTCCGTTTTTTCGTTCTGTACGAACTCTCTCACGTCAGCTCGAAGCCCCCTCACCCCCGGCCCCTCTCCCGCGAGGGGAGAGGGGAGCAGAGGGTCAGCGCGCCACGACACTGGACGCGCATTGAGTGGACCGCCGGGGAATCGAACCCCGATTTCCTGGTTGCAAGCCAGGCGTCTTCCCGTTTGACGAGCAGCCCGGGTTGGAGAGTCCAAAGTCCAAGGTTCAAAGTCGGAAAGAACAGCGAGAACGTCTGTTGCCGTCTTTTGCTTTCTGACCTTGGACTTTGGACTTTGGACCTTCGCCGTGAGGCGAATTGACCGAGGTGGGAGTCGAACCCACAAAATCACGGCGCTCTCGACACCGCCGCTTTTCCGATTTGCGTACCCGGTCGTTGTCTGTTCCTTCTTTCACCGTTCGATCAGTAGCAGGTCCGGGTGTCGCACCCGGCGCTTGGAGCTTATGAGGCTCCACTGGGCACTGGCCCCCCTGCGTCGTTGTCATTGACCATTCCAGTGACCAAGGGGAGAGTCGAACTCCCAAGCCCGAATGGGCACGACGTTCTGAGCGTCGCGTGTCTACCAGTTGCACCACTTGGCCGTTTTGATGTCGCGTTCTGTATGTCCAGGCGAGCCGCCAGCGTGAGGTGTCGGGTGCTTCTGTATTTCGACCTGCCCGACTCGTTCCCTTTCCGGTAATTGGCCCGTGCGGGAATCGAACCCGCCTTTGCGGCTTGAGGGGCCACCGTCCTATGCCGATAGACGAACGGGCCGATTGGTTCGCTGTTTTCAAAAACCGATCAGTGCGTCGGGCAGGAGTCGAACCTGCACTGCCAACGGGCGGGTGCTTTACAGGCACCGGGGCACGCCAATGCCCAGCCGACGCAATTTGTCTGATGAGGAGTGGCACGAGTGGGAGTCGAACCCACAAGTTCACGAAGGTTTGAGCTTCGCCGCTTTGCCGTTTGCGTACCGTGCCCCTTCTCTGATTTCTCAGGCGTCCTCGATGGGATTCGAACCCACGATCTCCACCGTGACAGGGTGGCGGGGACGGCCGGGCTCCCCTACGAGGACATAACACCAAAGTCTGCCATTCGAGCGATGAACCGGCCGGCTTACACGGGCCGCTCGCCTCAGTCATACAAATAGAATCACGCAGTAATCCCGGATGGACTCGAACCATCGTTGCCTGGGTGTAGGCCAGGAGTCGTTGCCGCTGGACCACGGGACTATTTTGCTTCAGAACGCGTACACGAATTGACGGCTCCCTTCGGTCACCTCTCTCCTCTGTCATGCGAGCAAGCGGAAGCCGTGGGACTCGAACCCACAATCCGCGCTTGGCGGACACCTGTTTTCGAGACAGGCCCCTCATCCGGCCGGATGACTTCCTCGTATTGAACACGCTGATTTCGCTTCGTGAGTTGCGGGGGCTGGAATCGAACCAGCGGCCTCCAGGTTCAGAGCCTGGCGTCACTACCAACAGCAACTGCCCCGCAATTAACGAGTCGTTGTCTTGCGACAAAGTTCGGGGAGAAGGATTCGAACCTCCATCGCCTGCTTCAAAGGCAGGCAGCCTACCATTAGCCGATCCCCGAGCATCGCCGTCGATTTCCTACCTCAATTCCCAAAAGTGCCCTGCGGGAGTTGAACCCGCCTCGCCGGCTTGGAAGGCCGGCACCTTTGCCGCTCGGCCAAGGGCACGCTGTTTCAAATGCGGAAGCCGTGGGACTCGAACCCACAAACGAGTCGTGCTCGCCGCCTGTTTTCAAGACAGGTCCCTCATCCGGCCGGATGGCTTCCGTCGAACAATCACATTTCCAACTAAGCTGCGGCGGCAGGAATCGAACCTGCGTCAGGGTGATTAACAGTCACCTGCCCGTACCAACACGGGCCCCACCGCAATCGAATGTTGTTTGGGAGAACCGGCGGACTTACACCCGCCGCCCGCCGAGAGACGTTCGCCTATTTAGGAGCACCCAGCGGGAATCGAACCCGCGCTTCCGCCCTGGCAAGGCAGCACGCTGCCGCTACATCATGGGTGCGTTTTTCTATCCTGGTCGAATTGTCAAAGAGCCCGACACGTCTCGAGAGCCGTGCCAACTAACCTCCACGGCTGCAGGGCCGTGGCAAAGAACACAGTCAGAGCACAGGGTGGGACTCGAACCCACGTTTCCGCATTACGGGTGCGGAGTCCTCGCCGCTGAACGACCCGTGCTTTATGTCGTCAAAATTGTTCGTCACCAAAACAGTGGGACCAGAGGGACTTGAACCCTCACCGACCTGGTTAAGAGCCAGGCATGCTGCCGCTAACACCTCGATCCCGTGTGGACACTCGAATGGGGCCGGAGGGATTCGAACCCACGCCTCGCAGATTAAAAGTCTGCCGTGCTGCCGTTACACCACGACCCCCCGATTGGCCGTGGCTGCGTTTCAAACGGCGAGTATCGCTCACTTTTTTGTCTCCGAAAAAAGGGACCAAAAGTCGCTCGGGGTGGAGTCGAACCACCGTTTTCGCCTTATCAGAGCGACGTTCTCCCGTTGCACTACCGAGCGTGATAGTTGTCCACTTCACAAGTCGGGATGACTGGAATCGAACCAGCTTGCTCGTGTTCCCGAAACACGCGGGCGCCCGGAGCCCTTCATCCCGAAATCTTTTTCTGCCCGAGTTCGTTTCCTGCCTGCCAAAATTGACTCGTGCGGGATTCGAACCCGCGTCGCCGCCGTGAAAGAGCGGAATCCTGACCGTTAGACGAACGAGCCGATTGTGTTTTCCGTCGGCGCGCAACCTGATCGCAAGTGGGTCGAGAGGCGCTCGAATCCTCGTCTCCTGGTTTTCAGCCAGGTGCTACACCGTCTCAGCTACCGACCCAATTCGTGAACATGGGGAGCCCCTCACCGTCCAACAAAAAAGCCCGGCGTTTTTGACACCGGGCCGTGGATTGTCTCTCCAGAGGAATGGGCCAGTGTCACAAGCGCAATGGATGCAAGGAGGTATTCCCACCTTGCGATTTTCGTCGCTGGGCGGAATAAACCGCGCACATGCGTTCTTGGATTAAACTGGGCCGCAAAAATGCCATCGAAGGATTCGCTTCCAACGTGCAAATGTCGATGCCGCCAGCCGCTTGGCACCAAGCCCCGCGAGCTCTCTTCTCGCTTAGACGCGACACGATGGCCGTTGGTTCACGGCGATTTTGAGATTTTTGGGCGACGCGATGGAAAGGGTTCGTCCAAAGCCGACGGCGATAGCTGAGGCCTGTGTCGACCCATCCGCCTCGCTACTTGAGGCCGAGTTTTTTGCCCGCCGTTAAAAGCTCGATCATTTCACGGAGCCGCTTCTGCTTCGTTTCGTCGCGTTTGGCCGAATCGACCCAGGCGATATAGTTCCGGCGACACGAGGGGGCCAGTTTCTCGAAGAACTCCCAAGCGCGGACGTTCGTCTTCAGTTCCTGCTCCATATAAGACGGGAGGACCGCGATCGAGGGTCGAGGCGCGTCGCCGTCGCGGTCCGTCGGTGGACGCTTCAGTCCTGCGGGCGCTAGCTGGCCTGCGGCCTTTAGCTCGGCGTAACGTCGACGATTGATCGTCGACCATCGACTGTCAGGCTTGCGGGGAGTGAACTTGCGGGCGTAGCGGTCTTCGTCCAACCGCTTGACGAGACTGTCGACCCAGCCGAAGCAAAGTGCTTCGTCGATTGCGTCGCTGTAGAGGATCGACGCCGCGTTCGTGTGGCGTTTGTAAAAGACGAGCCACACCTCGGATTCCAAAGTATGATTCTTCTGCAGCCAATTTCGCCACTGCCGTCGCGTCCGCATGTCGAGTGTTTTCAAACTCTTTACCGCCATCCCCACACTCCGCGCCCAGCCGTGCTACGAACGTGCCTCGCTGCGAAAGCAGTGAGTCGACCACCCTTCACTATTAATTGAATGAAACGAAGATCTGCCCTTCGCTGGCTCCTTTCCAATTGGGAACGTGCAGCACGTGGCCATTGAATTCGAATGTAATCGTTTCCGGCTTGGCCGTTGGAACATAAACGTCGGCCGCCGTAATGAACGGGGAGTTCCACATCTGGCCTTCGGGAAGCGTCGCATCGGTCTTCTTGTTTTGATTCGCGTCAAACAAGTAGAAGCCGACCTTGGTGCCGCGCTCGGGGGCGATTTTGTCCGTCGCGATCTCTGTGCCGTTGACCTTCAGGCTGTCGCGGCCGGCGACGATCGCTCCGTTGAGTTGTGAGACGACCATCAGCGAAGACTCGTCGGTGAGGTTGAGCGCCTTGTCGAGTTGCACGGTGGTCGCGGCCTTCGGGTCGCGCGTTTTCAGATAGACCAACAAATCCGTGCGGTCGTATGGCTCGCGGTAATAGTGGATCGGTCGGCTCGTGCCCGGCGCAGTCACGCAGAATTCGTAGTGCTGCCCTGGCTTGGCACGGAACGGCCCCCAGGCTCCATCATTGCGCACGGTCAACTTGGCATCCGGCTGGTCATGCATCCGCCGACCGGTTTCAGCGGCGACTTCGTAAACCTCCACGGTCGTGCCCTCGAGTGGCTTGTTGGGCCCGAAGACTTTTGCGTAGCCGCCCACTGCGACCGGTTCCTGCGGGGTCGCGTCGAGCGACTTCGGCGCTTTGCCATCGTTGAAGAACGAGAAGACATGCTCGAATGATTCGGTGCACGTCGCCGCTCCAACGTGGTCGGGTTTCTCGAGGACGACGTGCTTCGCTCCCTCCTTGGCCGATCCCGGCCCGAGCATTTTGTCCCCCTTCGAGCCGATCACAATCGTCGGAACACCCCCCTCGTTTCCGGCCGAACGCCCGGCGACGTTCGCATAGTGCGCGACCTTCGCGGCCCGCTTGGGGTCCGACAGATATTCTTTGCTGACACTTGTGCCACGCGAATGTCCGATCAAGTCGATTTTGTCGAAGCCGGTGCGCGCGCGGACGGCGTCGATGAATTTGTCCAAGGGCTCCGAGCCGCCCGTCGCGCCCATCGAGTTGTAGTCGTAAACGTTGATCCAGGTGGGCGGATACCCGTTGGCCTCGAAAAGCTTGGCCGGCCGCCCATACTGCTCGCCGGAGCCGGCAAACCCATGCACGAATACGATGGGCCGTAGCGACTTGTTCGCGCCCGCGTCGACGTCCCCACTCCAGCGCAGTGCCGCGTCGTCGGCCGAAGCGCGGGAACAGAACGATACAGCCAGGCAAACCAAACAGGTCAAGTTTCGGCGGGATCGCATCGGAATGTCCTCGGGAGGCCTTCACGCGTGGGGTTGTTCAGCCGCTAGCATCCTAGAACGGATGACGACGCGACTCAACGTTCCAAATTGTCAGCCTTGACCACACTGCCAGTGACGAGTGGGGCAACTCGTGTAGGGGTTGGCGGGCAACTGTTTTCGGCGCGGCCATCGCAGTAGAATGACCCCTCCAGCAGCCTCGCTTCTACAACCGCAGACGAAAGGATGAGTCGCATGAAAACCTGTTTCTCTCTGTTGCTGTCGGCCGCAGTTGTCGCCTTGGGCTCTTGCAACGTTTCTCAGGCCCAAGGTCGTTCCCGCATGGCCATCGCGGGCGACGGCACGCGGGCCGTCTGTGTGCTCGAACCGATCGCCAAAAGCGGCGTCACGGGAACGCTCCTCTTCGATATGGTCGGAAACCACGTACACATCAGTGGCAAGATCAGCGGCCTGACGCCGGGCAAGCACGGCTTTCACGTTCATCAATTCGGCGATCTGTCCGATAGCGATAAAGGAGAATCGGCCGGTGGACACTTCAACCCCCACGCAATGAAACACGGTGCTCCGGACGCCACGACTCGGCACGTAGGTGACCTTGGCAATATCGAGGCCAATTCCGAGGGCGTCGCCGTCGTCGATCAAGACGATAAACTGATCAAACTCACCGGAGGCGAATCGATCATCGGTCGCTCCATTGTTGTCCATGAAAAGGCGGACACGTTCGTTCAACCGACCGGCGCCGCGGGCGGCCGCGTTGGAGTCGGTATCATCGGCTGGGCCAACCCGAAGACGAAGTAAGCGCGAATCGACTTGGCGAACGGCGGGCGTAAGCCCGCCGATTCTTTTGAGTCGTCGATCAGAGTTGAGTCGCCAATAGAAATTGAGGAACCGGCAGGCTGATCCGCCGCGGCGGACCGCTCGCCTTAGACGCCGGCGCGCTGGCTGAGCAAGTCGCAACGAGGATTCCATGGACTTGCATCTCGCAAACCGCGTGGCCGTCGTCACCGGCGGCGCGAATGGAATCGGTCGGGCGACTGCGCTGGCCTTTGCTCGCGAGGGGGCCAGCGTCGGCATTTGGGATGTCGACGAAACCGCGGCCCGATCCGCTGCCACGGAAATCGCCGAGCTCGGCGTCCGCTCATTCGGCGTCGCGGCCGACGTCGCCCGCGAAGCTTCCGTTCGCACAGCCTTCGCAAAAACCGTCGAAGCGCTGGGACCGATTCAGCACCTCGTGCATGCGGCCGCCATCGGCTCGGGTCGATTCGGGTTTCCCTTCACGAATCTCGAGCCGTCCGATTGGCCGCGCGTGCTGGAAGTGAACATTCTGGGCATGGTTCACGTCGTGCATGTCGTCGCACCGCACATGTACGAACGGAAAACCGGGACGATGGTGTTCATCGCCTCGGTCGCCGGCCAGATCGGCTCGCAAACCGATCCGCCTTACAGCGCCTCGAAGGCGGCCAACATCAATTTCGCCCAGTGCCTGGCCAAAGACCTCGCACCGCATGGTGTGCGCGTGAACTCAGTCTGTCCCGGCATGGTGCCGACCACTTTGAACAAAGGCGTCTGGCAAGCTTGGTACGACCAAGCGCCCGCGGCGGAGCGAATGACTTATGAAGATTGGGCCGCGCGAAAGATCCAAGCGGTCGTGCCGCTCGGCAAGTGGCAGACGCCCGAGGCGATCGCCGACATGATTGTATTTCTATCGTCCGATCGGGCGGAGCACGTGACCGGCCAAACGATCAACGTCGACGGTGGATTCGTGATGCATTGGTAGGCGATCTGCCGTAGGGTGGGACAAGTCCGCGGAAGGCGGACGCTGGCCCACCATGGTTGTGGACAAACGGTGGGCCGTCGGCCCGGAGCGGGCCTAGTCCCACCCTACAAAGATTCGCATCATGACTCGCCCGCGCATCGCTGTCGTCGGATCGATCAACACCGATCTCGTCGTGCGCTGCGCGAAGCTTCCGCGGCCCGGCGAAACCATTTCAGCCCGCGACGTGTCGGAACTCCCCGGCGGTAAAGGTGCCAATCAGGCAGTGGCCGCCGCCCGGCTCGGTGCGGAAGTCACGATGATCGGCCGCGTGGGCGACGACGCATTCGGCCAACGACTGCGGTCGGGCCTGCAAGATAACGGCGTCGGCGTGGACTGGATCCTGACCACGCCCAACTGCGCGAGCGGACTGGCCGTCGTCGCAGTCGAAGACAGCGGCGAAAACGCCATTCTGGTCGTCCCGGGCGCCAACGGCCGATTGACACCCGACGACGTGCTCGCCGCCGGCGAAGTCATTCGACGAGCCGACATGGTCCTGCTGCAACTCGAGGTGCCACTCGAAACGACAATCGCAGCGGTTAAATTCGCCCGCGAGTGCGGCACTCCAGTGATTCTCGACCCCGCCCCTGCTCCGGCATTTGGCGCCGATGGTTCGTCGAGCCTCGCTGACTTGCTGCAAGTCGAGGTCGCGTGCCCGAACGAATCGGAAGCGCTGGCGCTCACGAACGTGCGAATTGACACCGTGGTCGACGCCGAGCGCGCAGCCTGCTGCTTGCGATCGCTCGGTCCGAAGCATGGCATCGTCACTCTCGGAGCGCGGGGAGCGGTCCTCTGCGAGCCGGACTCGAGTCCATTGCTCATCCCCGCGTTCAACATTAACGCCGTCGACACGACGGCCGCCGGAGATGCCTTCGCCGCCGCCCTGGCAGTCCGGTTGTCCCAAGGAGTCGCCATCGCCGACGCTGTGCGATTCGCCTGCGCCGCGGGGGCACTAGCCGCATCCCGCCCGGGCGCACAGCCGGCGATGCCGACCATCGACGAAGTAGAATCGTTGCTCGAAGCTGGGAAGCCAAAAGGCTAAGCCGGCGAGCGTTCAGGCGTTTGCGTCAGCCAAGGCTCTAGGCGACGGGTGCCCAATCCTTCCGCAATTTCTCATGCTTGCCATCGACGAGGCGCGCTATTGGGTGCTCGTCAGCCCGGCTCCCCAACTTCATCAGTCCAGACCGTAAACGAATCCAGTTCATTCGCACCGAAGGTCGTCGTCAGGGCCGTGTCAGCGGCGTCGCGGCCGCGGGCCATCAGAATGCGGCCGATGCGGGGCACATTGTGGCGCGCGTCGAAGGCCCACCACGTTCCGTCCAGAAAGACCTCAAACCACGCGCTGAAGTCCATGGGATAAGGCACCGGCGGGATGCCGATGTCGCCCAGGTACCCCGTGCAATAACGGGCCGGAATGTTCAAACAGCGGCAAAGCGTGACGGCCAGATGCGTGAAGTCGCGGCAGACCCCCACCTTTTCGCGAAAGGTCTCCAAAGCCGTGCGGTTGGCCCGCGCTAGTTTGTAGTCGAAACGAACATGTTGATGAGCGAAATCGCAGACCGCCTGGACTCGAGGCCAACCCCGCGCCGTTGAATTCACGAGGGAATAAGCGACGTCCTTCAACTCGCTGTCGACCTCGCAGTAGCGGCTCGGCAACAGAAACCGTAGAACGTCCTCGGGCAAATCACGGACGTCGTGCTGCTGCGCGTCGGGCACCTGCGGATCGGGCTGGCCACTGTCCTCGACGAGGGCATCATTGCGGAACACCACACGGCCGGCCGGGACGAACACGCGACCGCAACGGTTGCCGAACGAATCGACAAAATCCGACACCGGCATCGCGGGCTCGACCTCGATGCGCTCGGCTTGTCGCAGCGACGCCGATCGCGACGGGTGTACGTAAAGCAGCATCAACACGGCCGTCGGCTGTGAGAAACGGAAAGCGATTTCGTAGCCGACGCGGATGAGCAAGATGGGTGCAGTGTTGATTGGCCGCAGGACGGGCAGGAACGATGGGCAGCACGATGCAGTTTGCGTGCCGCAAAATCGAAAGTGCTGCTAGCCGGTCGACCGGATACAATCGGCTTCTAGTCGTGCGATGAGCTGTGGACTCACCCGTTATGTCGTTTTCCCCTCATTATGCGGCGATCCTCCTTGCCTGCGCGGGAATTCTCGGCGATCGAGTCGATTCGCAAGCCGACGACGATCATCCCAGTCGCCTAGCGGCGCCGGAGGCATTTGTCGGCTCTAAGGCCGGTGACGAGCGTCAGGTGACCGGCGTGAAGCTCTGCTGGTGTCCGGCCGGACATTTCACGATGGGCAGTCCGCGCACCGAACCGGAGCGGCGGCCCGGCGAAAATCAGGTCGAAGTGACCCTGTCGAAGGGTTTTTGGACCGGCAAGTACGAAGTCACGCAGGGTGATTGGAAGCGGATTGTCGGCACGCTGCCTGGGCCGCTCACTCCGGGCGGCGGCGAAGGAGACGACTTCGCGGTCTACAACGTCAACTATCCCGAAGCGGTCGATTTCTGTCGCAAGCTGTCCGAGAAGGGCCGCGCGTCGGGCGAATTGCCGAGCGGATGGGAGTTCCGCTTGCCCACAGAAGCTCAGTGGGAATACGCCTGCCGCGCGGGAACGACAACGGCGACCGCCTTCGGTGACAAGATCAGCAGCAAGCAGGCCAACTTTAAGGGCAAGCCCTACAACGGGGCCGAGCCGGGGCCGTCGCTCAATCGGGCCGCCAAAGTCGGCAGCTATCCGCCCAACGCGTGGGGTCTGCACGACATGCACGGCAACATGGTGGAATGGTGTCGTGATTGGTTTCACAATCGATTGCCGGGAGGCACGGATCCCGACCTCTCGAATGTGCTGGGCAGCAAAAATCGCACGGGAGATTACTCGCGATCCCGAAGGGGCAGCGGTTGGACAGACGATGGCTGGCCGTCGCGCTCCGCGTTCCGACAGCGATTCGAACCCGCGAGACGCTATGACCATATTGGCTTTCGCGTGGTCGCGGTGCAGCTGTAAGGCGCCGGCCGAGCCTCGGAAGGTGATTGCCCGCATCGTTCGATCTCTTCCGGTCGAGCAGAGACACGTTCGAACTAGGCCTAGCGGCTTCAGGCCGTTTTCCGGCAATCCGCCAACGGCTCCTTGCGTTCCACGATCTGCGGGCATTTGGGAGCCATTTCAGCATTCAGGGCGATATAAGCCTGCCACTGCTCCGGGACGTTGTCCTCGAAGTAGATCGCCTCGACCGGACACTCGGAGATGCAGGCATCGCAGTCGATGCACTCGACCGGGTCGATGAACAGCATCTGTTCCCCTTGGTGAAAGCAATCCATGGGGCAAACCACGACACAATCTGTGTACTTACAGCCGAAGCACGGCTCAGTGACAACATAGGTCATCAGGCACCTCGATTGTTGAGTCGACATTCGCAGGCGTTCTCTGCCGGTAGATGCCTTCTCGGGCGACTGCCCGGACATGAAAGCGACCCCAACGCGCGAATTCGGATAAAATTGCCAGAGGCTGCATCTGGATCGCTATCGGCGAAGGCGAACGAAGCCCGACGACAAAGTCGAGATGGCCATGCCGTTAGAGGAAACGTCGGCCGAGATTTTGGAACGATATCGCGGCGGCGACGAACGCGCCGCCGAGGAACTCTTCGCTCGTTACGTCGCTCGGTTGACGCTGCTAGCGCGTAGCCGCCTTTCCCCGACGCTTGCCAGCCGCACCGACCCCGAGGACGTTGTCCTCTCGGCCTACCGGAGCTTTTTCATCCGGGCCCGCGATGGACGATTCACGCTCCGGCGCAGCGGCGACCTGTGGCGACTGCTCGTCGCGATCACGTTGCACAAACTTTACCGACAGGCCCGAAAGCAGCGGGCCGAAGGTCGCGCGTTGGCGGAGCGGGCCGCAGAACCTTCTCCGGCGGAGCAATCGCAGTTCTCGCGCGAGCCCTCGCCGGAAGAGGCGATCGCTCTTGCCGACGAACTGGAGGCGTTCTTCTCAAAACTCGATGCGTTTGCTCGCCGTGTCGTCGAATTGCGACTTCAGGACCGATCTCATTCCGAGATCGCGGTCAATATGGGGCGTTCGGAACGCACCGTTCGTCGGACACTGGCCGCGGTTGAGCATCTCCTGTGCAAACAGCTCGATCGCGCCGCCGATGAATAATGAGCCGTCCTTCGAGTCGTTGATCCTGGAGTTCGAGCGAGCCTGGCAGCGCGGCGACGAGCCCGACATCGGCAACGTTCTGCGCCGCTACCAGGACACAGAAGATCGACAGCGCCTGTTGGCCGAGCTGATCTGCGTCGATCTCGAATTCCGCTGGCGCGCAGCGGACTCAACGCCGGCTCGGCTGCCGTGGACGCTCGCCGATTACCTCGCCAAGTTCGCGGAGCTGCCAATGCCGCTCCAATTGCAGCGGGACCTGATCGCGGAAGAATATCGCGTAAGGCGCCGATGGGGTGACAAGCCGAGTCTCAACCAGTTCGCGCGAGCTTACGAGGAGCAGCACCCGAACATCCGAGCGCAGCTCGAACGAGTCGATCGCGAGCTTCGCAACGAGTTGGATGACCTGCCGAAGACGACTTCGCGGATCGCTCGCGAGAAGGTGCCAGACACGCGGCCACCTGTGATTCCCGATTCGCTCGCGCCACTCTCTTACGGCGACTATCTGCTGCAAGAAATGCTCGGTGCGGGCCGATTCGGAAGGGTCTATCGGTCTTGGCAGAGAAGTCTCGGCCGGCCGGTCGCGCTCAAATATCTCCGAAAATCCTTCCAGCAAGATCCCGAGGCTGTCGAGCGGTTTATCGGCGAGGCGCGAACCGTTTCGCAGTTGCAACACCCGGGAATCGTTCCGATCCATGGCGTCGGAAAGACCCCGGGAGGCGGCTACTTCCTCGCAATGGATTTAGTCCCAGGCGGCGACCTGTCGCATCGCATCACTCGGGGTCAGGTTTCAATTGCAGCCGCGGTGCGATGGATGGTCGAGGCCTGCGAAGCCCTCGAACACGCACACCAACACGGGATCATCCATTGCGATCTCAAACCAGCAAACCTTCTCTTGAATGAACGCGGGCAGGTGCGTGTTACCGACTTTGGCCTGGCCCGATCGATCGGCGCGGACGTTTGGCTGAGCGAACGCATCGAAGGGACGTGCGGCTTCATGGCACCCGAACAAGTCTCCGGCTGGTGGGGTTCGATCAGTCCGCGGACCGACGTTTATGGCGTGGGTGCCGTCCTGTTTAACCTGTTGACCGCCGAGCCACCCTACCGAGGAGCAACCCTTGCCGATGTGCTTGCGCAAGTCGTCTCCGGCGTGGCGGTCCGATCGCCGAACGAACTGCGGCCCGACTTGCCGGTCCAACTCAACAACATCTGCGTCCGTTGCCTGGAAAAATCGCCGGACGATCGTTGCATGAGCGCGCGACAACTTGGAATAGCGTTGAGCGATGCCCTCACAACGATCCGATGAAACCGCGTGAACTGAGTTTCGTGTTCGGGATTCGTCGTGACAACATATAGCCGGGTGGCTACGATCTGCCCGAACCTCGTCGGCTATATGCGCAACTTATTTGGAGGACGTCTGAATGGGCCTAATTTGGTTCTTGATCATCGGTATTTTGGCCGGTTGGCTGGCGGGTCAGATCATGAAAGGAGGAGGCTTCGGCATTTTCGGAGACCTCGTCGTGGGTGTGATCGGCGCGCTACTCGGAGGCTTCCTGTTTGGGCAAATCGGTGATGGACTACTCGGGAGCCTGATAACTGCCACGCTCGGAGCAATAATTCTGCTGCTGCTACTGCGCCTTATCAAGCGCCGTTAGCGCGCATCGTCCTCATGCTCGGTCTTACGGGCCCAACAATTCCAAGAACTGGTTGGCGAACTTGGGGGCCGTTCCCGAGTCCTCGTGCTTGAAGAAGATGTAGGCATCGTCCCATTTCTGGGACTTCGCTTTGTTGAGCCACTCGACGAGTTTCGGCTTGGAATAGGTCTCGCGCCGCAGCCGGAGCATGCCCCAGGGTGCCGTGTTGACGAGGTCGGGGGCCGGGAGATCCTCCGAATCGGCCACGCACAGCGCGCACGACTTCGCGCGGAGGCGGTCGAACACCTCGTCGTCGAACCAGCTCTCGTGGCGAAACTCGAACGCTACGGCCGTGCCGGCTGGAATCAGATCGAGGAACCGCTCGAGCCGCGGAAGGTCCTTCTTGAAGTTGGGCGGCAACTGAACGAGCAAAGGGCCTAGCCGTTCCTTCAACACGGCGGCCACTTGGACGAACCGCTCCATCGGTTCTTCGACTTCCTTGAGCCGCTTGAAGTGCGTGATCGCTTGCGGCGCCTTCAGCACGAAGCGAAACTTCTGCGGAACCTGGCTGGCCCATGATTCCAGGACGCTGGGCGCGGGCATGCGGTAGAACGTGTTGTTGATCTCGACCGTCGAAAAGTGCTGCGCATAAAAGCTCAGCATTTCCTTCGCCGGCATTTTCTCGGGATAAAAGCTCCCCTTCCATTCCTTGTAGCTGTAACCGCTGGTGCCGATGAAAAATCGCATCGTTGATCAAGGCTCTGGCAGGTTCGAGGGTTTCGGCCGTAACCCCATTTTGCTGAACGCGAGAGGGGGTCGCAAGAAGCGATTTCCGGCGTCCTAGCGCAGGCCGATTGCCGGCCCGCGTCATCAGTGCCGCCAGTCATTGCGGCCGTGCAGCGGCGGCGATACATTCGAGCCGTGCGCTCGGTCGCAGACATTGTGTCAACCCGATCGCATGATGCACTCGTAGCTCAACGGATAGAGCATCGGTCTTCGGAACCGAGGGTTGGGGGTTCGAATCCCTCCGAGTGCACTTGTTTTGCCGCTCCAAACGCACGTCGACTATTCCTAAGCGAAATCCTGGACAACAAAAAGGACAACAGTTTCGCCCCGCCGATCGGCTGTTCATAGTTACCCGTTTCCGTCAGCCGCTATCGAAAGGCTGGCCACGATTTCGCCTCACTGGCTCCAGCTTGGCGGCCCCCGTTCCAAGCCCTTCCGCTTTGACGGTGTCCAGTCAAATCAATGGCTTGGGAACAGTTGTGAGAGCCCGCAGCTCCTGATGCATAGCCTATTGGGCGATTGCTCGAGTCGGCGCTTGCCCGCAAAGCGAGTCCAACGGTCTTTCGAGCAACCCAGCGATCCATAGCAACCAGGACAACGTTGGAGCGATTCTGTTAAGAACCCAACGGATCCCGGTACACAGTGCGAGGACCGACGGATTAGGACTTTTTCGGCCAACGCTAAAGACAATTCGGAAAGATTTCACGGGCCAGGTCTGTCCTCCAGCCGATTGAGTCTCCTGGCGAATGTGGTCGAGATCGCCTTTGGGTTGAGCCATGCGCGAATCGTTCGAACCAAACGCTTGCAAAAGAGGGCTATGGGCCAAGGCCAACAGATGCTCGCTCTGAGCAAACCGCTGCTGTTTGCGACGAGAGTTTCCAGGCTGTTTTCAATGAGTGCCGTGCGCCACGAATTGGGCGGAAGTGATTTGCGAAATCGGGCTCTGAGCCACTTCGAACAGGACGTCTCACTCCCTTCAACAGAAAGCGCGGGAATCGCGCCGCGCCTATCGCTACAAGCCAAACTCAGCGGCCGCGCGTCGTTTGATGATCGCGATCTTGCAAGTCGGCTCGCCGGCGATGAAACGACCCTCTTCGGCTTTCCGCTGGTTGGTGCAGGTTTGGGCTTCCCGCGTCTGAATCTTGGGCCAGCGGTTGAGACCATCCCTGCCTGCTTTGTTTGCCGCTCTTAACGCCGCCCAGCCACGTGAGACTGTGAGGAAATTGCCGGAGGACCCGCCATGATTGACGGGCTGGCGGCGCCAGCGTATTGATGAAAGGCGCCGCGGAACGAAGCTGGTACACCTCTCGGGAAAGGCACATCCGATGCAGTTACGAAGCGCTCTGGTGGGAATGGCTGTGGGCGTAATGGCGGCGACCGCCGCAGGGGCCAATGCGCCTAAGTCCGAACAACACGGCAAGGTTGAGCTGAGGTCGTCCGGCCCTCTGGCCTTCGGCCCTAGCGGGGTGCTGTTTATCGGCGATCCGAAGGGGGCAGCCATCTTCGCCGTCGAAACGAGCGACGCCGCCAGCGCCAAACACTCACGTCCCTCCGTCAATGTCGACGGTATCAATCAGAAAATCGCTGCGCTGCTCGGGACCAGTCCCGATCAAATTCGCATTGAGGACGTCGCCGTCAACCCGACCAGCGGCAAGGTGTACGTTGCCGTCGCGCGCGGACGCGGTGGCGACGCGGCGCCCGTCATCGTCCGTGTCGACGCCACCGGCAAGATCGACGAATTCGCGCTCGATAACGTCGCGTTCTCGAAGGCGATGCTCCCCAACCCGCCGGAAGATCAGGAGCAAGGTTCAGGACGCCGACGTCGCAATAACCGCACCCAGGCCATCACCGATTTGGCCTACATCGATGGCGCGGTCGTCGTCGCCGGACTTTCCAACGAAGAGTTCTCGTCCAACCTGCGATCGATCCCCTACCCCTTCAGCGAAGTCAACAAGGGCGCGAACATCGAGATCTTCCACGGCAGCCACGGCCAGCTTGAAACGCGCTCGCCCATTCGCACGTTCGTCCCGGTCTCCTTCGGCGGCAATCCGCAGATCATCGCGGCGTACACCTGCACTCCGCTCGTTCGCATTCCCCTGTCGGAACTGCGGCCCGGCGTCAAGATTCGCGGCACGACGATCGCCGAGCTGGGAAATCGCAATCAGCCGCTCGACATCATCGCCTATCAGAAGGACGGCAAGAACTTCCTGCTCTTGGCGAACAAAGTCCGCGGCGTGATGAAAATCAGCACCGAGGATCTGCTGACCCGCGAGGGCATCACCAAACCGGTCCGTAATACGGCCGGCCAGCCTTACGAGACGGTCAAGAACTGGAAAGGCGTCACGCAGCTTGATCAACTCGACGACGCGAACGCGATCGTGCTGATCGAACAAGAGGGCAAAGCTGACCTCCGCACGCTTCCGTTGCCGTAGCACTTTCAATAGCCGAGACGCGTTTCCTCCCATCATCGGCAGCCAACTGCGAGATGTTTCAATCTCTGCGTGAACTCGCGTCTCGGCACTTTCTTGCGCTGTTTGCCCGGCTGATCTCCGCGCTCAAGAAGCATTGAACACCAATGGCGCCGTCGAGGCCTCCCATTTCTCTCTCAGTCAAGACGCTCGCCTGGGTCTGCTGTGCGCTGGCGGCGGCGTGCAATTGCAGTGTTACGGACGCCGACCACCGAACCGTGAAACCAACGCTTGTGCTGACTCCGTCTCAGACGCCACAAGCTTGTTTCGAGGTGCGAGGTCTTTCCCCAGACATTGCGGCGGAATTGCGCAAGCTCGGGCCGCACGACGCGCGTTGGCCGCGAATCTTCGGTGTTCGCGTCGTCTCCAAGACGCACGACGAGCAGCCGGCGATGTTGGGATCGTATAAACCGACCGGGGACGGAGTCCGATTTCGGCCGCGGTTTCCGCTGGAGCGCGGCATTGCTTACCGAGCTGTGTTTGCTTGGCCGATTCCCAGCCATTCGCCTCCCGCCGAAGCCGCCCGGGCGAGCGAATTCCGTCTCGCAGAAACGTTCGTGTTGCCGACCGCGCACGACGGCCCTCCCACTCGGGTCGCGGCGATCTACCCTTCGAGTCGGGAATTGCCGGAGAATTTGCTGCGGATTTACATTCAGTTTTCCGCACCGATGAGCCAGGGAAACTGCTACAGCCGCGTACACCTGCGAGACGAAACGGCGGGTACGGAAGTGGAACGCCCGTTCCTCGAACTGCCGCAGGAACTTTGGAGCCCCGACGGGACGCGGCTCACGCTGCTCTTAGAGCCAGGCCGCGTGAAACATGATCTCGTTCCGCGCGAGGAAGTGGGTCCCATCTTGGTCGCCGGCCGGAATTATTCGCTCACGGTCGATGCGAACTGGCCAGACGCCCAGGGCCAGCCGCTCATCGAGGGAATCCGCAAAACTTTTCACGCCGTAAAGGCGGACGCCCGACAACTGGAAACGAATTCGTGGGTCATCCAGACGCCTCCGGCGGGAACGCACGAGCCGCTTTCGATCCGGTTTCCGAAGGCGCTCGACCGTGCCATGTTGGATCGCGTCCTCCAAATTCTGCCCGTAGATGTCGCGCCGCACGCATTGACTCCGGCAGAATTGGTGGGCACTGTCCGCGTGACGGACGAGGAAAAACGCTGGACGTTCGAGCCGCGCCAGGCGTGGGTGGCTGGCCGTTATGTCGTGGCCGTGTCGACCCGATTGGAGGATCCGTCCGGCAACAGTATCGGTCGGCCTTTCGAGGTCGATCTCAAGCGCACGCCGAATCGCGCTGCGCCGCCCGCAGTCGTGCGAATTGAGTTCGAAGTGCGGGAGCCACGCTAGGGTTCATCCGGCAACGTACGAGCAGTCGCGCGTTAGAAGGTACCGGTACCGCTCGAGGTCCCGTTGTGGAGGGTCTGAAGTCCCTCGGCCACGGAGATGCCCAAGAGGGCCGAACCCAACACACGATTGATTGGTGCAAACAGCTTCGCCAGGTAGTTGTCGGTTGCGATCAGATCGTCGGCCTGCACATAGACGCGGTCGCCCGGCAGCAGTTGATAATTCGTGGTCGCGACGCCATCGGCTGTGATCGAGCGCCAATTGACACAGAGGATCTGCGGTCGTCCACCGGTCTCGGCTGCCGGACGCGCGATCCAAACTTTCTTCGAGGAGACTTGCGGCAATCCGTTGATCTGCGCGATGGCGTCCAGAACGGTTTCGTTTCCGGTGCATGGCAGGCGCACGATCTGCTGACCGTAGCCGCCGCCGTCGGCGATGATGTAGTAAACCTTGCTGTTGTACGCCATCACGTCGACGCTGACGACGGGATTGTTCAAATACTGTGAGAGATGCATCTCGACCGCTTGTCGAGTTTCGGGCAGGGTCAGCCCGGCCACATACACCTCTCCGTAAATTCCCAGGCCGACAGTTCCGTCCGGACGAACCAAGTGCTGTCCGGCGACGACCTGTCGTCCGGTCATGTCGGTGAACAGAACCGACAACTTCGGATCGCGGAGACCTCCCGAGTCGTGCAGGAATTTTTCGATGGCGACCTTGGCCTCGTCAATCGTCAAGCCGCCAATGAAGACTTTCCCGTAAGCGGCACCAAGATCGACTGAGCCATCCGACTCGACGACATAAGCACCATTGAGAATCTTCGCCTGCAACTCGGGCTGCTTGGCGGCAAGTTGCAGCAGGCTTCCCGAATTCTCGTCTCCTAGATCTAAGGGGAGTCCTTTGAGGAGGCGAATCGTGACCTGATCGCCAGAGCGTAGCCGGGTCAGATTTCCGCGCACGTTATAGACGGCATCGATCAATAACACGTCGGGCGGCATCACGCGGTAAGGAGCCAGCGAGGTGCGGCTTTGCTCGCGCGGGACCGACGGATCGCAAGCGACAAAGGGATCCGGCTGCGGAGTGCGGAAGGGGCACGCACAACAGCCGGCCAGCGCAAACGCAATGGCGCAGACGATCAGCCCGCTGTAGAAGCGGACTGTTCGCGGCCCGGAGCGAGAGCGCAGAATCTCTCCGCCGTCCATCTTCGTCTTGCCTTCAATGGGGAGCGCAGGTTAGGTTTGTGGAACTAGGCAGGCTGGGAGTAAGAAGCAACAGTCTCAGACAGTGGAAGTGGCTTAAAGGCTGGAAGGGTTGCCGGCTTCATTGCCAAGTGGGATGGCTGCCGGATTTTGCTGGGGAAGCTTGAGGAAGGAAACAGAAGGGACCGGCCTTATACACCAGGACGCGATTGCTGCCAAGACTGTTTTCTGCGGTGGATCAGGCTGTGAGGTTTTTTTTCCGCGCAACCGAGCCCCTCGTTCTCGGAGCATCCTTGCCTCGGTCTAATCAATGGGCTTTTAGCGGTTTGGATTCGTCCATCTGCCCAAGCGCCCGAAAAACGTACGCACGCGCGCCCTTTTTTCCAACGCTCGTCCTTCGGAGAGTCGCGACCCTCTAGGAAATTTCTGTCCGATTTAATTAATTCAGAAGGACGCGGAGGAGATGGCAAATATGTCACCGGAACTCACCGTTGACAGGTGGCGCCGAGGCGTGGGAGAATCACCGCGCACTCGGCGAGTGTCACCTCTGCTCTCAGTTGCCCTCCCCCCATCTCGGCCGCTCTCCCGCGATCAAGAATCATGTGTCGGTGCCGTCGCTTGCTTCGTCGGCCGCCGCGCGCCGCTGACACTAATACGATGAGAGTCTGTCGATGCCGGTACTTGACCGAGAGCCTGCGCTTTGGCCGCTGGATCTTTTCGCGCGCAGCCTAGAATCGGCAAGCGCTCACGAGTGGCGTGCCTACCACGTGCGCCCGCGAACCGAGAAAGCAGTCGCCCGACACTTGCGTAGCCAAAACATCGCTTATTACCTGCCGCAGATGGAGCGAAAACGACGCTACCAACGCCGTCTGGTTCGCTCCCAGTTGGTGCTGTTTCCCGGCTATGTCTTCATTCTGCTGAACGATCAAGAGGCGGCCCGACGGATCGAATATAAGGCCATCATCCGATCGCTGACCATCACCGATCAGGAGGAAATCGACCGCGAGTTGCGGGACATTCATCGACTGATTCAATCCGATCAACCGCTGACCCGCGAAGAGCGTCTTCAAACGGGCAGCCTCGCTCGCATCATTCGCGGTCCGCTGGCTGGGTTGTGCGGACAAGTGGTGCGCAACAAGCGTGGTCAAAAGTTCGTCCTGCAGGTTCAATTTCTCCAGCAAGGCGTCTCGGTCGCGATCGACGTCGCTAGCATCGAGGCCCTTTAGACGTTCACTTCCTCACCTCCCCCCTTCGCTGTCGCGCTCGACAGCAACTCCCACGTCACCCCACCTCTTCAAGGAAACAAATGATGCAAAATCGACGGATCCGCTTGACCTTTTTTTGCCGAGTCAACGCCCTCGGCACGGCCGCTTTGGTTTTGGTCGTCGGTGCTCAGGCGTCGCGGGCCCAGCTGCCCGTCAACAGCCAATTCGGTATTCCGGCCAGCAAGCAGATTAACAATCCGGTCGTGAGTCCGTTCCTCAATCTCGCCCAGCCGGGGCTCGACCCGGGCGTCGCCTACCAGACGCTGATTGCTCCGCAGTTGCAGCTTGGCGCGGCGGTCGCGCTTCAACAACAGCAAATTGGAGTACTGCAACAGGCGACAGCGCCTGTCCGACCCGCGACGACGCCGTTGCCGCCGGGCACAATCCTGGGAACGGGTCATCCCACCGTCTTCATGAATACGCAAGGATACTTTTTCCAGCCGAATTTGAGGCGCTAGGACCGCGTATCGTTTTCAGCTCCAAAATTGAGGCGGCCCGATCAACCGGATCGGGCCGTTCTCATTTCGAATTTGTACACGCCTCGAAGACCCGAGAAGTCGGCGCTCGATCAGAAATCGACCTCGGCTCCTAGTCCGGAATGGAAAATGCCATTAACCCAATACGCACCCACGCAAATGTCAAGATAGGTAGTTTGCAAAGTTCTGTGGACATGCGATAAGAACTTCGTCGGATCACGATGGGGCCGGGATGCGAATCTGGCTTGACGATTTTCGATGAAAAACTGTAAACATTTGACCGTTTTGTAAGAATGCGGCGACTGAATTGAGTTTTTTGATTTCGTAGGCAAGAGTAACGAACTGAGATAAGACTGGTTAGCGACTTTCCGGTTGCCCCGCACTAAAGCCGTCACGAGGCGCGAAGCACGGATCGCTTCGTCAGCGAGGAAAACCGAACAGGGCCAAAGCTTGCTAGACCGCCGCCTCTCCAACCATCGGCGGTGGGACTTGAACGGAGTTCAGGTTCTGCGCAGAAGGAGTCAAGCCAGCCATGTGCCCTGGACCGGCAACGGATTCTGTTCTGACGGGTTCGCCACCTAACGGACGAACGCCCGTGGCGAGTAAAAAAGACCCGCCAGTCGGCGAACGAGTCGGTGCGTATCGCGAGCGAAGGCGACGGCGCGCGGTCGCGTTTCGAGATGTGACAGGTGCCCTTCCAGTGACTGCCGGTCGGCTCGTTCTCCCGCGAATGTGTGAGTGTCGAAGCCAGTCGCATGCCGGTCCCGCGCGGGAAAGAGTTGCAAGCAACGATCCACGTTTCGAGCTAGTGCCTTTCAAACTTCCGCGGGCCCCTCGTAGATCAACTGCCCATTCACCGTTTCTCCTCGAATACCAGTCGTCGCAAAAGACGTGATTCTTCCGGTTGTGACGGCTCGGCGCCTGTTGCCGTTTTTCACCAATCCGTCAATTTTCAAAAAACTGCCAGAATCCCCGCGGCTTGGCCGTCCCACACATCCACGTGGCCTAACGTTTTGATGAAAGGAGTTTGACCGCGCAGCAGGGACGCACCGCTCCACCGTCTGCGAAGCATTCGCAGAGGAAACAGCCGTGTCCCGAATGTTGGAATGCCTCAAACGATTCGTCAGTCATCACGAACTGACGCCTGGTTCGACTCGCAACTTGCGACTCGGGCCGACGTGTGAATGCGCTTCTCGAAAAGTTCGTTGCGTGACGTCGTGTGTTTGTTTCCCGGGCCTGAGGGATAACTCATGATTTCGCCTTGGCGTGCGATTCTAGCTCGCCTCTCGAATCCTCGGCTCTACCGCGCTCCGCGCGCTCGCCGCCGGGCACGTCGCCCCATCGGCCGATCGCTTGAAGCGCTCGAATCGCGGCTGCTGCTCAGCGGCTCGATTCCGGGACTTCCCTACAACGACAGCAGCCTCGCGCCTGCCGGCCTGCAGTCGGTGACCGCGATGCCCAACCTGACCGTGTTCAACGTCAAGAACTACGGCGCGACAGGTAACGGCACGTCCGACGACACCGTCGCTATTCGCAGCGCGATTAACGCGGCCGTCGCGAACGGCGGGGGAATCATCTATTTCCCGGCTGGGAACTACGCAGTTGATAATCAGCCCGGCGACACGTTTTCGAATTCGTTGTTTCCCGCCATCTTCACCATTACCACCAGCAACCTCGTGTTCATGGGGGCCGGGGCCAGCAACACGACCCTGTCGGGATACATGCCCGGATTGAAGAACCCGGTCACCAATTGGAACAACACCGGCGACTCGTACTCGAAGATCAGCCGTTTCGGCATGTTCCAGATCGACTCGACCAATGCACCGATCAGCAACATTCAATTCCGTTCTCTGAACATCGACGGCAACGCCGGGTACACCGGCAACTCGACGGTCGGCGGAAGCACGACGACCGGCGACGGCTGGGACATGTCGCACAAAGCCCTGAACATGGGCGGGCACAACACGATCGACGGCGTGCTGGTCTTCAACTGCGTCATCGACAACTGGCGCGGTGAGGAACTCTTCGGTGGCGGCAACCTGATCGGCACCGTCAACATCATCAATGACGATCTCTACAGCACCAATGCCGACGCCGTGAGTATTTCCGGCGACGTGCTCATTGCCAACACGACGCTGGGAGGCACCTCTCCAGGAGACGACATCTACAACGGCGTAGAAGACTTCGCCCTGGGCGCGCCGCAACGCACGGTGATCCAAAATTCGACCATTATTTCCAGCTCAAACGCTGCGAACCCGCATGGGAACGGCATCGCCTATCTGGGATTGGCCACTTCGTCGTTGGTCGTGACCAACACCACGTTTGAAAACAATCAATATGCGATTCTGTACTCCGAGACGGCCAACAACGTCGTCATCCAAAACAGCACGTTCTCGAACAACATCCAGTCGATGGTCGACTCGATCTTGGGTCTGTATCCGCAATACCCGACCGGCTTCTCCAACTTCTTGATTGAAGGCAACACGTTCACCGATTCGGGCTCGGCTTTCTTGAGCCAGGCCTATAGCGCCACTTACGGCCCCTTCGAGAACCTCGTGCTCATGAACAACACGGTCACCGATGGGACCGTGCTGATTCAGGGCGCGTTCAACGGTCCGGACTGGACCGGCTTCGTCGTCGAAGGGAACACAATCGGCGCGGGCGGCGTGGACACCAACAACTGGCAGGGCGCCGTCGCACTGTGGTCGAATACGACGCATCTCGCGGGGAGCGTCGCGGGAACCGTGGTGAATGACTTCGCCGCCGAAACCACCACGACGATCGACCTGTCGTCGGACGTCGTCGTCCTCAACAGCAATCAGAACGCCAGTAAGACGCAGCTGATCGCTCTAGATACGGCAGAGTTGGCCAATCTTCCGGTCGGCTTTGAAACGACGTTCACCACCCAGTCGATGCAGAATTGGGCCCTCCAGGCCAATTCGAGTTGGAACACGTTCGGCAGCAATGTGGCCATCGGTGCGGGCGGCATAACGATTCGCCTCAACGCTAACCATCTGTTTGATCTCGTGCCGGCCGGCTCGGCCAGCAAGCTGGCGATCACTCAGACGCCCACGGCGGGTACCGCCGGCACCGCGCTCGCCCCGGCAGTCACAGTTTCGGTCGAAAACCAGGCAGGGAGCGTGGTCACCGGCGACAGCTCGACGGTGACGCTCACCATTGCCGGTGGTGTCTTTGCGGGCGGAGCTACGTCGATCACCGCTCAAGCCATCAATGGCGTCGCCACTTTTAGCAATCTGATCATCGATGCCGTCGGCACTTACAATCTGATCGCCACGGACGGCTCCTACGCCGGAGCAAGTTCCGGCTTGATTGCGATCGGTCCGGCGGCGGCCAGCAAAGTGGTCTTCACCCAAATGCCCGCCACGGGAGTTGCCGGCCAGGAGCTGAATCCGCCCGTGATGGTCGCGGTTGAGGATCAGTTCGGCAACGTCATCACGAGCGACAACAGCTCGACGGTGACTCTGACGCTGAATGGTGGCACGTTCGCCGGTGGCACCACGACCGCTACCTCGACCGCTAGCAACGGTGTGGCCATTTTCAACGGCCTGATCATCAACGCGGGAGGCACTGTCACCTTCACCGCCAGCGACGGCTCCTTGACTGGAGCCACATCAGGCAACCTGGCGATCTCGGGAAGCGCCAGCGCTCAGCAGCTCGCCTTCTCGCAAGGGCCGTCCGGCATGACGGCGGGTGTGACGGGCACCGCGGTGAGGGTGTCGGTCCTGCAGTCGGGAAGTGTGGTCACGAGCGACAACTCGACTGTGACTCTCACGCTGAGTGGCGGCGTCTTCGCGGGCGGTGGCACGACGGTGACTGCTCAGGCCGTGAATGGCGTGGCCACCTTCAGCAACCTGATCATCAATGCCGCCGGTAGCTATACACTCAGTGCCAGCGACGGCTCAGACACCGGCGCGACTTCGTCGAGCTTCGTGGTCGCTCCGGCCGCCGCCAGCAAGCTGGCCGTCGCGCAAACGCCGTCGGCCGGCACAGCGGGACAAGCTCTGGGCACAGCACTCCAGGTTGCGGTGGAAGACGCTTTCGGCAACGTCGTGACGTCGAACTCATCGACGGTCGTCGTGAGCGTAGCCTCCGGCCCCGGCGGCATCGCGGGCGGCGGCACGCCATCTGTTTTCGCTTCGAGCGGACTGGCGAAGTTCTCCAATCTGATCTTCAACACGGCCGGCACTTACACCCTAACAATCACTGACGGCTCACTGACCGGAGTGACCACGGGCAGCTTCATCGTCAATCCGGCCGCTGCCAGCAAGCTGCTCGTCACCCAATCGCCGGGAAGCGGGACAGCGGGACAGGCTCTGGGCACAGCGCTCAAGATTGCCGTGGAAGACGCGTTCGGCAACGTGGTGACTTCCAACGGGTCGTCCGTCACCGTCACCGTGGGGACTGGCCCCGGTGGATTGGCCGCCGGCAGCACGACCTCGATCGCTGCCACGAGCGGCGTAGCAACCTTCAGCAACTTGGTCTTGAACACGGCGGGCAGCTACACGCTCAGCGTCAGCGATGGCGCGCTCACTACCGCCGGTTCCGGCACCTTCACGATTAGCCCGGCCGCCGCCAGCACGTTGGCCTTCGTCCAGACGCCCTCGTCCGGAACCGCCAATCAGGCGTTGAGTCCGTCGTTGCAAGTGGCTGTGAAGGACGCGTTCGGCAATGTCGTCACCAACAACACGTCCACCGTCAATATCGCAATGGCCAGTGGGCCAGGCGGATTCTTGGTCGGTAGCACGACCTCCATGGCTGCTGTGAACGGCATGGCCACCTTCAGTAACTTGATGCTCAATACAGTGGGCACCTACACGCTGAGAGTGACGGACGGAACACTCGCGAACGCCACCTCGGGCAGCATCGCGGTCGGAGCCTCATCCGCCAGCAAGCTGGCCATCACCCAAGCACCCGCATCGGGCACAGCCGGGCAGGCATTGGGAACCGCGCTGAAGATCGCGGTCCAGGACTCCTCCGGCAACCTCGTTAGCTCCAATGCCTCGACGGTCACTGTCGCCGTGCTGAGTGGACCCGGTACCTTCGCGGCCGGAACCACGACTTCGGTTGCCGCAGTCAACGGCGTGGCCACATTCAGCAACTTGATCTTCAATACGGCGGGAGCTTACACGCTCAGCATCAATGATGGTTCGCTCACCGGTACCACGACGGCGACAATCACCGTAAACCCGGCCGCGGCCAGCAAACTGGTGATCACGCAAACGCCCAGCAGCGGCACGGCCGGCCAGGCTTTGGGAACGGCACTCAAAGTTGCCATTCAAGACACGTTTGGCAACGTCGTGACGTCAAATACGTCGACGATCTCCGTGGCAGTGGCGACCGGCCCCGGCACCTCGGCGAGTGGCAGCAGCACGTCGGTGGCTGCCGTGAACGGCGTGGCGACCTTCAGTAGCTTGATCTTCAATACGGCGGGAACCTACACGTTCAGCGTCAGCGATGGCGCGCTCACTGGCGCCACCACGGGCAGCGTCACGGTGAACCCGGCCGCTGCCAGCAAGCTGGCGATTACGCAGTCACCTACCACCGGTTCGGCTGGCCAGGCGCTGGGAACCGCACTCAAGATCGCGGTCGAAGACTCCTTCGGCAACGCCGTTACGTCGAACACGTCAACGGTCACTGTGGCTGTCGCCACCGGCCCCGGCGGATTTGCTAGCGGCAGCACGACGACAGTCACCGCGGTCAATGGTGCAGCGAGTTTCAGCAATCTAGCGTTCAACACAGCCGGGACATACACGCTGAGCGTCGCAGACGGTGCGCTGACCGGGGCAACCTCGGGCAGCATCGTTGTGAGCGCGTCGACCGCAGGCAAGCTGGCAATTACGCAAACGCCGACGACGGGCAACGCCGGTTCGGCATTGGGAACCTCGCTCAAAATCGCCATCGAAGACGCGTCCGGCAACATCGTTGCCTCGAATACTTCGACGGTGACCGTCGCCGTGGCCACCGGACCGGGCAGCTTCGCGAGCGGCAGCACGACCTCCGTCGCCGCAGTCGGCGGCGTCGCCACCTTCAGCAATCTGATCTTCAATACCGCCGGAACCTACACAATCAGCGTGAGCGACGGGTCGCTGACAGGCGTCACGTCAGCCACGATCACGGTCAGTCCGGCCGCGGCCAGCAAACTGGTGATCACGCAAACACCGACCAGTGGCACGGCCGGTCAGGCACTCGGAACCGCGTTCAAAGTTGCGGTGGAGGACGCGTTCGGCAACATCATCACGTCGAATACTTCGACCGTCGCTTTGGCAGTGAGCAGCGGACCCGGCGCCTTTGCCAGCGGCAGCACGACGTCGGTTGCAGCTGTCGCCGGCGTTGCGACCTTCAGCAACCTGATCTTCAACGCGGCGGGCAGCTACACCCTCGGCGCGAGCGACGGCACCCTGACGGGCGCAACGTCTGGCAGCTTCGGTGTCAGTCCGGCCGCGGCCAGCAAGCTGGCAATCACCCAGACTCCGAGTTCGGGAGTGCCGGGACAGGCCCTGAGCCCGAGCATCACAGTCGCGGTGGAAGACGCGTTCGGTAACGTGGTCACATCAAACACATCGACGGTCGCAGTCACAGTGGCCACGGGACCCGGAGCCTTCGCGAGCGGCAGCACAACCTCCGTCGCTGCCGCCAGTGGTGTGGCCACCTTTAGCAATCTGGTTCTCAATACGGCCGGTGCTTACACGATCAAGGTCAGCGACGGCACGCTTACGAGTGCGACGTCAGGCAGTATTAGCGTCAGTGCGTCCGCGGCCAGCAAGTTGGCCATTACCCAGACGCCGACCGCCGGCACCGCCGGCCAGGCCCTGGGAACCGCGCTCAAAGTTGCTGTCCAAGACGCATCAGGCAACGTGATCACGTCGAATAGCTCGACGGTGACAGTGACGGTTGCCAGTGGTCCCGGTACTTTCGCCAGCGGCAGCACGACCTCGGTGGCTGCAGTCAATGGCGTGGCCACTTTGTCAAACCTGATCTTCAATACGGCTGGCACTTACACTCTGAGCGTCAGCGATGGCTCGCTCACAGGCGCTACCACGGCCACGATCACGGTGGGCGCCGCGGCGGCCAGCAAGCTTGCGATCACGCAAACGCCGAGCAGCGGCACCGCCGGCCAGGCTTTGGGGACAGCATTTAAGATCGCCGTTCAGGACGCGTTCGGGAATGTCGTCACCTCGAACGCGTCGACCATGACTCTCACCGTAGGCAGCGGCCCCGGAAGCTTCGCGAGTGGCACGACGACATCGGTCGCAGCGGTCAACGGCGTGGCCACGTTCAGCAATCTGATCTTTAATACGGCGGGTGCTTACACGATTCGCGTTGCCGACGGTTCGCTGACGGGGGCAACCTCTGGCAGCGTCACCGTCAGTCCGGCCGCGGCGAGCACGCTGTCGTTGATGCAGACTCCGGCTTCGGGCACCGTCAACCAGGCGTTGACCCCGTCACTGCAAGTCGCCGTGAAGGACCAGTTCGGCAACATCGTCACCAGCAACACGTCGACGATCACCGTCGCCATGGCGTCGGGCCCCGGTGGATTTGCCGCGGGCAGCACCATGACAGCGAGCGCCGTGAACGGCGTTGCCACGTTCAGCAACCTGATGCTCAACACAGCGGGTGCTTACACACTGAGCCTTAGTGACGGAGCGCTCACAGGCATCACGACGGGCAGCATTGCCGTCAGCCCTGTGGCAGGCACTGCGAGCAAACTCGTCATCACCCAGGCGCCGACGACCGGCACCGCCGGCCAGGCGGTAAGTCTGACTGTGGCGATTGAGGACGCGTCGGGGAATGTGATTACCGGCAACAATTCGACAGTCACGGTGGTCGTTGCCGGGGGGCCTGCCCGCCTGGCCAACGGCAGCACCACCTCGATGGCCGCAGTCAACGGCGTGGCGACGTTCAATTCCCTCTTCCTGAATACCGTGGGCACTTACACCCTGAGCGTGAGCGATGGTTCGCTGACGGGAGCGACCTCGGGCAGCATCACCGTGAGTGCGGGAGCGGCCAGCAAACTCTTCGTCTCGCAGGCACCCGGTGCGGGCACGGCCGGCCAGGTCTTGAATCCGGCCGTCATCGTGGCGGTGCAGGACGCTTACGGCAACGCCGTTACCTCGAACAGCTCGACCATCACACTTGCAGTCGGCAGCGGACCGGTCGGATTCGCGAGCGGCAGCACACTCTCTGCGACAGCCGTCAAGGGCGTGGCCACTTTCAGCAACGTGATCCTCAATGCAGCGGGCAATTACGTTCTCGTCGCCAGCGGCAATTCTCTCACCAGTGGATCGTCGACACCCATCACCATCAACGCCGCTGCCGCCGGCAAGCTCTTCGTCTCGCAGACGCCGGCAACCGGAAGCGCGGGTCAGGCTCTTAACCCGGGCGTTACGGTCTCGGTGCAAGACGCGTTCGGCAACGTCATCACGTCCAATACGTCAACCGTTACGCTGGCCGTGAGCAGTGGCCCGGCCGGTTTTGCAACCGGAACCACCACTTCGGCCGCCGCCGTGGGTGGAGTAGCCACCTTCAGCAACTTGCTCTTCAATACGGCGGGCAGCTACGTGCTGAACGCGACGGATGGTGCGCTGACGGCCGCCAAATCGAGCAGCATCGCCGTTAATCCCGCTGCGGCCACCAAGCTGGTCCTGCTCACGACACCGACCTCGGGAACGGCCGGCAAGGCGTTGGTTTCTACTCTGCAAATTGCGATCGAGGATCAATTCGGCAACGTGATCAAATCCAACACATCGGCGGTTACCCTGGCCGTCAACAGCGGACCGGGCCAGATCGCGAATACCAGCACCACCTCGGTAGCTGCGGTCAACGGTGTCGCGACCTTCAGCAACCTGATCTTTAACACCGCGGGCACTTACACCGTCAAAGGCGTGCAGGGTGCTTTGACGAGCGCAGCCTCGGGCAACATCACTGTGAGCGCGGGTGTGGCCAGCAAGTTGGCATTCACGCAGACGCCGGCGACCGGCACGGCGGGGAAGGCTTTGACCCCGGGCATCAAAGTCGCGGTCGAAGACGCGTTCGGCAACGTTGTCACGTCCAATACTTCCAAGATCACTGTCATCGTCAACAGCGGGCCGAACGGCTTTGCCAGTGGCAGCACGGTGACGGTAGCCGCCGTCAACGGCGTGGCTACCTTCAACAAGCTGCTATGCACGAGGGCCGGGAATTATCTGATCGGCGCCAGCGATGGCAGCCTGACGAAGGCGGCGTCGACCAATATCACCATCACACCTTCCACGGCGACCAAGCTCGCGATCATCGCGACGCCAGGTAGCGGAAAGTCCAGACTACCCCTGGGAACGTTGCAGGTCGCCGTGGAGGATCAGTTCGGCAACATCGTGACGTCGAACAATTCGACTCTCACCGTGACGAAAACTGCCGGCGCGGGCACGCTGGCGAGCAACGCGACGACGACGGTCGCCGCCGTCAACGGCATCGCGACCTTCAGCAACCTGATCCTCACGACGAAGGGCAACTACACGCTCAAGGTCACCGACGGAACCCTGACGGCAATTTCGACGCACTCTATTGTTGTCACCGGCTAAGCGAAGCCGGTAATGGTCGTGAAGCGCAATGGCCTGAAGCGGACTCTTCATCCAGTTCCCGCGCCACGCGGCGAGTGGGTGGGCACCCAGCTCGAGGGGACTCCAGCCCGCCCACGGGGCGCGCGAGTCCTCTCAGAAGAATTCAGGGCGAGACGCCAAGCCGCAAGACTGACTGGCCCTCAACGCCGTAGAATGACGCGACAATCGCCGCGTCAGCCGTGTTTGCGAAACTAGGCCTGCCGACGGCGACGCCAGTAGCAGGCCGGAATCACGCAGCACAAGGCGAGAGCGCCGAGCTTGAGAGTCGCCGGAGTCGGCGTCACGAGAAAGCTCTGGCCCTGCGACAGACCGGCGGGCTGCACGGAATCGCCCTGCAAATACCAACCGTTCGTTTGAGTCGAATGGGCTGCCGCGCCGAGGAAGCTCGACACCAAAGACTGAACCACGCTGGCATTGCCTGTCACGACGCTATACGAGAACGGGCCGGTCGTGCTGCCGCTGTTCGCGAGCTCTGTCCAAATCGACAACTGAAGGGCGGCTGCGTAATCGTTGGCAGTCACGTTGTGATACGTCTGCCCGTTCACAACCACAGAGGCAAAGGTGCCGGTGATCTTCGATTCACCGAACGTCTGATAGAGGTAATTGACCTGGGCCCCATTGTTCAGCGCGGGCACCGTGGCGGTCTGAGTGACCTTGTACTGTTGGTTGTCCGACGCCTCATGAAACAAATCGACGCAGAAGGTCTGAAACTTCTGGGCGGAGCTTGAACTCAGCCCCGCCTGCGTCGTGGCGGCGGTACCCTGATATTGGCCGGCGTAATATTGACCGCCGTTCTCGCCTCCCGGTGCGTAGTTGAGCGTCACAACGTCGGCCGCTTCGACGGGACCGAATTGGAACCACGTCGGCGATGCCGACGCGCGACCGGGGGCAAAAACCCCCATCGTCAAAACGAGAGGCAGCACCAGAGCAGAGGTGAGTCGTCGCATCAGCGTTGGCCCTTAGTTGACCGTCGGCGGATTGCTTCGATTCGGAAGCAAACAACCCAGCGCCCCCCAAGGCGGGACGCCCGACATTCATCCCAGATTGCCAAATCGGCAATATCCTGTCAAATCAGAAAACGTAGAAATCGCAAGCATTTTCTAAAATTCTAAGTTGCGACAATTCATAGCTTTCCGCCAATCTTTGCCGCCAAGAACGGTGTGTCCGTAATTCGATCGAGCGCGGCTGTGTGAAGATCTCTTCATCCCCGTGTCGGCTCCAATTGAATCTTTAGCTCGTGGAAGCTCGACGCCTCGAGCTTATTGAAGTGCCCCTCTGTCAGTCCGAGATCAAGCGCCTTCTTCAAGGACGCCCGAGCGCTTTCGAGTTGCCCGTTGACCATGCGGACTCGGGCCAAATGGAAGAGGTGCGTCGCCGCCCCGCCACCGGTAGTGGCAACCTCCAAATCGGTCTGGGCAGCTTCCGGCTTGCCAGCGGCGAGTTCAACGAGCGCGCGAGAATCGAGCAGCGACGTTCGCGGTCCGGCCAGGGCAATGGCCCTGCCAACGAGAGACTGCGCTTCGACCAGATCCTTCTGCCGCAGCGCCAGCAAATAAGCGAGATTGTTGAGGGCATCGATTCGCGTCCCATCGTCGAGTGCAAGGGCTCGCCGATAGCTGGCTTCCTCGTCGTCAAACTTGTTCAAACGATCCTGAACCGCCGCCAGGGCAACCCAAGCCGAGTAGGTCGGCCAGCGCGCGGCGGCCTGAGCCAGAGAATGCTCCAAGCGATTGAGTAGCGCGAGGTCGGTGAGCTGCCAAGTGGTCAAGGACATGCAGGCCTGATCGCGTTCGGCCGCCGAGCTGACGCCGACGAGGCGATCAAATTCCTCCAGCGCCTCGGGGCCGCGCCCACGACGAACAAGGAATTGCAGATGGGCAACCGACGGCCGTTGTGTGGGCCCCTCCTTCCCTCCGAGCAAGGTTTCAGCCTGTGCAAAAAATCGCTCGGCCTCGGCCTTGCGATTGAGCCGCGTCAGTTCGTCGCCAAGTTCCTCCAGCCGCAGCGAGGCCGCGCGGCGCCGGCTTTCCGCCATGTTGGTTGGCCCTTCCGCCAAAGCACCGACGACACGGTCGAAGGCCTCGGGGTAGTGCCCCTGCGCTGCCAGCAGGCGCGCACGCAAGTCAACCGTCCCGAAATCGCGGGGGGCGAGCGCTTCGAGACGCCCCTGCCAGTCTTCCGCCGCGGACAGTTCTTTTTGGCCGAGTAAAGCGTCGACATAGGCGGCCAGGTGACGGGGATCCTTCGACTTGGCAACGACCTCCCGGAAGATCTGCGAGGCACGCACCCATTCGCCACGCGACAGATAGAGCCGGGCCATCACGATGCGGTCATCGGGTGACAGTGCATTGGCTCGCTCGGCCAGCCGGCTGAGCGTCTCCAGCGCCTTGTCGCGACTTGAGACCGTGGGAAAAGAGGCTTGGATCATGGCTTCGACACGACGATCGGCGTCCGAGTTGGAATCGCGCTTCAGGTTTTGATCGATCAGCTCGAGCGCATGAGCGTAGCTCGGGTACGTGCCGGCGGACGCCATCGACAAGGCCAAGGTGCGGCGCGCCCAAGCCGCGTTCGCAGGTTCATTGGGGGCTTGCGCCGTCGCAAGATATTCCTTCAACAGAGACTGGGCCTGGGCCATGTGGCGATTTTGCAATTTCGTTTCGACGGCCAGTTTTCGAATCGGGAAGCGATTCGGGCTTGCCTTCAAAGCGTCGTCATAAGTCGCCTCGGCCTCCAAAGACTTCCCGGCCAATTGGTACGCGTAGCCTTTGACTTCCCAGGCCTGCTGGGGATCAACGCTGGCAAGCGCCTGCCGAAGAGTGCTTGCGGCAAGTTCACGCTTGCCGCTCGAAGAATAAAACGCCATCAAGGCAAACCAGGGGGAGACTTCTTTGGGTGCCAACTGGGTCGCTCGGCGAAATTCCGTTTCAGCCTCCTCAGGTTGGCCGTTCACGCGTAGCAATTGCCCTAGCAAAATGACGCTACGGCTATCCTTCGACGTCGCCGCCGATTTTCGCGCAAGCGCGAGCGCCCCCTGACGATCACCCATTTGCACCAGCGCCTGAGAGACGACGCTCGTCAGCTCGGAAGAGAACGGAACCTTCTCGTCGATCAGTTGGCGGACAACGGCTTCAATCTTGTCGTTTTCCTGCCGATCCACGAGCAGACTAAGCAGCCTGTTTACAATGACCGGGCTGCGTTCACCCAAGTCGAAAGCCGCGCGATAGTGTTCTAAGGCGACGTCCGCATTCCCCCGCGAGTCGGCAATTTGAGCCGCCACCAGCGGAATTTTGGACCAGCCGGGGAACTGCGTCCGGGCCTCTTCCAATTGAGCGGCCGCCTGATCGAAGAGTCCGTTGGCACGGGCGGTCAAGGCCGTGTCCTGTTGGCGCACGGCGTCTTCTTTCATTTGCTGGGCGAGTCCGGCGGACTGTAGTGCCTTCCCGTACTGGGAGTACGGCCCGTTCTGCTCGAGTGCCTCGATCTCGGCCAGCGGCTTGGCCAGATCCTGGGGCTTCTGCCGCTGCCACGCGAGATCGATCAGCATCAAACGGATTTGCAAATTGGTGGGCTCGCCGTCTGCCGCCCGTTCCCAGAGCCGTTGCGCCTGGTCGTAGTCTTGGATTGAAAAGGCCATCCGCCCCAGCGGAAAAAACAGATCGAGTCTGTCGGACGCTGAAAAAATCGGCGGCGGTTCAGCCAGCGAATTCAACTCATCCTTGCGGGAGGCTCCGTATCGACGAACGAGATAGGCGGCGCGAGCCAAACGGAGTGCGACGCCATCGCCAAGCCGCTGTTTCATTTCCCCGAGCAGTCGCTCAGTGTCGTCCCAGCGCTGCTGCCGGACCGTCAACGAGATGAGCGCGGTCCACAAGCGGAGATCTTTGGGCGCCTTGGTGAGGGCCGCTCGCAGAATTCCGGCCGCCCCGTCAGGTCGGTCCTTGCCGAGCTCGACTTCGGCCTTGAGAAGCAAGGGCTCGACGGCGAAGGGCTGCTTGAGGATTGCGCTCAGCTCAGCGTCGATGGCAGTCCAGTTTCGTTCGCTTGTCGGGAGGGTGAGTGTTTTCTGGATTGCTAGCCGCAACAGCTCCAGATCGGCTTGCGGCGGTGCATCGGGCCGTTGTCGCAATCGACGCAGCTCGACGATCGCTTCGTCAGTCCGTCCCAGCGTGCGCAGCGTTTCGGCCAGACCCACACGCGCCGGCGGCCAATCGGGATCAATCCGCAGCGCGGAACGGTACGCGCCGATCGCCCAATCTTCGCGGCCGAGTCGCGAATAGCATTGTGCGAGCCGAAGCTGGGCATCCTTGTCCATCTGCGGCCAACGCTTGAGCTCGCCTGCCACACCTTCCAGCTCTCGAGTGGCTTCGGCCCATTTTGATTCGGTGATCCGGATCCGCGCCGTGAAATAGCGGACGAGTGGCCGAGCGGCTTCGATCGCTCGCAATCGTTCGAGCAGGGCCTGCGTCTCCGGGATTTGATTGTTCTCAAGACGCAGGGCGGCCAACGTCCATAAGAGCACAGGTGCGTTTTCGGTGGCGGATAAGCCGCGATTCAAACACTCGGCCGCTTCGTTCGCCTGTTTTTCATGCAGATGAATCGATGCCAAGACCAGGTAACATTCCGAATTCGACGGCTCCTGCTTGGCGGCCTGCTCGGCGTACGCGCTGGCCTCTTTAACGGCGCCAGTCGCAAGCGACGCTTGAGCCGCGAGCAAGAGGGCCCGAGGACTGGACGGCGCGAGACGCAGTGCCTCTTTGATGTCATCCGTGAAGGCGCGTTGGATCGCTTGCTGCGATTGGGATGATTCATGCCCGGCTTGCGGCGGCGTTCCGCTTTTCAACCCCGCCTTGTAGATCGCCTCTCGAACCGATGGGTCTTCCGCGTGGGACTGAATGAAGCGTGCGCGCGCGATGTAGGCCTCGCTTTTCGCGTGATTCTCCTTCTGGCGGACCATCTTCCCGAGGATCGACACGGCCGCCTGCCCATCGCTCAGTCGGTCGGCCAGAATTCGTGCTGATTCCTCGTAGGCTGCAATCGATCCGGGGTTTTTCTGGATTGCCGTCCCAAAGGCTTCGACCGCCGGTTGAAATTGTCCAAGTCCCTCCTGAGCCGCGCCGGATTGAAGCCAAAGGTCTGCC